>NZ_JAERLX010000003.1:0-465423 GCF_018256135.1 Gluconobacter sp. Dm-74 | reverse complement strand
CCCCGCTCCTGACCACCCCCCGCCACAAGAGCGTCCATAGGCTCGTCTTCCGCCAGCAGCAGCGCGCCCGCCCCTTTCGGGCCACCCATCTTGTGCCCCGACACCGCAACACTGCACCCGCCCAGCGCGAACGGCACCCGTCCCGCGCTCTGCACAGCATCCACATGCAGATGCGCACCCGAGTCGCGACACACCGCCAGCACATCCTCCAGCGGCGAAAGCACCCCCGTCTCGTTATTGGCGGACATCACACAGACCAGTGCCGGACCACTCTCCCGCAGCCGTGCGCGGAGGTGTTCCACATCCAGAATTCCATCCTTGTTTACGGGCAGAATCTCAGCGTCCGGCGTAGCCTTGAGAACAGCATTATGTTCCGTAGCCCCAACAAAAATCCGACGCCCCTGCCCGAAAGCATGAACCGCCATCGCATCGGCTTCCGTCGCCCCGGACGTGAACACGCAAGCGCCGGAAATCCGCCCGAAACCCGCTGCCATCCGGCTGCGAGCGTCTTCAAGGAAGCGGCGCGCCTCCCGCCCTTCAGCATGAACCGAAGACGGGTTTCCAGACAGCATCATCCCCTCCAGCGCAGCGTCCCGCGCAGAGGGGCGAAGCGGCTCGGTGGCATTGGCGTCCAGATAGGTCGTCGCGGGAACGGTTTTCAGCGCAGTCATCATGTTTTCCAGATTGGGCAAACAGGCGGAAATCGCAATGGCATGTCGATTTTGGTGGAAATCGGCTTTTGCGAATCGGTATACACAGCACCACCGGACGGCAGAGTTCCAATCCTGCCTGACACAGCGCGAGAGTATTATGCCTGAAGTGATGTTCGCCGGCCCAGACGGCCGGCTTGAGGGTCGTTACCACCACTCCAGCGAACCCAACGCTCCGCTCGCCCTGGTGCTGCATCCCCATCCGCTCCACGGCGGCACCATGAATAACCGCATCACCTACACGATGTATCGCAGCTTCGAGAAAATGGGCTTCTCGGTCATGCGCTACAATTCGCGTGGTGTTGGCCGCTCCCAGGGCCGTTATGACGGCGGTATTGGCGAAATTTCCGATGCGGCCGCCGCCCTTGACTGGATGCAGATGGTCAATCCGAACTCCAGCGAATTGTGGATTTCGGGCTATTCCTTCGGCGCGTTCGTCGGCATGCAGCTTCTGATGCGTCGCCCTGAAATCAGCGGCTGGATCAGCGTGGCCCCCCCGGCCAACGACTACGATTTCGGCTTTCTGGCCCCCTGCCCGTGCGGCGGCCTCATGATCGCTGGCGGCAAGGACGAAATGGCGCCCGAGCCCGGCATCCGGAAACTGGTGGACAAGCTGAACACCCAGAAGAACGTCACCGTCGATTACCGTATCTTCGACGACGCCGACCATATCTTCGCCAAACAGGCCGACCGCGTCGGCGAGGCTCTGGAAGACCACGTCAACACGATGCGTGGCCGCAAGGCACTGGCTCTGGCCGCAGACTGATCCGGGACAAACATCCCGACAGACACTTTCAAAAAGGCTCTCCTTCGCGGAGAGCCTTTTTGATTCCGGCTCCACAAATCCCTGTCAAACGCCGAAATTTCCGCTCCCGCGCCGGTCATGCTAGGATCCGTGTCCCTTCTTTTCAGCAGCAGCGTAGCAAGACCGACCCATGCCAAAGAGTCCGTTCCTCCTCGAAGCCCAGGCCCGCGGCCTGATCTTCCAGTGCACCGACCTCGACGCCCTCGACGAGGCCCTGCTGGCCGGACCGATCACCGCCTATGTGGGTTTCGATCCGACAGCGGACTCCCTGCATGTCGGCAATGCGCTCTCCATCATGGCGCTGCGCCTGCTCCAGAAACATGGCCATCGCCCGATCGCCCTGATGGGCGGCGGCACAGCCAAAATCGGCGATCCATCCTTCCGCGACGAAGCCCGCTCCCTCATGACGGGCGAAACGATCGCGCACAACATCGCCGGGATCGAGAAATCCCTGCGCCAGTTCATCACCTTCAGCGATGAAGACCCGTCCAGCGGCGCCATCCTCGCCAACAACGCCGAATGGCTGGACAAACTGTCCTACATTGACCTGCTGCAAGACGTAGGCGTCCATTTCTCCATCAGCCGGATGCTCGCTTTCGACAGCGTGAAGCAGCGTCTGGAGCGGGAACAGGGCCTGACATTTCTGGAGTTCAATTACTCCATCCTCCAGTCCTACGATTTCCGCGAACTGAACCGCCGCCATGGCGCCATCCTTCAGATGGGCGGCTCGGACCAGTGGGGCAACATCGTCTCCGGGATTGATCTGGCCCGCCGGACGGACGGAAAACAGATCTTCGGTCTGACTACGCCACTCGTCACCACGTCCTCGGGCGCGAAAATGGGCAAGTCCGCCAACGGCGCGACATGGGTTCGGGCCGAGCGTCTGCCCGCATTCGAATACTGGCAGTTCTGGCGCAACACCGAAGACGCCGATGTCGGCCGTTTCCTCAAGCTCTTCACAGATCTTCCCGTCGAGGAGTGCGAACGGCTTGGGGCGCTCGAAGGCGCGGACATCAACGAGGCCAAGAAGATCCTCGCCACCGAAGCCACCGCCATCTGCCACGGTCGCGCGGCGGCTGAAGACGCCGCCGAAACGGCACGCCGCGTCTTCGAACAGGGCTCCACTCAGGCTGCCCTGCCAGAAATCGACCTGCCTGCCACTCTGATCGCTGAAGGTCTGCCCGCATTCCGCGTCTTTCAGGAGGCCGGATTGGCCGCAAGTGGCGGAGAAGCCCGCCGCCTGATCCGCGGCGGCGGCGGCCGCGTTAATGACGTGGTGGTCTCGGACGAGAACCAGACCTTCACGCTCGATGACCTGCGCGACGGTGTTCTGAAAGTGTCGTCCGGCAAGAAGAAGCACATCCTGCTCCGTCCGGTCTGACATCCGTCATGACTGATGTCATCCGCGACTCCTGACACTGCACCCTGTTTTTTCTCCTCCGGAACGGGCATCCTCGACGCAGGTTGCCCCCAACGGAGACGCAGCGCGGATGATGACGGAACGCAAAAACTGGCGTGGCCTGCTGACTGACTGCGCAGGTCTGGCCTTCGCCGCCGTCTGGGCTGCGCGCGGCGCACAGGCGGGCAAACTGCCCATAGCCTTGACCGTCGCCCTCGTCGCCATCCCGACGATCCTTCTCGTCCTCGGCTTCGCCCGCCGCGACCTCATCCTGCGACGCCCCGAAATCTCTGTTGACCCGAAACTGACGCGCCGTATCAAAATCCTGCGTTTCGTAGGGATTTTTGCCGCCGCATCATGGACCCATTCCCATCACCGGCTGGACCTGTTCTATCCGATGCTCGGAGCCATCATCGGCCTGTCCTACGTCCCGTTGGGCCGCGCCCTGCAAGAACCGGTGCATGTGTTCATGGGCGGCGCCATCGTCCTGATTTCGGGCCTTTCCATGCTTCTGCCCGAACCGCACCATCTGGAAGTCGCAGGTTTCGGCACGGCCCTCGCCATATGGGTTGGCAGCGCGGTACGACTGTGGCGGTCCGGCCTGTTCCTGCCTGGCGAACCGGCCTCCATTACCCTCACCTGATGGCCGCAGATTCCCTCTCCCGCCATCTGGCGGATCGTAAAACGCCCTGGCCGCACTTCAATCATTATCTGGTGGCCTATCTGAGCTACCTGCTGTTTTATCCAGTTCCTTGGCTGCTGGGCTATCACCGCCCCACGCTGCCGGGCGTTCTGTTTTCGGCAGCGGCCATGCTGCTGTTCCTGCTGGTCTATTTCGCGCCCTACCGCAAAGACCGCTATTACGGCTATGGCGAAATCATCCTCACCGATCTGATCGGCCATGCCTGCGCATGGACGCACGGCGACTGGGAAGTCTACTGTATTTTCGCCGCCGGAATGTGCGCGCGCCTGCCCGAAAGGCGACAGTCCATCACGATGGTCATCCTGTTACAGGTCGTGCTCATCATCTCCGGCCATTTCCGACACAAAACTACGCTTGAAGTCATTCCCGGCGCCTTTTTCAGCATCATCACCTATATGGGCACGCTGGTGCAGTGGCAGCTCGGTATCCGCAATTTCGAACTGCGCGAAGCCCAGAACGAAATCCGTGCGCTCGCTACAACCGCCGAGCGCGAACGCATCGCCCGTGACCTGCATGATCTTCTGGGCCATTCCCTGACCGTTATTTCCGTCAAGGCCGAACTCTCTGAACGTCTGTTCACGGCCGATCCGCCCCGCGCCCGGCAGGAAATCAACGAAATCAGCCAGATCGCCCGCACGTCCCTGCGCGAAGTCCGCGAGGCTGTGTCCGGCATGAACGGGGCGTCTCTCCTGCGCGAACTGGAACGGGCCCGCAAAGCCCTGCACACGACAGGCATCACGCTCGTTCTCGAAGGCCGCGAGCCTCCTGCCGACGCCCCACCAAACAGTGTGCTCGCCCTCGCCCTGCGCGAAGCCGTTACGAACGTCATCCGCCACTCTGACGCCCGAACCTGCACCCTGACTTTCCTGTACGACGCCAGCGGACATATCCACACCTTCACCCTCGAAGACGACGGTCCGCTTCAAGCCGCGCAACCCGCCCGGACCATCATCGAAGGCAACGGTCTGCGCGGTATGCGCGCCAGATTGGCCGCCTCGGGCGGCACCCTGACCATCTCTCCCCGCCCCCGGGGTTTCACACTGACTGCGACGACTCTGCCATGATCCGACTCATCCTTGCCGAAGACCAGACCATGCTCCTCGATGCCTTCGAGGCCTTGCTGCATCTTGAAGACGATATCCAGATCGTCGGACGCGCCACGGACGGGCGCGAAGCGCTCGATCTGATCCGCGAGCACCGCCCCGATGTGGTCCTGACCGACATCGAAATGCCCCATGTCACGGGCATCGAACTTGCCGAGAAAATCCTTCAGGAAAATCTTCCCAGCCGCGTCATGATCGTCACGACCTTTGGACGCTCCGGCTATCTGCGGCGCGCGCTTCAGGCGGGAGTGCGCGGCTACATGCTCAAGGACGCCCCCATCACGCAGCTTGCCGCCGCCATCCGCAAAGTCGCCGCGGGTGGGCGCGCGATTGCGCCCGATCTGGCGGAAGCCGTCTGGGACGCTCTGCCCGATCCGCTTTCCGAACGCGAACGCACCATGCTCCGTCTGGCCGAAGCCGGACGCACGAACCGTGAAATTGCGGAAGAACTGTCCCTGTCTTCAGGAACAGTCCGCAACTATTTCTCGGAAATCGTCCAGAAGCTGGACGCTCGGAACCGCATAGAAGCCGGCCGCATCGCCCGCGCGAACGGCTGGCTGTAAGCGGCCTGCCGTTTTATCAGGGCTGAAGCAGAACGCTCAGAGACCGCACCCCCTGAGCACCATGCACCAGAACACCCTCGATATCCGCCGTCGCTGACGGGCCGCTCTGGAACACGGCATAATGGGCCTGCAACCATTCCGGACGCTGATAGGCATTGTGCAGATTGTAAACGATCTGGGCGGGGTCCAGCAGGACGATCAGATGCTGCGGCAGAAAGCCCGTCGTGTTCACATGAAGCTGCTTTTCCGTGAAACATAGCGACCCGGTCTCCGCTACGCCGAATGCCGCGCGCAGAACGGCGTATTCGACCGGCGCGATATCCGTGGGCTTGGTCTGGGGCGTGATTTTCATATCCCCCTCAAACTCCGGCACGCAGGACACGACAGGCCCAGGCTTAACGATGGCCTGCCGCACGGGCGCCATCGGGTCAGCCGCATCCGGGATGAGCATTTTCCCGCCCATGCGCTCCAGAGACTTCTGGAACAGAACCTTCAGATCGGCTGGGGCTGCCTGATCAAACAGCGGCACGGCAGGACGGGGATGCTCGCCCTGAATATGATTGTTTCGGATTGCGCCCAGAATGGCGTCGCGTGAGCCGCTCATGAGTTTTCTCCCTCGCCCTGCGACTTTTCCTGCGACTTCCGGTTCTTGCGGTACCACTCATTGAACGTCTGCTTGGGCGTTTCGGGAATGTCGCGCTTGCGGCCCCAGGTATTGAGCTTGTTGTACAGCATGAAATGCGGCAGATGCCGCAGCGCGCTCCGCCCCAGAGGCAAACTCGCCCGATAGACCACAGGCGACGCCAGAACCTCGCCCGCCGCCTTCATCATGACCTTCTTGACCGGGGAGATTTCCCCCTCGCCCGCCAGCGTCTTGCGCCAGTCCGCAATCTGTTCGTGAATATTGATCTTCACCGGACAGACATTGGTGCAGCTCCCGTTCATCGTCGAGGAGTACGGCAGGTTGCGATATTTATGGACGTTAAAGGTCGGATCGATAATCAGCCCGATCGGCCCGGCGTAAGTCGCGCCATAACTCAGACCACCGCTGCGCCGGAAAACCGGGCAGGTGTTCATGCAGGCGCCACAGCGGATGCATTTCAGCCCCGGCCAGAACTTTTCCATTCCCAGACGCTCGGAACGCCCATTATCCACGAGCACGACATGCATCTCGCCACCCTCACGCGGGCCGCGAAAATGCGACGTATACTGCGTAATTGGGGACCCCAGAGCGCTCCGCGACAGCAGCCGAATAAAGACGGGCAACTCATTCAGGCCGGGAATGAGCTTCTCGATCCCGATGGACGCGATATGCAGCGGCGGCGTATTGGCTGACAGATCCGCATTGCCCTCATTGGTGCAGACAACGAACGTCCCCGTTTCCGCAACCACGAAATTACCGCCCGTCATCCCTGCCTGCGCCGAGAGGATCAGCGGGCGCGTGGCCTCGCGCTGACATTCCGTCAGGTAGTGCGCATCGGCATTGTCAGGGTCGGAGCCGATCGTTTTGGCAAAAACGCTGGCGACATCGGTGCGCAGCTTATGCACGGCCGGAACCACCACATGGCTCGGCGCTTCATCATCAAGCTGCTGGATGCGTTCGCCAAGATCCGTTTCAATGACCTCGACATTATTGTGGGCCATGAACTCCCGGAAGCCACATTCTTCCGTCAGCATGGACTTGCTCTTGATCAGCCGTTCGACGCCCCTGCTCCGCAGGATCTCCAGAACAATGGCGTTATGCTCGGCCCCGTCCTTCGCCCAGTGAACCTTGATCCCGTTGGCCGTCGCGTTTTTCTCGAACAGTTCGAGATAGTAATCGAGCTTTGAAAGCGTGTGTTCCTTGATGCCAGAGGCGAGGTTGCGGAGCTCTTCCCATTCCTCAATCCCATGCATTTCCTTGTCGCGTTTCTGGCGCAAATCCCACAGGCGCGCGTCATGCATGGCTTCATGTTCGGTCGCGGCCATGAAACGGTTCGCGGCTTCGGACTGGTCAACGGGCCGGTTACCACGGATTTTTGCGCCCCGCGGCTGGGGTTCCGAAATCCGGGATTTCAGAGGCCGGGACGAAGCGGCGCCGTGATCAAGCTGCTCGCCATGCGGGTCCGTCAGCTCTTCATGCAGTTCGGCGGTCATGCGCGTGCTCCATTCAGGATCTGGGCGATGTGGATATATTTGAGATTGGCACCCATCCGTCGCGCACAGCCTTCCTGATGCATCATGCAGGAACTGTCGGAGGACGTGACATATTCCGCCCCGGACTTCAGCTGGTCCGTGACCTTGTCCTGACCCATCTTGGCCGAGACGCCTTCCTCGAATACCGAGAACGTTCCGCCAAAACCGCAGCATTCGTCAGGGCGCGTCAGATCGGCGAATTCAATGCCCTTGACCATCCCCAGCAGCGCCTTCGGCTTGGAAAAGGACTCTTCTCGCCGCTCGCTCATGCTGGCGATCCGTAGGTTCCGCAGCGTGTTGCAATTATTGTGCAAGGCAACACGATGCGGAAACTCGGCCCAGGGAAACGCATCGACCTTGAGAACGTCGTGCAGGAACTCAACCAGTTCATAGGTGCGGCTGCGGACATGTTTGACGGCATCGGTCTGTTCGATGGCCGTCATGTTGTTGCGCACCTGATTGGTGCAGCTTCCGGACGGCGTGACGATATAGTCGTATTTCCCGAAATTGCGGACGAATAACTCTTCCGTCTTGGCGGCCTCGCGCTCGCAGCCGGTATTGGTCATGGGCTGGCCGCAGCATGTCTGATCGACCGGATATTCAACGGACAGTCCGAAACGTTCCAGCAGTTCCAGAGTCGCAATTCCTGTTTCGGGATGAAACATGTCCACATAACAGGGAACAAACAGACCGACCTTCATGGGAATACCTTTGCCTTCAATCAACGCGTGTGGTCACAGTCTCATGAAAACAACATAAAAACAAAAGACAAGTTTACGGGAGAATCGAAGTCATCATAACCAGAGTATTTTAGTCCTGATAGTAATACCAATATCTGATCGTGATTTAAAAAGATGATTCTCAAGTATTCATCGAAGAGAATTATAAAAACAAAATAGTCTCAGGCTCTCTGACCGTCCAGAGTATGCCCGGACGCCGTCTTTTCCATCAGAGCCACGACATGCCGGAGAATACGACGCTCGTCATAAGTCTCCAGCGCCAGCCATCTTGCGGCTTTACCCATGGCTTCTCGCAACGCCGCGTCCTGCACCAGAAGACGCAGGGCGCGGGCAAGCGGAGCAGAAAGCCCCGGCGGCACCAGAAATCCGGTTACCCTGTCCACAACCTGCTCTCTGGGCCCGCGAACATTCGTCGCCACGACCGGCAGCCCCGTCAGCATCGCTTCGATGACCGACATGGGCAGACCTTCAAAATGGCTGGGCAACGCGAAAATATCCGCTGCCATCAGAAGCTCGGCCACATCCTCCCGATATCCAAGCATCCGCAGACGTGGCCCCAGACGCTCCCCTGCGCGTTCGAACGGCGCCGTCAGATCCGCCCCATGATCCGAAGGCAGACGCTCGCCAACGACCCAGAGTTCGGCATCCGGAACATCTTCCATCGCCCGCAGCAACTCGGGATGCCCCTTGTGCCGCACCAGACGCGACACCACGATAACCACCGGTCGATCCTGCGGAACCCCAAGCGCCTCGCGTATCTTGGCCCGGACGGTCGGATCGGGATGAAAGCGTTCCGGGTTCCGACCGTTGCCGATGGCAATAGGGTTGCGGTTCAGATGCAGCCGACGCGCATCCCGCGCTTCCTCGCGCGAAACGGTCATATACAGATCCGTCATGCGTCCCGCCGCCCATTCCAGCATCAGGGACAGCATCCGACGGCGCCATGATCCCGGCTGGTTGAACAGAAAGCCGTGACAGGTATAGGCCACGATCCGCACCCCACAGAGCCGGGCGGCAAACCGCGCCAGAATGCCGCTGATGGGCATATGGCCATGCACCAGATCCGGCTTTTCACGTCGGATCAGACGCAGCAGCGCGACAAAAGCGCGATACTGGGCAACCGGCGACAGCGATCGCGCCATGGGCACAGCATGCACCGTAAAGCCCTCGGCCCGTACGACATCTAGGTGGCTCCCTTCGGCGCAGGCCCCCTGAACATCATGCCCGGCCTCGCGCAGTTCCCGCATCAGCGGCAGCAGAAACTGCCTGAGTGCAAAATCCACATTCGTGATTTCAAGGATCTTCACGCCGACACCCTGGACACAAAACGGCTTATTCCGGAATACGTTCGAGCAACCATGTCACGCTCTGATGGGTCCGTTTGACCGGCTTCTGCGCTGCGGGTTTTTCAGACTCGGGAGTGCTGTCGCCCTCAGGCGGGGCCGCAACCTCGGCAACCGACTGCGGCGTAATGATGATCTGGCGGCAGGTTTCGCGTTCTCCACGCCCCAGATACACGTCGTTTTCCAGACGTACGACACCGTCGCGCTGCCTGAAACGCCAGATCGTCCCGCCGACCTGAAGAATGATGTCCTCGTCATCCTGCGTCACCGTCACATCCGGGTGGATATGAAAACGGATGGCGAAATCAATGTTGCGTTCGCCGTCGATCAGTTCCTGCCCGCGCAGATCCTCACCATCAGCACCGAAATACAGACGCCGCGTCCATTTCGCCCCCAGAGGCGCGTGATAACCGTCATGCGACAGGTCCAGCCAGTGCGCGTTTCCGTCCGTCTGATGGTCGCAGGAGACAGTGACGGGACGGCGCGTCATACCGCCATCAGGTCCGAAATCCGCGGACGACAGACCATCCGCGACGAGAACCGTATGGGCTGCACTGCTCCGCATGGCGTCACGCCACGCCCCGATCACGGCACTGCCGCAATTGACGAACAGACGGTGCCGCTGATGCGAGAACTCGAAAGACAGCGTTCCGGCATGGGCGGTTGTATCGAAACCCGCCGGAGCAGGTGGTCCGCTATCGACAATCAACAGCGATTTCCCGAGCGCAAGCCGCGTAAAGCGGCCCTGCGGCATGGCAGGCGCGATCAGCTTCTGGCGCGATCCCTGCGCCAGAACATCCTCCACCGCCGCACTGTGCCGTTCGTTCGCCCCGTTGAAGACCGCAAGCCCCCCATCTCCGTGCCGCATGGCCCGCAAAACAGGGCAGACCTTGTCCAGAGCCCGGTCGATAAACGGCGGCACACTCGCATGGGCCGTGCGGAACATGACGGACATTTCCGCCAGCTCACGCGCCACCAGAAATTGCGCCTCAGGACTACGCTCAATCACGGTCCCATCCGCGAGAACGAGGCGCTCCAGCTCCGCCGGTAGATAACGCAGAAAGCGGGACATGAATCCCGTCTGCTCCGGCATCGCCATCGCCGCGGCCAGAAGCCCCCGAAAGGCCATCAACCCACGCGCGCCCTGCGGCGGCAGCGGCAGAAGGGCCGCAATGGTGCGCCCCTCCACCAGCATCCGCTCCATCAAACGCTGCTGAAGTCGCGGATCAGCGGATGCCAGACAGAACTCATGGTTCGACAGCCACGACGCCAGACGCGATCCCGTCACACAGGCGTCGCGGACCAGAGGATCGGTCGGCGGGTGCGCCAGCCAGTCACTAACGAGTCCGCGCGCAGTCAGGCGTGCCCTGTCGCTCCCGAGCGTCCGCAGGTCCCGCAGCCAGCCGAACCCATGCAGCCATTCCCGCGCCGGTTCAGGCCAAGGGCCCCGCTCCCAGTTGCCGCTGGGCAGAACATAATCGTGCCGGTCGAAACGGAACTTCCCGCCAATCAGGCGCGCACCCTGCTCCGCATCTCCTTTCCAGGGATCACGGAACACATGCACCGGCCCTTCAGGGGCAGGCGCGCCAAACGGCAGACGGGCAAGAGAGAGACGCAGACCGCGAAGCCAGGGACTGCCTGTCATCCGGGCGTCTGTTCCACGAACGGTCCTTCAAGCGCCCGGATCGCCGCGTCCCGGTCCTCTTTTCCGAAAATCGCCGAACCTGCGACGAGCATGGTCGCACCGGCTTCGACAACGCGCGGCGCCGTGCGTGGGTCTATGCCGCCATCCACGGCCAGAATGATCTCACGACCGCTCTTGCGGATCATTTCCGCCAGCGTTCTGATTTTGGCAAGCTGGCTATCGAGGAAGCTCTGTCCGCCAAACCCGGGGTTGACGGTCATGACGAGGATGATGTCCACCAGATCCATAACTTCCGACAACGCCACGGCAGGCGTCGCCGGGCAGATCGCCACACCCGGACGGCATCCCAGCGCGCGGATGGTCTGAAGCGAACGGTGCAGATGGGGCGCGTTCTCGACATGGACCGTAATATGGTCGGCACCGGCTTTTGCCGTCGCTTCCAGATACGGATCGACCGGATCAATCATCAGGTGCACGTCGAATTTCGCGTCCGTATGCTTGCGCAATGCCGCAATCACCGGAGGGCCGAACGAGATATTCGGCACGAAATGCCCGTCCATCACATCAAGATGGAGCCACGGCGCACGCGCAATGGAGGCAATCTCTTCCCCGAGGCGGGAAAAGTCAGCAGCCAGAAGGCTGGGGGCGACAATGATCGAAGAACGCTCAGTCATACACTCATGTATCGGCAAACCCATCGCGCGACGCAAGCCACATCCGCATCGATGCGCATCTTCGTGAGGTTCATGTCTGCGTGTTCGCCACTTTGGAACCCCGGCCCGTCTGAAACGTCCTGATGCCCAAATCCGCCGATCTGCCCGGAGTGCCTCATGACCGATCGCCTTTCGCCTACCCTGCTCAGCCGTGACAGCTGGATCCGCCGCCCCTCACACCGGGCCTGGCTGGAGATGCAGGGCCGTCGCCTTCTGGACTTCAGCAAAGGTGGATGCGTGGACGGAGGCTTTGCGGGACTGGATCTGGAAGGCACCCTCCCCGAAAATGCCAAACCCGAAGCCACCCTGACCGCACGCTGCGTCCATGCCTATGCCTTAGCCGAGCTTCAGGGCCTGCCCGGAAGCGCACCGCTGGTCACACACGGTATTCACGCCCTGCGTACGCACTTCCGCGATGATGCCCATGGCGGCTGGCAACATTTCGCGGACAAGGACAATGACCGCAAACAAGCCTACCTCCATGCGTTCGTCGCCCTTGCCGCCTCTTCCGCCGTCCTGATCGGAGCGGAGGGCGCAGGCGAACTGCTCAAAGACGCCACCCATCAGATCGACACCCATTTCTGGAGCGAAAGCGAAGGCGTCATGCGCGAGAGCTTCGCGCCGAACTGGTCGGACGAGGAAAATTATCGAGGTGCAAACAGCAACATGCACTCCACCGAAGCCTTCATGGCCTTGGCGGACGTCACCGGAGACGTAAAGTGGCTGCACCGCGCCCGGCGCATCGTCACCCGCTTCGTGCATGAACTGGCTGCCGGGCAGGGTTTCGCCATGCCGGAGCATTTCGATCGCGACTGGACCCTCATGCGCGATTATCACAGCAACAAACCCAATGACGACCTGCGCCCCTATGGCATGACGCCGGGGCATTTCGTGGAATGGGCGCATCTGACCTTAAAGCTCGAAGCCGCCCTGCTCCGTCATGGGCTGGAGGCCCCGGACTGGATGCTGCATGACGCGCAGGCACTGTTCGAAACGGGCATGAAAACTGGTTGGAACGCCGATGGCCGGCCAGGAATGCTCTACACAATCAACTGGGAGCACGCGCCCCACAATCGCAGCCGCATTCACTGGGCTCAGGCCGAAGCGCTGACAGCCGCCATCAACCTCTACAAGCGAACCGGAAACCCCCATTACGAGCACTGGTACCGCACGATCTGGGACTATATCGACACAACCCTGATCGACCGGGATTTCGGAAGCTGGTTCAACGAAGTCAGCCCCGAAGGCGAACCCACCGAAACGATCTACAAGGGCAAGGGTGATCTGTATCACGCCTATCAGTCCACACTGGCTCCCATGATGCCTCTGGCGCCCTCGCTCGCCACCGCCATCGAACAGATCGGCGTTCCCTACTGAGTCAGCCGGGCGGCGCTTTCGTCAGGACGTAGACCGGAAGCGCCACGGAATCCCGAAACAGATACCAAAGCTCCGCCAGCCGGAACCGTGACGGGGCCGCACCCGATACCGCCGACACACCTGCCCGGCCCAGCGCCCATTCCGCCCGCAGAACATGGAACCACTGCGTGACCACGACCGCCCCCTGCGGATGCAGGCGTGCAACATGGAGGGCTGTCAGCCAGGTATTGTTCCCGTGCGAATCCACAATGATCGCGGCTTCCGGCACACCCCGCACCATCAACCAGTCCGCCATGATCCGGGCTTCGTCGCGACGATTGCCGCTCTCGATCGCACCACTCACCATGACAGTCCGCACAAGCCCGGCGCGCCAGAGCCGCAGTCCTTCCTGCAACCGTTCCTGCAACGCTGGGCGGGGCTTGCCTTTCGCAGTCACCGCCGTCCCGAAAATAACCGCCATTTCAGACCGCTCCGGAACAGCCGATACTCCGCGAAACGCCACGAATCCCATCCAGAGTAGAAACAGACCCGGCAGAACCGCACCAAACGTCAGCCCGCTCACAACCCAGCGCCTCATCAGGACACCGTTTCCTTATCCGTCTGTGTACGGTGCAGATAAAGCAGCGCCACCCCTGCCGCCAGAATCCCTGACAAAGACCCCACACCCAGCGCCCAGCGCGGCCCCAGCGAATTGGCTACCATCCCAACCAGCGGCGCCCCCAGCGGCGAGGACCCCGCGAAAACCGCAAAACGGATCGACACCACGCGCCCGCGCATGCCCGGATCGGTCGCAAGCTGCATGTAGCTGTTACTCACCGCCGTAAACGTGAGGGACGCCATGCCGGCCATGACCAGCGTGACCGCAAAAGCCCAGTATCCAGGCGAAAGCGCGCCCAGCAGACACGCCAGACTGAACACCACCGCCCCTTGCGGCAGCGCCGAAAACTTCATGGTCCTGCGGCTGGCAGCGAACAGCGCGCCCGTAATCGTCCCCACCGCCATGGCTGAATTAAGCACCCCGTAACCATGCGCCCCGACGTGAAAGACACTGACGGCCATGGTCGAAATATAAATCGGGAAATTCAGTCCGAAGGCGCCGAGCAGAAACAGCATGAACAGAATGGTCCGCAGGTCATCGCGCTTCCAGACATACCGCACCCCCGACAGCAGATCCTGCTTTTCCTGATGCGCGCTTTCCGGCTTTCGGGCCGAAAGACGGTGCAAATCCTGCGCCCGCAGGGACAGAAGCGACATCAGCACGCCGTAAAATGAAAACCCGTTGAGGATGAACGACCACCCCGAACCCAGTTCCGCAATGCAGAACCCGGCGACCGCAGGTCCGATCATGCGGCCTGCATTGTAAGACACGGAATTGAGCGCCACCGCATTCGGCAAGTCTTCCTCGCCCACGAGTTCACCCGCAAAAATCTGCCGGACCGGACTGTCGAATGCCGCAACACATCCACTCAGAAAGGCGAACAGATCCACCTCCCACAACCTGACCATCCCCGTCACCACCAAAGCCCCGAGTGCGATGGCCAGTGTACCGAGAGCAGCCTGTGTCAGAAGCAGAAAGCGATGCTTTTCCACCCTGTCGGCGATTTTTCCGGTCCAGAAAATCAGGAGAAGCGGCGGCGCAAGCTGAAGCGCCGTGACAATCCCGACTGCCGTTGCGTCATGCCGTGTCAGTTCCGTCAGGACCAGCCAGTCCTGCGTCGTCATCTGCATCCAGGTTCCGATATTCGAAACCAGCGCCCCCATGGCCCAGACGCGGTAATTCCGCCGCCCCAGAGACCGGAAGGCCCCGCCCATCATGGGCAGGCCCCGTCATTCAGCGCAGAAAGAAAGAGCGGACTGACAACCATGGGCGTCAGTGTCGGGAATATCGGCTCCGATGTCGAGACATGTCAGGAAAATGCGTCTTTCACTTTCCTGAAAAAACCTCAGAAACCCGCCGGAACCAGTTCACGGGGTATGGACCCCGGTCTCCTGCCTGCGGCCTGTGCCGGGCTGAAACGGAATTTGGACAGTTCGGCGAACAGATCCTTCGCCTCGTTGCTCAGATTCCGGCAGGCCACATTGACCTCTTCCACCATTGCGGCATTGCGCTGCGTCATCTGGTCCATTTCGTTGATGGCCTTGTTGATCGTCTCAAGACTCTCGGCCTCACCCGTCGTGGAGCGGGAAATGTCTTCAAGCAGCAACGTGATGCCGTCCACATGCTCACTGATGACCTTCATCGAGCGGTCCGCATCCCCGACGAGTTGGACACCCTCTTCCACTTGTCGGCCCGAAGACGTGATGATGTTGCGGATATCCTGCGCCGATTTTGCGGAGCGCTGCGCAAGCGCCCGGATTTCCTTGGCCACAACGTCAAAACCCTGACCGGCCTCTCCCGCGCGGGCTGCTTCGATCCCGGCATTCAGCGACAGAAGATTGGTCTGGAACGCGATTTCCTCAATCAGGCCCAGAATGCTCTCGACCTGTCGTGACGACGTCCGGATTTCGCCCATGGCCCGGTTGGCCGAATGCATGATCTCCGAAACCACGACGGTCTGCCCCCGCGTTTCAAGAGCCGTTTCACGCGCCCTCACCGCAGAACGCGCCGTTTTGCCGACCGTCTGGGTGATGCTGTTAATGGAGGCGGCAGACTGGGCCAGGGTAATGGCCTGACGTTCCGTCCGTCCACTCAGTTCTGTTGAAGCGGAGGCGATTTCGGCGGTTCCGTTAGCGATGACGGAAGTCGCATCGGAAATCTTGGCGATCGCCGTCCGATAGATCTGGATGAGCGTGTTGAAATTCTGCCGGAATTCCTCGAACCGGTCCTGAAAACCGTCGCCGAACATGAAGGTCAGATCACCTTCCTTCACAATCTCCAGCCCGGCACAGATGGTTCCGATCGTCTCATCCTGCACACGGCGAATCCGCTCGCTGCGGCCGGACAGTTCCTTCTGGATCTGCGCCGCACCGCGCGCTTCTTCCGCCGAATTTTCCTGAAGGGCCAACTGTTTCTGACTGTTCTCCCGGAACAACTGGAGAGAGCGTGCCAGCCGCCCCGCACAGTCATGGTGATGAAGGCACGGAATGGTGATGTTGAGAGCACCAGCCGCGACCTTCTCCGTCGCCGCCGTAATCTGCTCGAACGGTACGGCAATCACATGAATGGCGAACCGGGCGATCAGAAGTGTCAGTCCAACCTGAAACAGCAGCCCCATGCACTGCGACAGCATCTGTTCATGCTGGTAATGAACAAACAGACGATCGCAAAGCTGTTCGACAGCAAACTGTACTACGGCGATCAGAACAAGAAGCGCAAACAGCACCTTGATTTTCTGCCGGACATAGGCCGTTTTTTCAATCCAGTTGAGCATGATCGCCTTTATTGACCTCAGGTCTCACGCCCCGTTCAGGCACTGGCGTGATGTTTTTTGAAAACTATACATGTCGTTATTAATAAAGAATGAAGAATACTCTCGAAATTGTTTGCAACACTTCCCCTGCACGGCCCTGACAGAATCTGCTCATATTGACAATTTTCCGTCCCCGGAGGATTGCTGACGTTTCACCGTGGGGAGCCCCGACAAGGGGCTGAGATTCTGCTGGCATGACGCTTGTCCGTCATAGGGCGCAGTGACCCATTGAACCTGATCCAGTTCACACTGGCGGAGGGATGGTGGTCGCTGCCTGCCGGACGCATTTTCACGAACCCGCCAGCCAGCAGCTTGAACCCTTCCTGCCAGCGCTGAACTTTCATTGCTTGCAGGCGAGGCGTTTTCCATCATGGCCCACGGACACTCCGGAGACTCTGCGGTCCCCCGCCTGCGGTATCATGGCATCCTGCCCGCCCTGATCGGCACCACGGTCTGCCTGTCCGTCGCCCACGCGGCCGATACGACCAAATCGCCAACGCATCACACAGCACCCGCTCCTTCGGCCGCGACTGCACCGCGCCCGGCACCAGCCGAACATATTGTCGTTCACCGGCTTGCGGACAGCGCCCCCGGAAACCAGCCGGGAGGCGGCCTGATCCATCTGCAGGACGGCGTGAAATCCGTCAGTACGGTCAGTCAGGATTTCATTTCCAAACAGGCCCCGATGGCCACGGCCTTTCAGCTCGCGTCCATGCTGCCCGGCGCCAATGTATCCTCGTCCGATCCGATGGGATTTTCTCCCAATACCGATATCACCGTCCGAGGGCTCGATAACAGCGCCATCGGTTATGTGCTCGAAGGCATGCCGCTGAACGATGTGGCCGCCTATTCCGGCACGCCCAGCCAGTTCGCAGACAGTGAGAACTATCAGGAAATTGCCCTGTCGCAGGGCTCGGCCGATCTGGACAGCCCGGTCCTGAACGCCGCGGGGGGGTTAATGAACCTGACCTTCCGCGACCCTGCCAAAAAAGCAGGCGGCGACGCCAGCGTGTCTTACGGATCCTACAACACCAACCGCGAATTCATCCGCCTCGACACCGGCGATATCGCCCATACTGGAATCCGCGGCTTCGTCTCCTACTCCCACGGCGCGACCGACAACTGGCGCGGGCCCGGACGCGACGAAAAGCAGCATGTCGATTTCAAGTTTCTCAAGGAATGGGGGCAGGGCAACCGCGCCAGCCTTATCGGCACCTTCAACACAACCATCACAAGCTGGTATCCCGAGCCCACGATGGACACATGGAAATCGGACGGGATCAAAGGCCAGAACAACCTGCTGGCCCATTATGACAGCAGCAATCCGGAAAACGGCGCAAATTACTGGCGTCTGTGGCGGGACGGAGAGCGCACACTTTATGGCGGCGCTCCGGTCCATCTGACCCTGACCGACCATCTGACGCTGGACGTCACACCCTACGCGCAGCTTGCCTATGGCAACTGGCCGGGCGGAAGCACCCTGTCCGAAACCGGACTCTATCAGGGCACGCAGGCCCTGTCGGACACGCTGAACCTCCCCGGCGCGCAGGACGGCGTGGGCGTGGTCCGCGCGGATTACACCCAGCGCAGCTACCGCTCGGGCTTTACCAGCGCGCTTCACTATAAAACCGACTGGAACGATTTCGTCCTCGGGTACTGGTACGATTACGGTGACGACAACGAGCAGCAGCCCTTCACGGCGGTCCAGACCAACGGCTATGCGCCGGACATCTGGGCGCAAAACGGCCGCGACGTGATCCGCCTGTCCAACGGCGAACGCCTTCTGGGCGGCAGCTTTCACACCATTTCACAGACCAACGCGCTGTTCATCGGCGACCACATGTCTCTGCTGCATGACCATCTGGCCATAGACCTCGGGTTCAAGGCCGTCATGATGAGCCGCGATGGCACGAACAGCATGCCGGGCCCGCAATATCATGTCGGTTCCAACAGCATGGAGCCCCTGCCCCGCCTTGGCGTCCGCTGGCGCATTGACGCGGAAAACCAGATCTTCTTCAACGCCACGACCAATTTCCGCGCCCCGGACCAGAGCGCGCTGTACAACACCTATGACCCCTCTTCGGGCGAAATGTACGGAACCGGATCGGCTGACGTCCGGAACGAATATTCCATTTCCGAAGAACTGGGATACCGCCGCACGGGGCGCTGGATCATCGGTAGCCTGACGCTGTTCAACTACAACTTCACCAACCGCCAGGTTTCCACGCAGGCCGTCCAGAACGGCTCCATTGTCAGCACGACGATGAATGCGGGTGGCCAGACCTCACGCGGCGTGGACGTGGAAATCGGCCTGCGCCCCTGGCATCATTTCAGCCCCTATGTCTCAGGCGAGTACCTGCATGCCACGATCGACAACGACCTGATGTCGGGCGGCGACCTGCTGCGCACCCGTGGCCGCATCGCCGTGCGCAGCCCGACGCTTCAGGCCGCGGCCGGGTTGAGCTACGATGACGGGCATATCTTCGGTGTCGCCACCGTGCATTACACCGGCCACCAGTACGCGACGTTCACGAACGACGAGCGCGTTTCGGATCACACGACCGGCGATCTCGCCATCGGCTACCGCTTTTCGGACCATATCCATCTGCATCAACCGACCCTGCGGATGAACTTCATCAACATCACGAACGAACACTATCTTTCCGGCGTGGCGAGCCCGACCATGAATGCGAAAGACACAACCGGCGTGTATGGCACTACCATCGCCGGAAGTGCCCCAAGCTACTTCATCGGTGGCGGGTTTGCGGCCCTGTTCACCGCTTCGACGGGGTTCTGAGCATGGCGGAGGCTTCCGGACAGTTCGGCGTCAATGGTCCCGAAAGCAGGCGGGACTGGCCCGCACTGTCCGACGCAGAGGCTCGCAATGTCCTCTCCCGTTTTCCGCTTCCTTCCCCCGCAAGACAGGTCATTTGGCACGGACGACGCCCCTTTTCCTCCACGGGCGTCGTTCTGCTGGAGAATGGAAGCCGCGTTTTCCTCAAACGCCACGATCATTGCCTGCGCGATGCGACAGCCCTTGCGGAAGAACACCGCTTCATCACACATCTGGCTGAACAGGGCGTGCCGGTCGGCCAGACATGGCGCACCAAAAGCGGGGAGGCTGCACTCGATCTCAACGGATCCGCCTACGAAGTTTTTTCCATCATGCCCGGCCATGATTTGTACGAGACCGTGCAGTCCTGGGAACCGTTCCACAACGCCCGACACGCCTTTTCCGGCGGGCAGCGTCTGGGCCAGCTTCACGCGGCGTCCAGAAGCTTCGACGCCCCTGCGCGCCCTTCCCGCCGCCCGCTCCTCTCCACCTTCGAGGTCATCACATCTTCCGACCTGATGACCGGGCTGGAACGCTGGCTCCCACATCAGGCCGGGCTTGCCGAAGCCTTGACACACCACCGCTGGCGCGACGATCTCCCGCAGGCCCTCCTGCCCTTTCATGAACGACTGAAGCCACATCTCGGCACATTCCAGCCCCGCTGGGGCCATGGCGACTGGCACCCGTCAAACCTGTTCTGGACCGGCACCGGACCGGAAGCGCAGGTCTGCGGTATTCTTGATTTCGGCATGTCGGACCGCACCTGCGTCGCTTACGACCTCGCTGTCGCCATCGAGCGCACCGCTATCGCGTGGCTCGATCCCGAAAACAACTGTCCTGTCAGTCTCGACCGCCTCGAAGCCTTCCTGTCAGGCTATCGGACACACTATGCCCTTTCGGCGGAAGAACGCCGTCTGGTGCCGCTTTTCCTGCCTCTCGTTCACGTCGAATATGCCCTGTCCGAAGTCGCGTATTACGAAACACTCGTTCACGACAGAGCCGGGGTAAAAGCCGCCTATACGGACTATCTTCTGGGCCACGCCCACTGGTTCTCGTCCCCCACAGGCCAGCAGTTCCTGTACAAGCTGACGCATCTTCTCCAGACGGCGCCATGTCCCTGATCGAAATTCTGGGCGCCGTCCTCAGCGCGCTGGCCGTCTGGCTGACATCGCAGCGCAGCATGATCTGCTGGCCCGTGTCTCTGGCCGCGACAGGGCTGTATTCCTGGATTTTCCTTCACGCTAGGCTGTACGCCGATGCCGGGCTTCAGATCGCATTCTGCCTGTATGTCGTCTACGGCTGGCAGCACTGGCGCCAGATGGCGAAACCGGATGGTAGGATCCAAGTCCGCCGTCCGACACGCCCCACACTTCTGAAAGGGCTGCTCTGCGGCGCGACGGGAAGTGCTGTCTGGGCGTTCGTCCTTGCCCGCTTCACCAACGATCCCACCCCCATCATGGACGCCACTCTCACGGCCTACAGCATTCTCGCCCAGTACTGGGATACCATGCGCTATCGCGAAACCTGGCTGCTATGGATCGTGGTGGACAGCGCCTATGTGGCCCTGTTCATCAGCCGTGGCCTTTATCCGACAGCCCTGCTCTATGCCGGTTTTGTCGTGCTGGCAGCAAACGGATACCGGCTCTGGAAACCCGAAATTTCTGCCGGAGCGGCATCCGGCCCGCAACCCTGAATAAAAAAACCGCCCTGACAGGTCAGAGCGGCTTTTATCAAGAGAGCATTCAGTTGACCGGTTCATCCTCCGGCAGAGGCTGGATCTGACGCAGCTTGCCGTAGCGGTCATAATAAAAGACTGACGTTCCCCGCCGTTCGGCATAGCCGTCCGGCTGACCGTCCTTCGTCTGGAACAGCAGCCGGAAGGCATCCGGCTGCTCGATCACCTTGTCCCCCGGCGGACGATACCGATACCGGCTAAAATCGGCATGGCTCTTGGGCAGCGACGAGTTGTGATACAGGTCATGCATGCTCGGCTTCTTGGGACCGTCATCCGCATCCTGCGCCACAGCCGTACCAAGGGCCGCGCCTGAAACGGCAAGAACGGCCAGTACTGGGACAATCAACCTGCGCATGATGCTCTCCGGTCAGTGCGTTTGTACGGGCACCTTAGGCGAAACCGTCTTCTGGCTCCACCCACCACCGAGCGCGCGATACAATGTCACAATGTTCTGGAACCGCGCGGCCTTGACCATGATGTCGTTCTGCTGCGCCTGATAGAGGGTGCGCTGCTGCGTCAGGGTGGTCAGATAGCTGTCAATGCCTGCCTTGTAGCGCATGTTGGCCAGATCGAACGCCTGCTGCGACTGCGCCACCAGCTCGTCCATGTGGCGCTGCTGAGTCGTGTAGGTTTCCCGTGCCGTCAACGCATCCGAAACTTCACGGAACGCCGACTGTACGGTTTTTTCATACTGCGCTGCATTCTGACGGGACTGCGCCTTGGCCATCATCAGGTTCCCTTCGCTCTGCCCCCATGTCAGCAGCGGAATGCTGATGGACGGGGAGATGCTCCAGGTTTCGGCACCCGGCGTGAACAGCTTGCGGAACTGCAGCGAACTGGTGCCTTCCGAAGCCGTCAGCGTAAAGCGGGGGAAGAACGCCGCACGCGCTGCACCCACATTGGCATTGGCCCCGAGCAGGGTATGCTCCGCCGCACGGACGTCTGGCCGCTGCTCCAGCAAATCCGAAGGCAGACCCTCCGGCAGATCCGTGATCATGGTCTGCGATCCGAAAGGCGCCGGTTCCGGCAAAGTCGAAGGCAGCGGCGAGCCCACGAGAAGCTGAAGCGCATGCTCGTCATCCGCCAGAGCGCGCGTATATTGCGCCTCGTAGGCGGAAGCCTGCTCGACCTGTGTCTTGACCTGCGCCAGCGTCAGCGCATCCGTTTCGCCATTGTCATAGGAAAGCTGTGTCAGCCGCAGCGTATCGCGCTCGGACGCCAGCGTGGCACGCGTTACCCGGAGCTGCTCGCGATCAGCCAGCCACTGAATGTAGGTCGTCCCGATCTGCGAGACCGTCGTGATGAGAACGTTCCGCGCGTTCTCGACGTTGTTCAGCACCGTTTCCTTTTGCTGACGCGTCAGATTGCGGATGCGACCCCACAGATCGATTTCGTAAGACGAGAACCCGATCGACGTCTGATACAGACGCAGGGTCGAGATATGCTCACCAACGCCAGGCGCAAACGAGAAACCTGCCGTGTCGGATGGCGCCATGAACATCCCCTGCCCACCGGCCGAGATGATCGGGAACAGCGAGGCATTCTGGATCTCGTACTGGCCGCGCGCGACGCCCACAGCATCAAGCTGCGCTGCGATGTCGCGGTTGTTTTTCAGAGCCAGCGCCACGAGCGCCTTCAACCGCGGGTCGGTGAAGAAATCCTCCCACCCGAGATTGGACGCAGCCTGAGCCGCAGGCGTGTTCTTTGATGCCGTATCTGCAGGGTAGCTGTTCTGGATGGCCTGCGTGGGCCGGTGGTAAACCGGCGCCATGTTACAGGCCGAGAGCATCAGCATCCCGGCAAATCCGGAAGTCAGTCCGAGACGGGCCTTCATGCGCCGTGCTCCCCTTCAGCGACAGATGCCGCCTTGTTGTCCAGATGGGCGTACGGGTCTTTCCGGTCCCTGATCCGGCTGACCCGGAACAGACGCAGCACCACCACGAAGAAGACCGGGACGAAATAGACCGCCAGCAGCGTTGCCGAGAGCATGCCACCCACGACACAGGTGCCGATCGCCACACGCGCCGCCGATCCAGCCCCGGTCGCGATCGCCAGCGGAAACACACCGCAGACAAAGGCGATCGACGTCATGAGGATCGGACGCAGACGCTCGCGTCCGGCTTCCAGAACCGAATCTTCCAGACTTTCGCCACTTTCAAAGAAGGCTTTGGCGAATTCCACAATCAGGATCGCGTTCTTCACCGACAGACCCACCGTCGTGAGCAGTCCGACCTGGAAGTAAACGTCGTTGGCCAATCCGCGTCCCAGCGTCGATGCGATGGCACCCAGCACGCCGAGCGGGAGCACGAGCAGCACCGCGAACGGAATGGCCCAGCTCTCATAAAGCGCCGCCAGACAGAACATGATGACCACAACGGCCAGAGCATAAAGCGGCCCAGTCGATCCACCCGAAGCAAGCTGTTCGAACGACAGACCCGTCCACTCATAACCGATGCCGCGCGGCAGCTTGGCCAGAAGCTTCTCCATTTCCGTCATGGCCTGCCCCGAGCTTGCGCCCACGGCCGGCTGACCCTGGATTTCGTAGGAGTTCAGACCATTATAGTCCTCGACCTTCTGCGGCCCGTTGACCCAGTGCCCGGAGGCAAAGGCATTAAACGGCACCATCGTCCCCATCGCATTGCGGACATACCAGCGGTTCAGATCCTCCGGCGTCATACGCGCCCAGGCTTCACCCTGGATATAGACCTGCTTGACGCGGTCATTCCGCATGAACTGGTTGACGTAGATGGAGCCTAGCGCCCCTTCGATCGTCGTGTTGATGTCCGCATTCGTCAGACCGAAAGCATTGGCACGCTCACGATCAATATCGAGCTTGAACTGCGGCGCATCGTCCATGCCCAGCGGACGAACAGCCATCAGAAGCGGATTTTTCGCCGCTTCGCTCAGGATCTGGTTTCGCGCGGCCAGCAGCGCTTCATGGCCCAGATGTCCGGTATCTTCCAGCTCCAGATCGAAGCCGGTCGCATTGCCCAGTTCCATCACGGCAGGCGGATTGACGGCGAAGATCTGCGCTTCCGGGTCCATCCAGAAATGCATCATGATCTCACGCGACACGGTCATGGTCGTGTGAGCAGAACCCGGACGCTGGTCCCACGGCTTCATACGGATGAAGAACGCACCCGCACTCTGCCCCTGACCTGCGAAGCTGAAGCCCGTCATGGTGAAGACGGATTCAACATACGGACCGTAGGTCTTGAGAACGTAGTCGGTAATCTTGCGGTTGACGGCCGCCGTCTGCGCTTCGGTTGCCCCGTTGCGCATTGTGACCTGTCCGAAGATGATCCCCTGATCCTCGTCCGGCAGGAATCCGCCCGGCACGCGCATGAACAGGAACCCGACGAGCGCCGTCAGAAGAACGAACCCGATCATACTGACCACCGGCACGCGGATCAGCCATTTCACGCCGCCGATATAGCCGTTCGTCATGCGATCGAACGTCCGGTTGAACCAGGCTGCGGGCCCACGATCATGCCCCTTGTGGGTCGGCTTGAGCATGGACGCACAGAGGGCCGGCGTCATGACCATTGCCACCAGAACCGACAGCCACATGGCCGCGACGATCGTGATGGAGAACTGGCGATAGATCACACCCGTGGAACCGCCAAAGGCCGCCATCGGCAGGAACACCGCCGTCAGCACCAGCACGATGCCCACAAGCGCGCCCGAAATCTCGTCCATGGAGACGCGGGCCGCTTCTTTCGGTGACAGCCCTTTGTCCGTCATCACACGTTCGACGTTCTCGACCACCACGATCGCGTCATCGACCAGCAGGCCGACCGCCAGCACCATGGCCAGCATGGTCAGCGTGTTGATACTGTAGCCCACGATGGACATCAGCCCGAACGTTCCCAAAAGAACGACCGGCACGGCAATCGTCGGGATCAGCGTGGCGCGGAAGTTCTGCAGGAAGATCAGCATCACGATGAACACGAGGACAATCGCCTCGATCAGCGTTTCGACCACTTCATGAATGGAGAGCGTGATGAACGGCTCGGTATCCAGCGGATAGACGAGCTTCAGACCCTGCGGGAAATAACGGCTCAGTTCACCCAGACGTGCCCGAACGGCAGCCTCGGTTTTGAGCTGGTTCGCCCCTGGCGCAAGCTTGAGTGCCATCGCGGCGGCCGGATGGTTGTTGTAAGACGATCCCAGAGCATAGCTCTGCGCCCCAAGCTCGACCCGCGCCACGTCCTTCAGACGCACCTGACTGCCATCCTGCTGCACCTTGAGCAGGATTTCCTTGAACTGGTCAGGCGTGCTCAGACGGGTCGGACCAATGATCGTGGCATCGAACCCGATGCCCTTCTTGGCTGGCAGACCGCCAAGCTCACCCGAAGAAACCTGGATGTTCTGCGCCTGAATGGCGGACTGGACATCGCCGACCGTCAGGCCGAAATTGTAGAGCTTCGACGGGTCCAGCCAGACGCGCATCGCATATTCGGAACCAAACAGCGTATGATCGCCCACGCCCGAAACACGCGACAGCGGGTCGGAAATATTGGACGCGACATAATCCGAGATGTCCTGCCCGGACATGCTGCCATCTTCGGAAATGAAGGCCACGACCATCATGAAGTTCTTGGTCGCCTTCGTGATGCTCAGACCCTGTGCCGTCACTTCCGCCGGCAGACGCGGCTGGGCCAGCTGAAGCTTGTTCTGAACCTGAACCTGCGCGATGTCAGGGTTCGTCCCCTGCTCGAACGTCAGGTCAATCTCCATCTGTCCGCTCGCATAAGACGAGGCCGACAGGTATTCGAGATGATCCAGACCATACATCTGCTGAAGGATCGGGCGGACAACCGTGTTGTTCACCGTCTCGGCAGATGCACCCGGATACATGACCGAAATGGCAATCTGGGGCGGTGCAATGTTCGGATACTGCGCAATCGGCATGCGCGTGATCGCGACACCACCAACGAGCATGATGATCAGACCGATCACCCACGCAAAGATGGGCCGGTCAATGAAGAAGCGGGACAATGACATGCGGGGTTACTCCGCCTTTCCCGCAGGCGGTGCAGGAGGCGCTTCATGCGGTGCCACCTTTGCACCCGGCTGCACTTTCTGCAGGCCGCTCACAATCACCTTCTCGCCTGCCTTCAGACCGTCCGAAACGAGCCAGGACTCGCCGACCGTCCGCAGGACCTGAATGGAACGCTGGCTGACCTTGTTCTCGCCGTCCACGACCATGACATAAGGATTGCCCTTGGCATCCCGTGCCACCGCAACCTGCGGCACCAGCATACCGTGCGGATCAATGCCTTCCTGAATATGGGCATTCACGAACATGCCCGGCAGAAGCAGATGATCGGGGTTCGGGAAAACAGCACGCATGACGAGCGTTCCGGTTGCCGGATCTACCGTGACTTCGGAAAGCTGGAGCTTTCCACGCACCGGATATTCGGTGTTGTCTTCCAGCCGCAGACTGACCGCCGCATCCGTGCCATTCCGCTCCAGCTGCCCATCCGCCAGTTCCCGCTTCAGACGCAACATGTCGGTGGCGGCCAGATTGACGTCCACGTAAATCGGATCGAGCCGTGTCACAACCGCAACCGGCTGGGTCTGCCCCGCCGTCAGAAGCGCACCCGCCGTATAAAGCGTACGACCAATACGCCCACTGATGGGCGCACGAACATGCGTGTAATTCAGGTTGACGGCTGCTGCTTCCAGCGCTGCTTTCGCCTGTGCCACCTGTGCTTCGGCCTCACGCGCCGTTGCCAGCGTATTATCATAGTCCTGCGAACTCACGGCATGAGCCGCCACCAGCGGACGATAGCGCTTGAGCTGCCCGTCTGCCCGCGCCGACACGGCCTGTGCGTTCAGCAACTGCGCCTTTGCCTGATCGTAAGCGGCCTGATACGGCGCGATATAGATCTGGAAAAGCTGCTGCCCAGCCTTGACATCCGCACCCTGTTCGAAATCACGCGAGACAATGACACCATTCACCTGCGGACGGATCTGCGCCTGTTCGTAAGCATCCGTCCGTCCCGGCAGGGACGTCTCAAGCGTGACCGGCTGGGTCTTGAGCGTGACCACATCGACAGGCTGGGGCGGCATCTGGGGAGGGGGCGTTTTTTTCTGACACCCTGCCACCAGCAGCGGGAGCGCCAGAAGCGGCACCAGAAAACTGCCCCTCCCACCCCACGAACCGACCGGAGACAGGGCAGCAGAACAATTCAAAGACATTTTCTGAAAAGAAGGCATGATACGGCCGCTATCCTGTGATACAGAAACCCGCTAGTTTCCCGCGAGGACGGAAACTAGCGGGTTTCTTTGACAGACGTCAATTCGGTCTGTGAAATAATATCGGAGTTCATCTTGCCCAGTCAGTCGAGCAGCCAGTCCGAAGACCGGAAACAGTCCTGCTGTGGCCGCCCAGCGCAGCTCGACGAAGCGGAAAGACGCAACCGGATTCTCGACGCCGCCAGTTCGGTCCTGATCACGCACGGCTATCATGCCACGTCGATGGACAGCATCGCGTCCTGCTCGGGAATGTCCAAAAAAACTCTCTACCAGTTTTTCGACTCCAAGCAGGTCCTGTTCGAAACGCTGATCCTCGAGCGGCTGTTCGCTCCCATAAACTACACGCCCGTCCCCACAGACTCCATGGAAAAACAGCTTCTGGGCCTCATGACCAGTATTGCTGCCTGCATGTTCTGTGATGAGCGTCTGAGCCTGCTGCGCTCCGTCATTACGGAAACGAGCCGCAACCCCGCTGTCCGGCAACTGGTCGCAGATCTGTTTCAGCTCTCGGGGCGCGTTCTGCCCATTCAGAACTGGATGACCATTCAGTCCGAAGCAGGCAGACTGGACATTCCCGACATCACAGAAGCCTCGGACCTCCTTTTCGGCATGACACTCGGCGGCCCGACGCTGGGACGCCTCACACATTGCAAACCGAGCCGTTCAAAAGAAAAGCTCGAGGAATTCATGGCTTACGGCATCAGGGTTTTTCTCGAAGGGCATCGTCCCATCAGCCCTCCCCCGAAAGGGCATTAACCACCAGCCGAGACGGGTGGCGTCGCAGCACCATCCTTGCTCCCCGTCAACAGAGTGAAAACACCTTCAGAGGCTGTCCCTTTCATCGACGGACCAAACCGGGTCTGAAGATTTCTGAGCGTCTGCTGATCCTGCGCTCTGGACGCATCTCCGCCAATCCGAAGAATGAGAGCCTGCTGGTCAGGAGAAAGCAGCACCTTCGCCGCCTCGCCAGCCCCAGGCAGCGCGTCCAGCATGGGCGTCAGGGCCTCCACCGCCCGGGACCACTCCCCTGCCTTTTCAGCTATCTGGGCCCGCAGCGTCCAGGCCCGCGGATCCCGAATGGTGGCAAGCTCGCCCGCTGCTTCATCCGAACGATGATCGGCCAGCGCAATCTGCGCACGCAAAAGCGCAACCTCCACGGACTGACTGCTGCTGCCTCCCGGCAGAGCCAGCGCCGCATCAGGAGAGCCTTCGGCAAACGCCGAGAGATCCTGCCGCGCTGCCTTGGCATCTCCCATATCCAGCTCCAGCTTGGCTAGCCGGATCCGGACGGCCATGCCCTGCGCCCCACTCTGGAGATCCGCAAGCTTCCTCAGAGCATCCCGTTCCTGATCCGGCAGCCCCATGGCTTCATAACGACGCGCCAGACCATCGAGAATATCCCGCTGTAAGGAAACGTTCTCTGAAGCTCCGTTCAGCGCATCCTTCAGAAACGCAACTTCATCCATATTCTGCCTTCCCCCTGAAGAAGGCGCCTGCGCCATACGGCGGATGATATCCGCCTTCTGGGACTCAACCTCGGACCTATCGTCAGGATAGAGGCGATTCCATTCCTGAATCGCCGCAGCAGCACCTGCGAGATTGCCACCGTTCATCAGCGCCTCAATCTGCAAAAGCCGGGCATTCTTTTCCCGACCCGCGATCCGAAGTGCCGGCAAAATGCCATCAACCTGATCGGCCACAGCCTGCGACGGCAGGGTTTTTCTGTCCAATGCCTGTCGAAGCAGCGCTTCTCGCGCCACCGGCCAGACCAGGGGCGACGTTTCATGTGACAGCGCCTTCAGCTTCTCTTCTGCATCCGGTGCATTCCGGCGAGCCGCCAGAAGCGCTTTCGCGAGAGCCACCTGCGGATCATCTGGAAACTGCTCAAGAATTTTCGTCGCGTTTTCATTGCCATATCGCGCCACCCACTGGGCGGCAGACGGCATGAGACGGTCTCGCAAAGGGGCCGCATATGCCTGAAGAACAGGCAAGCCAGTCGCAATCAGGTCTGCCGTATGGCTATGGTCGCTTTCCAGCGTCCCTGATGCAGTCTGCCCAGCCCGACTGGTAGGCGGCATAAGCATGCGCATCATCCCGCGCCAGAGCTGATCCTCAGGAGTACTCCCTCCATCTTCAGTCAGATAGGATGAGACTTCGCGCTGGTTAAGCACGGCCGAAATCTGTTGCAACCGGCGCGCCTCAGGTTTTTCCGCGCCTTCAGGCCAGTCCTGTAATGCCACCTGCATGACTTCACCCAGAAGCGGTCCATTCCCCGCGCGCGCTGCCGCCTGAGCAACCCGCATACGAGCCTCAAACCGGTCAGCCGACGAAGCCAGAGCGGCAGCATTCACACTCCTTCTAAGCGCCTCGCGCAGTTCTTCTGGTGCTCCGGATCCCAGACTGACGCCACTCAGGGAGGAGCCATAGGGTTGAAGCCGGTTGGACGCCATCAAAGGAAAACTGCCCGGCCCCATCGTATCCAGAACCAGCTTTCCTGCCGCCTGACGCAATTCGATCTCGTCAGAATCAGCCGCAACCACCACACCCATCAGACTGCTTCGAACTGCAAAGCCGCTTCCCTGACGGCGCATGGGCTGTTCGATACGTCCCGATCGCGTCATTCCCAGCAGCAGCCTCCGACCCGAAGCCGGATCATCCAGTGCCACGACCTGTGGCAACCCATCCTGAACAGGCGATGTGAACGTCAATGCGTTTCCGTCCTGCCCCAGCAGCATATCAGCCTGAGGCTTTACGTCAGAAGCGATCGAAACCGTCCACCCCGCCCCCACAGGACGCAAAACCGGATCACGATCATCAGACACTCCGATGGTGATAACCGTTACATCAGGGAGAAGTCTGCTGGAGACGGACGTGAAGGGCCCGACACCAGACAGGCCTGCCGTATCAAGAGCATGCCGTCCGGCCGCCACAAGGACGATATTCTGACCGTTCCGAAAGGCCGCGACAGGCGTTAGTTCCCCAAGCGGCAGCCAAAGCCCGGTCGCATCGGGAATCTGCATGGACGCTACGGAAGGCGCATTCACAACCTGAGGCCGAGGTTCGGATAGCGGAGCAGAATGCGCTGATATCCGTTTCTCCTGCACGGCTTTTTCCGGATGCGAGAAAAGGGGAGCAGGATCGTTCAGAAACGACCATCCATCAGGCAACAGCTTCTCATCTGTTGCAGGACTGACATGGCCTTTCTCTGGTCCGGATTTTACACTGGACGTTCTGGTCTGCGCGGCGACTTCTCCTCCAAAGGAAGAAAAACCCAGAACTGCGGCCAGGATCGCCCTTTTCATCCGTTGCCACCCATCCGGGAGACAGGTCGTGCGTGGGAATTTGCCAAGAGCTGCGTCGCCAGAATGGCGCGCTGAGGCGACATTGCTTCCATGATGGCTGAAGCCTTGCGAGGGTTCATCCTGTTGAGGAGCGCCACACCAACGCGCAAATCAAGAATGTTGAAGATCGCAGCAGCATCTTCCGGCCTCATCGTCTGATAGATTTTGACGAGCCGATCCGCGTCATCGTTCCGCAACTGGTCCGTATGTTGCTCGCTGCTTTCAAGCGCAGTTCGGGAATTTTCCAGCGCAGTCATGCGGCGCTGGAGTTCTTCCTCAGCAGCATCAACAAGACGTTGACGGTCATTCAGAGCCGCATCCCTGCGATCCAGTTCTTTCTCCCGTGAAGCAAGTTGCTCAGCAAGAGCAGGATCAGCTGGCTGGACCAAAGAAGGCACATCTGCGGGTGCAGGCCCCTTGCATCCCCCTTTGGCACACAGATCATCGGTTTTCGGAGAAGCCACAGTGGCAGAAGGAACGGTTTCAGCAGGCTTGGGAGGCTGAACCTGAGGAGGCGCCACTACAGGCACAACAGGTTGAGGTTGAGCCATGGCGACAGTGGCCAGGGCGGACGACGGGGTGTCTGTATCGCCCATCAGATCGCCCGCAATCGCGTAAACCTTAACCCCGAGAAGAACAATCATCAGGCCGCAGGCGAGATGCAGAATACGGAAAAACATGCCCTGGTTATCCCTGCTTCTGACGCAGAGCGCGCAGAAGCTCACGCTCGGCCGCACTCTTGCTGCCACTGGGTTTCATCGTCCGCACCTCCTCCGGCTTCAGACGGAGCGCTGAACGAAACGACGTTTCCTCAGGCATTTCTTCAACCCGATGCGCGGCTTTAGCTGCGACACGCCCGGCGGGCAGCAGAGATTCCAGCTGCTGGGCAAGAGTTTCCGAGCGGTCACAGAGCATAGCCAGGTCCCGTTTCAGGCTCTTGCCGGACTCAACCGTCTTGCCCAGAGCACGACCTACGAGTTCCGTGGTCTGACGCAGATGATCAATGCCGGACTGAGCCTGAGCGCTGCTGGACTGAAGGCTGGAAATCAGGGCGTCGAGTTGGCCCCGGTCACGCCGCAGCACGGACAGGGCCCGCCCCAGATAAAGGCTGTAAAAAATAGTCACCAGAAGCAGCACTGAAAGGGCAATTTCGATCCCAAGCTGAAATCTGTCCATGAAATATGCTCCGATCAGCTATAGGATGCGGCACGATCAGTACCGGGTTTCTGGTTAAGAACTTCTTCAATCTTGACGGCCACCTGTCCCTGCTTTCGCCCGACACGCCCTTTAAAAAGAACATGTTCGCCACACCGCAGAGTGACGGGAGCGTCAGGTTTTCGGCGGAGAACCAGTTGATCTCCCGGGGCGAGCTTCATGATTTCTTTCAGACCCACGGTTTGCTCTTCCAGAACGGCATCAAGGGTCAGATCCGTTTGCCAGAGCTCCTCCGCCAGATGGCTCTCCCACATCCCGTCATGGCCGAATTTCTCTCCCATGAACTGCTGAAGCAGAATGTCCCGAACCGGCTCGAGTGTAGCGTGCGGCAGAACAACGTCCACGTCCCCGCCGCGCCCTTCCATATCAATGCCGAACCGTGCGGTAATCACACCGTTCCCGGCCCGGCAGATCATTGCGAAACGTGAGTTCATTTCGAGACGCTCGAAATGAAAATTGACCGCACAGAGCGGGCTGAAACTTGTTTCCAGATCATCAAGAATAATTCTGACCATAGGCTCGATCAGGGCGCGTTCAATGGCTGTGTGATGTCGGCCCGTCTGTCGGGCGATCGCCGGACCATCGTTTCGGACATGGCCGCCGAGCAGTGCATCGACAATGCTGTAGATCAAAGAAGAACTCAGTACGATGATACCGTAATTGTCCCATTCTTCCGCCTTGAAGACCGCGAACATGGCCTGCCCCGGAACGTTTTCGAGATAATCTCCAAAACGTTGGGAACCCAGCCGGTCCATGGACGCTTCAACATTGTCGCTTGTGAAATTCCGCAGGCTGGTGGTCAGGATCCGCGTGAAACGGTCAAAAACAACTTCGAGCATGGGCAGGCGCTCGGACGATATGCCAGACGTACTGACAACACGTTCGATTCCGCTGCTGTGCGAAGGGCCGCTGACTGCCGAATCGTTCCCAAAAAAGCTGTCGATTTCGGCTTGGCTGAGAACCTGATCGCTACCTTGTTCAAAAGCAGAAAATCCGTTTCCGGCGAGCGGGAAAGCCGCCGCAGGTATCCCGGGATCCTGATCTGCAAACGTGGTGTCGGCCTGTTGGTCGTCGCTCACTGAACCAGCACCTCTACGAAAAAGAGATCCCTGACCCGAAGAGGCGCCACGATATTGGTGATCTGGGCCAGCATTGTTTCCCGCAAACGATAGATGCCGCTTCCGGAAAGCTCCGAGGGCTGCATCCCATGCAGGCAGGTCTGGAAAGCATCCTGAATCTGAGGCATCAGGGCGGCGACATTTTCGGCATTCTTCCCGTCTTCAACCTCCAGCCGCGCGCCGATCCGGACATATCGTGTCCGATCAGATCCGGAGTCGAGATTGGAGAGAATGGTCGGGATTGTAATGGTCGTCCATTTCACAGGCTGGGCAGCAGTCTTGGCGGCCGGGGTTGCCGCGTGATGAAAATGCTTCCATGCAAAGGCTCCACCACCCGTCAGAAGCAGGCATGCGAGCACTGCAAGGATGATGATCTTGCGCTTACCCCCCTTCTTGACCGGGGTTTCGTTTTCCGGAGTCTCCGTCGTCACCGTTTGCCTGCCTTCTCGTTCGGACAGTGCTCATCATCTGCGTAAAAGATTAACAGTGGGTTTATGATGCTCAGGAAAAGGCAAGTCTTCCTTCAGACGGGAACTATGATCCTGAGCCTCACGGCCCTTGCGGGCTGCGCGTCCCAGCGTTCTCCTTATAACCGCTATTATTCTTCAAGCGGGGCCTACCGCGCACCGGGACCGGCCGAAGATCCTTGGCGGCCTTACATCCTACAGGCCGCCAGCCGCTTCTCGATTCCGCAGGACTGGATCCGGGCCGTCATCCATCAGGAATCGGGGGGCCACCAGTTTCTGGACGGACGGCCCATCACCTCCCATTCCGGGGCCATGGGACTGATGCAGCTCATGCCACAGACCTACGCCGACATGCGCTCGCGCTATGGTTTGAGGTCGGACCCTTACGAACCTCATGACAACATCATGGCCGGCACCGGCTATATCAGCATCCTCGCGAGAAAATACGGAGCCCCGGCCTTTCTTGCGGCCTACAATGCAGGGCCGCAGCGACTTGAGGAGTACCTTTCCGAGGGACGCCAACTCCCCAACGAAACCGTCAATTACGTTGCAAGCATCACACCTCATCTGGGCACGCAGATTGCCATGACAGGCCCTCTGGCCACCTATGCCAGCGCCGATCAGTTGAATGCCTCCCAGTCCGGAGCCTCCTATGGCGGACTGCCAGCGGCCCGGAGCACTCCTGCGCCCGTCATGACGGCCTCGCGCAGCGTCGAGCAGGTCTGGGCAAGCCGACATGTCACGAGCGCTGCGGCCCAGACACCGATTGCAGAACCGATCGCCGCTCCCAGTGCCGTGCCCTGCAATCCGGACGACGCCTACGATCCGAACGTCCCCTGTGCCATCCAGCCTGTTGGGGCCTCTCAGCTCCCTCCGCCCTCTGCCACGGTCGCGTCCCGTCCTCTCCCTGCGCCTCCCGTCATGCAGACGCCGCATACGCTTCCGGTTCAACCTACGGAATCGACCACAGTGGTCGTGGGCTATCACCGGCCAGGAAGCTATGGGTCCTGGGCCGTTCAGGTAGGGGCCTTTGGCAGTATCGGACAGGCGAAATTCGCCGCTACCATGGCACGGCAGGCAGCTTTCACACCGCTTCAGTCTGCTCGAATCGAAGTCCACCCTACACCAAGTCATGGCACCACTGTCTGGCGCGCGCGCCTGACAGGGATCAGCCGCGTTGGAGCCGCCGAAGCCTGCTCAACTCTTTCCGGACAGGGAATGGCCTGCATGGCCGTTCCGCCGGGGCATTGAAGGCACAGTCAACAGCCCAGTTTCACCCATGCAATCAATCCGCGTTGGCAATGTGGCGACTTTCGCCTATGTTTCCATGCATGAGACACATAGCTGCCGCGCATGAAGCGTAGGCCCACCCGGCCTCCGCCTCTCGTCACGCCCCTTCAGCTTCACCGAACACCTTCCCAGACGACTTCTCAGGACGCGCAGATGACGACAAGCCCGGCTCCCGATCACACCCCGACCCATCAGACAGGGGCCATCAGCGAGGAAGGCTATCACAAGGATCTCGGACGCCGTCATGTCCAGATGATCGCTATCGGGGGTGCCATTGGTACAGGACTGTTCCTTGGAGCAGGCTCACGCCTTCAGATGGCTGGCCCCTCTCTTGCCATCATCTACGCAGTCTGCGGCGTTTTTTCGTTTCTGATCCTGCGCGCACTGGGCGAGCTTGTCATGTATCGCCCGACCAGCGGCAGCTTCGTGACCTATGCGCGCGAATTCCTCGGTGAGCGCGCGGCCTATATGGCGGGTTGGCTGTCCTTCCTGAACTGGGCGATGACCGGCATCGTCGATATCACGGCCGTTGCCCTCTATATGCATTACTGGGCGGTTTTCCTGCCGATTCCGCAATGGGTTTTCGCTCTTGTAGCACTGACGATCGTCGGCACCATGAACATGATCGGTGTGCGCTACTTCGGCGAGATGGAGTTCTGGTTCTCCCTCATCAAAGTCGTAGCACTAACGCTTTTCCTGATTGCAGGCGCCCTCATTCTCGGCACGCGCATGCCGGTGGCCGGCCACACGACAGGCTTTCACCTGATTACTGAAAACGGCGGTATCTTCCCGCATGGACTGTTTTCGGCCCTCATGCTGCTTCAGGGCGTGGTGTTCGCCTATTCCGGCATCGAGCTGCTGGGGACAGCCGCAGGCGAATGCGAGGATGCCCGTGAAATCCTCCCGCGCGCCGTCAACAGTGTGATCTGGCGCATTGCCCTGTTCTATGTCGGCTCGGTCATTCTGCTGGTCTGCCTGCTGCCCTGGACCGAATATCATGCTGGCACCAGCCCGTTCGTGACGTTCTTTCAGGCGCTTGGCATTCCGGGCATCGGCACCATCATGAACATCGTGGTGCTGACGGCCGCGCTTTCCAGCCTCAATTCCGGCCTGTATTCCACCGGGCGGGTGCTTCGGGCGCTGTCTCTCGGTGGCTCCGGCCCCCGTGCCCTGAGCAAGCTGAACAAAAGCTCCGTGCCTTATGTCGGTATTCTCACCACACTGGCCGTATATCTGGTGGGCGTGATGCTGAACTATCTCATCCCGTCCCGTGTGTTTGAAATCGTCCTGAATTTCTCGGCGCTGGGCATCATCAGCACATGGGGCTTCATCCTGCTGTGCCAGCTCCGGCTGCGGGCCGCGATCAATCGCGGGGATATCATGCCAACGGGCTTCAACATGCCCGGCGCGCCTTATACGACATGGGCGACGCTGGGTTTTCTGGGCTTCGTCCTGGTCATGATGGCCTTTGACTACCCGGACGGCACGATCACGATCGGCGCCATCCCGCTGATCGGCGCCGTTCTGATCGGGGGCTGGTGCCTGCTGGATCGCAGCCGCCGCCACGGCTAAGATTCCGTTTTTCCGGCTTTTTGCATTAAAAAAGGGCGCTCAACAGAGCGCCCTTTTTCATGTCCGCGTAATTGCGGAGACTTATTTCGCCCGCCCCAGTTCCGACCATAGATATGCATAGCTGAGTGCCTGCGTCTGGGCGATTTCCTTCTGGCTTGCTCCGAAACCATGACCGCCCGCAACCTGCTCCCAGTAATAATAGGGCAGTTTGAGTTCGCTCATCCGCCGAGCAAAACGCCGCGCATGAACCGGGCCGACACGGTCATCCTTGGTGGTCGTCTCAATGAACGGTACGGGATATTTCACATCGGGCCTGAGGTTCTGAAGCGGCGAAATTCCGCGTAGGAACGCCTTCTGTTCGGGGATGGAGACCGTTCCATATTCCCCGACCCACGACGCGCCCGCCGACATGTGTTCGTAGTTCATCATATCCAGCAACGGCACTTCAATATCGACGGCCTTCCAGAAATCCGGATGCTGCGTGAACTCCACGCCCATCAACAGACCGCCATTGGAACCGCCCTGAATCGCCAGATGCTGCGGCGACGTCACTTTGCGGTCCATCAGGTCCTTCGCCACGGCAGCAAAGTCGTCATAAATCCGCTGGCGATTGGTCTTCAGACCCGCATCGTGCCAGGCCGGTCCGAATTCTCCACCGCCGCGGATATTCGCCAGAACATAAACTCCGCCGCGCGCCAGCCAGTTATTACCGATCCCGGCCGAATAGAACGGGAAGAGCGGCACTTCAAACCCGCCATAAGCGTAAAGAAGTGTCGGGTTGGTTCCATCCAGCGCCATGTCCCGGGGATGGACGATAAAATACGGGATGCTGGTGCCATCCTTCGAACGAACTTCCTGCTGTTCCACCGCCATCTTCGAGGCATCGAACTGCGCTGGCAGCGTATGGAGCTTCTGGACCGAAGCCGTATCGCTGTTGATCTCCCAAAGCGTGGTCGGGCTCAGAAATCCGGTCGAGACGGCATAAGCCACCGGGCTGTCTTCGTCAGTACTGGCAAGTTCAACAGACATGTTCTGCGGCAGAGGCAGATCCCGGTGCGTGAAGGTCGCCCCCTCAGGCGTGTAGATCGAAATCTTGCCCCGCACATTGTCATAGAGCGTGACGATCAGATGACCATGACTCGTGGACGCCCCCTCGATCATCTGACGGCCCGTCGGTGCCACCAGAAGCTGGGGCGCGACCGTTGCCGCAGCCGGATCGACCAGCACCACGCTCCCCTGGGGGAAAGACTGCGCTCCGACCTTCCAGTCTTCCTTGAGCTGAATCACCAGACGACCATTGAACAGCCCGGCAACATCAGCCTTCAGGGGAATGGCAACCTGCGTCACCTGACCGCCCCGATACAGGAACAGCTTCGACGAAAATGCATCCAGACCTTCGCGGATCAGCGTGGCCTGATGCCCTGCGCCGTCATGCAGTACTTCCGGTCCGACTTCGACGTCCTTCCGGTTTCCAGTAAAGACCGTCTGCGCCTGATCGAGAGACTGGCCGCGCTTGAGAAGCTTCACGATGTACGGATAGGACGATTCCGTCACATCGGCAGACGTCCAGGGATAGCTGACCAGAAGCGTGTCACGGTCCAGCCAGCTCGAATCCTGCTTGGCATGCGGAAGGTTGAACCCGCCCTCAACGAATTTTCCAGTCCGCAGATCGAATTCCCGCACGGTCTTGGCATCCTCGCCACCGTCGGAAAGATGAAGCAGGCAGAGATTCTGCTGGCTATGCAGGCAGTCCACCCCGCCATAAACCCAGTTACGCTTTTCCTTCGCCGCCAGCGCATCCAGATCCAGCGCGACGGTCCATTCCGGATGATCGGTCGCATAGGAATCCGGCGTCGTCCGGCGCAGAACACCCCGCAGATGTCGGTCATCACGCCAGAAATTGTAGATCATCCCGTCGATCTGAATAGGAGAGGCGAGACGATCATGCGTCTGAAGCAGTTTCAGGGACGTCGCATACAGGCTCTGGTAAAGCGGACCATGCCCCAGAAGGCGCAGGGTACGATCGTTCTGATCCTTCACCCAGGCCATCGCCTGCGCGCCATTGATGTCGCTCAGCCAGGCAGGAATAGTGTCGGGAACATCCGCCGCATGAAGCGGCGTGAACATGCTGCCCGTCAACAGAACGGCCAGAGCGGCCCGGTGAAAACTGCGGAAAACTGTCACAGTCACAATACCTTCTGATTGTTTCAGAAAGAAACTGTCATTCCACCAGCGAAACCGCAAGTGTCGCCCCCGCAGCGGGCAGCCAGACCAGACAGGTCGTACCCTTGCCCGGCGCGCTCGCAATCCGCAGACGCCCACCATGCCGGTCCAGAATATGCCGCACGATGGACAGCCCCAGGCCCGTCCCCTGCCCGGCTCCATCGGTGGGCGCACCGACACGATAAAAACGCTCGGTCAGGCGCGGCAGATGATGGGCCTCCATCCCGCAGCCATTGTCCTCGATCCCCAGAATGACGCCCCCATCCGCAGGCCACCGATCATCGGGGATGACAGCACGCCGCGCCGACAACGTAATGGTCAGGGGCTCGTCTTCCTTTGCACCATAGCGCAGGGCATTTTCGATCAGGTTGAGCAACACCTGGACCATTTCATCCTCGTCGGCCCGCACCATGAGGTCGTCTTCGATTTCGAGAGTCAGCGTGCGTCCTTCCCGCTCGAAACGCGGCGCAACCTCCCCGAGCACAACCGCCATCAGATCCGCCACATCCACCAGATCGCGCGGGCGCTGATGCTCGTGCGCCTGAACGCGCGACAGATACAGAAGGCGGTCGATCAGCCGCTTCAACCGCTCGGATTGCTGACGCATGATATCGAGAAACTGCTGTCGCATGACCGGATTTTCCCCGGCCGCGCCCTGCAATGCGTCAATAAATCCGCTCAGCGACGCCAGCGGCGTACGCAGTTCGTGGCTGGCATGCGCCACAAAGTCCGTCCGCATCCGGTCCGCAGCCCGCGCCTCGCTATGATCGTTCAGCACGACCAGAACACGCTTGTCCTGCCCCTTGCCGCCCGGCAGACGGCGCAGCATCAGGTGAAGCGTTCGCGGAACCGGGACATCAAGCGTGAACGTCGTCGAGCAGACAGGCGGCAAGTCACTCCGGCTGCTACTCTCCCCTATCCCGGACGGTGCCGGAACGCGCAGTGCCGCGGAGAGGGCCGAACGGGCCGCCGGATGACGCAGGATCGCGCCCACCGTTTCCCCGAACTGGGACGCCGCCTCTTCATTGACCTGCACGATCGCCCCCAGCCCATCCAGAACCACGGCACACGCGGGCAACGGATCGACCAGCAGATCGGCCGGAGAGACAGGTTTCAGATAATCGTCAGGAGGCGACGTCGGAACGCGCGGCTGCCGCAGCAGGAGCCAGACCGCCAGCACCCATCCCGCGAGCGCCACACAGACGAGAACCATGCCCACCTGCAAAGGCAGCGTGTCCGCTACAGGCGGAAGTCCCCCTCCCGGCAGCGCTCCGGAAAGTGCTCCCGACGGCACCCGTCAGGCGCCGTCCGTCGTCGGGCCGTCATCCAGCGCATAACCGGCCGCACGCACGGTCCGCACCAGATCCATCTCGCCCGGCCCATTGATGGCCTTGCGCAGACGCCGGATATGGACATCGATCGTCCGGATCTCGACATGAATGTTCTGCCCCCAGATCCGGCGCAGCAGGTCCTCGCGGGAGAACACCTTGCGCGGATTGCGGATAAGCAGGTCCAGCAGGCGGTATTCCGTCGGCCCCAGAGACAGCATCCGCCCGCCACGCTCCACGCGGTGCGTTTCGGGGTCAAGCGTGATATCCGCAAAAGACAGACGGTCGTAGGAAGACTGGTGCCGTCGCAGCAGGGCGCGCAGACGCGCATCAAGCGTATCGACACTGCACGGCTTCATCAGATAATCGTCCGCACCCGTGTCCAAGCCACGGATCGCATCCTGCTCGGCCGAACGCGCCGTCAGCAACAGCACCGGCACGTCACGCAGCGCAGGATTGGCCCGGATGCGACGGCACACATCCAGTCCGGACAGACCCGGAAGCATCCAGTCCAGCACAACGGCATCCGGACGGGACGTCTCCAGCGCCAGAAGCGCCGCTTCTCCGTCTTCCGCCGTCTCGACGCGATAACCGCGCTGTTCGAGATTGTAGCAGGTCATCAGCAGCAGGGCAGGATCGTCCTCGACGAGAAGAACGAGTCCCTTGGCACGTGCGGGGGATGGGCTCTTCACCGAACGTCCGGCTCCTGCATCGTTTCCGTCACAGTCAGGGCGGAAGCCGGGCCACCGCGCGGACGCAGGGACGGCAGATTATCGCCGGTCACGGCGTAGAAAACGCGCTCGGCGATATTGGTCGCATGATCGCCGATCCGCTCAAGGTTCTTGGCGATGAACAGCAGTTCCGTGCAGGCGCGGATGTTGCGGGCATCTTCCATCATGTACGTCACGAGTTCACGGAACAGGGCGGTGTAATATTCGTCCACCGCACGGTCCGAATGCCAGACTTCCATGGCCCGGTTGGAATCCTGCTGCGTGATCGCATCAATCGAACGGCGCAGGTTTTCCTGCACGAGGCGTCCCATGCTGCGCAGACCCGAGAGCGAAATCTGGTTTTCCGGCATCCGTATCCGCAGCGAACGGCGCGCGATGGAAGACGCATAATCGCCGATCCGCTCCAGATCGCCCGTAATTTTCAGAGCCGCCACGATCTCGCGCAGATCGCCCGCCATCGGGCTTCGCAGCGCCAGAAGACGGATGGAAAGACCTTCGACCTCACGTTCGAGCTGGTCCACTTCCGGGTCCTGACGCGCCGCCGCATCGGCGGCTTCCTCGTTACGGTCCGCAATGGCGGACAGCGCGAGGGCAACCTGATTTTCCACGATGCCGCCCATCTGCGCCATCATGGAGCGGAGCTGACCCAGCTCCTGTTCGTAGCTTTTGACGATGTGGGATCTGTCAGCCATGACGCGTTATCCAAACCTGCCGGTGATGTAGTCCTGGGTCTGCTGCTGCTTCGGATTGGTGAACATCCGGTCCGCGCTGTCCACTTCGATCAGACGCCCCATGTAGAAGAACGCTACCTGATCCGCACAGCGTGCAGCCTGCTGCATGTTGTGGGTCACGATCGCAATCGTGAATTCTTCCTTAAGCTCGTCAAGCAGTTCTTCGATACGCGCTGTGGAAATCGGGTCGAGCGCCGAGGTCGGTTCGTCAAGCAGCAGGACTTCAGGCCGCGTCGCAATGGAACGCGCAATGCACAGACGCTGCTGCTGACCGCCGGAAAGACCGGAAGCAGGAGCGTTCAGACGATCCCGGACTTCGTTCCACAACGCCACGCGCGTCAGAACGTCCTGAACACGCGCATCCATGTCCGCCTTGTTCAGCTTTTCATGCAGACGCACGCCGAACGCGATATTGTCATAGATCGACATCGGAAACGGCGTCGGCTTCTGGAACACCATGCCCACGCGCGCGCGCAGAATATTCAGGTCGAGATCGTGATCCAGAATATTGCGCCCGTCGAACATCACTTCGCCGGTCGCGCGCTGGCCGGGATACAGGTCATACATGCGGTTGAAAATCCGCAACAGAGTGGATTTACCACAGCCGCTCGGCCCGATCATGGCCGTTACCCGACGGGCCTGAAAATCCACCGAAATGTCGTGCAGGGCGTGGTTTTCGCCGTAATAGAAATTCAGGTTGCGGACAGCCAGCGCCACTTCAGGGATCTTCGCCGCCTGCGGATCAGTCTTGGTCATCATGGAATCCTGTGTCATCCCCTGCAGTGTTCCCGAGGTCATCCGCGTCGCGCCGAGACGCGGACGGCAATATTGATGGCCAGCACACCCATCGTCACCAGAAGCGCACCGGCCCAGGCAAGCTGCACCCAGTCTTCATAGGACGCACCGGCATACTGGTAGATCGTCACCGGCAGGCTCGCCATCGGGCGGGTGAGGCTGAAAGACCAGTTCTGGTTGCCCAGCGACGTAAACAACAGCGGCGCCGTCTCACCGCTCACACGGGCCAGCGCAAGAAGAATGCCTGTCAGAACGCCCGTCTTGGCAGAGCGCAGACATAGAGAAAGCGTCACCCTCCAGCGCGTCGCACCCAGAGCCGCGCCCGCTTCGCGCATGGCGGTCGGGACGAGACGCAGCATGTCTTCGGTCGTGCGAACAATGATCGGCACAGCCAGAATGGCCAGAGCAACGGAACCAGCCAGCGCAGAGAAGTGTCCGAACGGGGCAACCATGACCTGATAAACGAACAGACCCACCAGAATGGACGGCACCGACATCAGCACGTCCGAGACGAACCTAACGCAGGATGCGAATTTGTTCGTGTCCGTGCCGTATTCTGAAAGATAGATCCCGCACCCAAGCCCGAGCGGCGTCGCCATCAGCAGCGCCAGAAACGTCTGGATCAGACTGCCCACAATGGCATTCGCCAGACCGGAAGACGAGCCCGGCGGTCCCATCGGTTTCATGATCGCGGCGGCGGACAGTCCGGCAAGCCCGCGGGACAGAAGGGTCCACAGAATGGACGCCAGAACCAGCACGAGAATGCCCGCCATGACCATCCCGAAAGCGGTGGCCACATGATCGGCGCTCCGACGACGGGCCGCACGAGGGTTGGGCTTCCAACCGTTGGTTGAGACGACGGTATCGCTCATTTCGTATTCCCCCGCAGCATCCGCGCCAGCGCCAGACTGGCGAATGACAGCAGCATCAGGATGAAGCCCAACGCCAGAAGCGCCGAAAGCCGAAGAGATCCAGCCGGACTTTCCGGGAACTGAAGGGCGATCAGGGACGCGACCGTGCTGCGCGGCGCAAACAGCGACCAGCCGACAGCCGTCACGTTTCCAATTACGAAGGTTACAGCCATGGTCTCGCCCAGCGCGCGCCCCATGCCCAGCACGATCGCACCGATCATACCAGAGCGGGACCACGGCACCACAACCTTCCACATCACGTCCCAGCGCGTAGCCCCAAGGCCATACGCGCTTTCACGCAGCATATTGGGCATCGCGGCAAAGACGTCGCGCATCACTGCCGTCATGAACGGCGCAATCATGACCGCCAGAACCAGACCGGCCGTCATGAGACCTGTTCCGAACGGCGCACCATGAATAATGAATTTGATGCCCGGCACATGCTTGAAATGATGGGTCAGGAAAGGCTGGACCGTCCGCGCCATGAAGGGAACGATCGTGAAAAAGCCCCACATACCGAAAATGATCGACGGCACGGCGGCCAGAAGCTGCACCGCCGTTCCCACGATGGCGGCAATCCGGGGCGGCGCCATCGCCGTCAGCCAGAATGCCGTGCCAAACGCCAGCGGCAGCGCAATCGCCACACCGATCAGCGTACTGACAATCGTTCCAAACAACGGTGCCCAGGCACCATAGAGATCCGCGACCGGATTCCAGACATCGCTGAAGGCAAAGCCCAGACCAAACGTCCGAAACGCCTGGCCTCCCCCAATGCCCATGAGGACCACAAGGCCGCCCAGCACCACGAGAACCAGCAGCGCCGATGCCGCCACCAGAAAATGGAAGGCGGTATCAGGACCGCTGCGGCGGCTTCCACTTCTGGAAGCACCGGCCGTGTCGCGGGCCTCTTCAGACGGCGTGGCTGTGGCAAGGGTCATGCGTGAGAAGCTCTGACTTGAAAAACGGGCATTATCCGGCGACCGAAGCCACCACATCAGTGCATTAGCCCTCCTGTCAGGGAAGAACAACCGGAACAGGAACGACACCGGATGAAAGATTTATGTCATCACCGCACCAAATGCCTGAAACAGGCCTTGGCAAACCTTGGAAAAAGCCGGGGATGAGGGCCTGTTCCAAAACAGAAAACCATCAGGTCAGAAATGGGAACACCTTCAACGGAACCTCCCTAAGGATAACACGTTTGGGACACTGACAGCCCCGCATCAAGCGGAGTGCCAAGACATCTCAGCGGCTCTGACGGCCCCCTGAAACGGGCCTCAGACCAATGCTCAGGAGTATTCTCATGGTTTCCAGAACAGACCGTCACGTGACGCAGAACAACACTGCGGACAACACCAAGAATGTTTCCATCGAAACGCTGAACGCCCGCCTGTCGGACCTGATCGATCTGGCGCTGATCACCAAGCAGGCTCACTGGAACCTCAAGGGCCCGCAGTTCATCGGCGTCCATGAAATGCTTGATGGCTTCCGCACCAGCATTGACGGTTATTCCGACACAGTTGCAGAGCGTGCCGTACAACTTGGTGGAACAGCACTCGGGACCGTGCAGGATGTTTCCAAAAACAGTGCCTGCACGCCTTATCCGAACAACATCTATCGCGTTGCCGATCATCTCGCCGCCCTGATCGACCGCTATGCGACCGTGGCGAACAACGTGCGTGAGTCCATCAAGACGACGGACGAAGCAGGCGATGACGACACGGCAGATATCTTCACGGAAGTATCCCGCGGCCTCGACAAGCATCTGTGGTTCCTTGAAGCCCATGTTCAGGAGCCGACAGGCCAGATGCGTGATGGCGACCACAAGGGCAGCCGCGGCTGATCCGAACGGTTTCGCCGAAAAATGAAGAACGCCCTGCAGGCTTCCTGCAGGGCGTTCTGACGTTCAGAGGCAGCGTTCGAGATGCTCCCGCGCAAAGACGAGTTTTTCGTCTTCATGAAGCGGTTGCGCATCTGAACATGACGGGGCAATCAGAGTCGCAAGATATTCGAAGTCGCGGTTCTGCAACGCCTCCGGAATGGCGTCCGGTTCTTGCTGCACAATCCAACCCTTCGTTAACTCCCGCAGATTACCCCATTCCCTTACGCCCTCCGGACATGGCGGAGGCACCATGCCTGCTTTTGTCGCCACGGCCAGGTCGTGAATATCCGGCTCCGTCAGCAGGGCGGGTTTAGACAAAGAGTCTTTTTTGCAAACCCAGCTCCGCAGAGCAGTTTTCAAAACTGAAATGACTTCATTGTCCATCATCCCCGGCTCCTTTCCTGTTTGTGATCCTGCTCACAAGGTCGTCATACCGACTCAGATAGTCATCCAGACAGAGCTCCGCTTCGGCATAACGCCGCGCCTCCTGCCCCAGTCGGCGTGCGGTTCGACGCTCCTCCAGAAGCTGGAGCGTGGCCTCGGCAATTGCCGATGAGTCCAGAAACGGCACCAGACGGCCCGTAACATCATGCGTGATGAATTCCCTGACCGGTGCCGTGTCGCTTCCGATGATCGGGCATCCTGTCGCCATGGCTTCGCGCAGGGACCAGGACGCAACGAACGGATAGGTCAGATACAGATGGGCGTCGGACCGCCGCAGCAGGGCCCGGAAATCATCGTACTCGACCTTGCCGACAAAATGGACGCGATCGAGATCCAGCTTGCCTTCCAGTTCGCGCAGCATAAACTCGCGCCAGCTTCCGCCGCCGGGAGGAAGCGTGCCGTAGCTGACCTTGTCGCCGCCCACGAGAATGATCTGCGCGTCTTTGCGTTCGGCCAGAATGCGGGGTAGCGCACGCATGACCACATGAAAACCACGATAAGGCTCAAGATCACGAGCGACATAGGTGACGAGGGCGTCTTTCGGCGTGATCCGCACCCCGTTGATGACAAGATTGCGCCGTCTGGCCTGCGGCTCGGGAGAGCAGAGGTCCAGATTGACGCCTTCCCGCAGCAAAGAAATCTTTTCCTGCGCCCATCCGGGATAGGTGCCGCGCTGGAATTGTGTCGGACTTTGACCATATCCGTTTTTCAGACAGAGGGCCTGCAGATTGATTGAATTCTTGACCCTTACCGCGGCCGCCAGTTCCGGCGACGGCGGGAATTCCGGGTCGAACCCCACGTCATTCTGATCCGCGTGGTAGAAAAACTCGAAATATCCGAGGATCGGGCAGTCAGGAAAAACGTCGCCCAGATTGAGCAGTTCGCCCCAGCCGTGATGTCCGACGATGATATCCGGCTCATAGCCCAGCCCCTTGAGCGTACGCGCCGCGGTGGCTACGGCTTCGGCACGGAGCAGGCCATATTCGAACTCCCTCAGATGAGGGTGCGTCTCCATCGAAGGCAGACGCGGCACGCGGTAGATGGCGCGTCGGACGCCAGGAATATGATTGTTGTTCGCCTCCGAAATGAAGACGATCTCATGATCCTGCGCGAGAAGATGCCGGACAAAATGCAGGAACTGTCCCGGGAAATTCTGATGGACGAAGAGATAGCGCACGACGTCTCCGGAGCGACTGAAAGCCTCCGTGAAGTCCTGTTCGCGCACGGAGAAGACAGCAGATGGCGGCAGTTTTCAAAAAATCCGGGAAAGAAAATCTTCTTCCCCGGTTACTGTGTCAGACCTGAACGGATCAGGAGGCCTTGACGGATTTGCGCTTTCTGGGCGTGGCAGGTTTGGCCGGAGCATCAGCCGCTTTTGCAGCGCGGGGCTTGGGAACAGCCTTGATAGGGGCCGTCGGCGCCGGTGCCTCTTCTCCTGCGGGCACGATCTCCAGCAGAAAGGCTTCCAGAGGGGCGAGGCTTTCAGCTTCCAGCGCTTCGGTTCCATCCACGGGGCCAAGACGCGTCCCGTCGATGAAAGATGCGGTAAGACGGATCTTGGACGTCTTTGCGGACTCGCCCTTCAGACGGACGCGCAGTCCAAGGATCGGCAGAGCCATGCCGCGCGATCCACAATACTGACCACCTTCAGCCCAGGGAGACAGCCAGCCTTTGCCCAGAACGGCCTGATATTCGATGTCCGACGCAGGAACACCCGTCTCGGGAGCAATGCTGAAACCCTCGATCCAGCCCTGACTGCCCGGAACGCCCATCCAGTGTCCGATACCGCTCGTTACGTCACCACGACGCTGGATATGCGCGGAAATGTCTTTCGAAGCGGCGGCTTCGACAGGAGCGGCCACAGGCTCGGCCACGGCTTCCGGTGCCTTCGGCACTGGGGACACAGGCGCAGAAGACACAGGCGCAGCTTCCGAGACAGCCGACTGCATCGGGGATGCGGTGACGGGGCCAGCCAGTTGTGCAACCTGCAGGCGTGGGGCGGCATGTGTGCTGCCCGGTTCCTGATAGGTCGTTACAAGAACGGCGGCCGGGCCGCGCATAACCCGGACGAGCGCCGCGCCGTTCGAACCGCCAATCCAGCCATCCTCTTCGAATGTGCTGACGGTCACGATCCCCGGGGGTGTTCCCGGCGCGCGGGAAATTCTGACGCCCGGCAGTCCGGCGGGGCCGGCAGGGGCCTGACCGGCTGCATGAAAAATGCAGAAAATCCCTGCATCCAGCACCATCATATGCGCACCGGCCTTAAGGTCGATGACCCGGTTCTGTCGTGATGCTTCGGCGGCGTTAGACATTCCCTACTCCCAATTGCGTCCGTTCTTGCGGGCAATAATACTGGCATGTTCCATGAACTGTCACGAATGGTCGTCACAGTTATGAACGGTATCCCGACGATGTGTTACAACGGCCTTCGACAAATACCGGTTCCTGTTCAAACAGCATAATGGACTGTTTCGTTAGAAAAGGTAAACCACCCCTCACCGCGCATCTCCCCAGCGTCTGAGCAGCAGCATGGCAAGCTGAAATGGCGGCATTCCAAGCGGTACGGCCAACCCGGTCCCGCTGCGATTGACCCGTTCTCCCTGCGCGCCCAGATCGAAGCAAACAGCCTCCAAACCGCTGCGCCAGATCTGTCCCAAGGCGTAGCACCAGGTCTCGGGCGCGATGGAAGGAATCAGCCCGACATCCGGCTTCTGCTGGCAGATGAGAGCCTGCACCTCGTCTTCGCGATATTCCCCCGTCACCCGCACCCCGAGCGCCATCAGGGCATCGTCGTCATGTGTGTGTCCGACCAGCGAGAGTTCAATTGGCAGACGATGTGTCTGGATTTCCGCCGCAAGTGCGAGCAGCGTGTCATATCCCTTCCACTGGCTGATTCCGCCCACCACACACACACGGAGCGGCTGTGCACTGACAGAGTGACGGCCTGTCCGAATGAACTTACGGAGCGCGCTGTCATCTTCCAGCGCAACAGCCTCAATCGTCAGGCCGGGGAAATGCCGCCGGATCCGCCGCACGGTGTCCTCACACGGCGCCATGAGCCGACGGGCGCTGGACAATTCCCGCCCTGAACGGGCCACGAGATCGGAGACTGAAATGTCTTCCCCAAGATAACCGCCCCAGCGTGTCACACACTGTTCACATCGGGCGATGTCAGGTTCACCGCAATAACGGCCTTCTCCATCGCAAAGCGAAATACGCGGGCAGAACCAGACGTGATCGTGAATGAACACGTCATACGGCACGCCCAGCCGCTCATGCAGCGTTCTGATACAGGGCGCATGACCGATCAGATGATGCCATTCAACGGCTTCAACATGCACGTCCCGGAGCACGTCGAGCAAAAGCGGCAGTTCGTCGGGAAAGCGAAATTTCAGGTTGGGGAAGCGCTTGCTGTCCAGAGCATCTTCCACACGACAGCCCTGTTCATGGGGACGCAATGCCAGCGCAAATCCACCCTCGGCTTCAAACGCTTCCGAGCGCTCACGCACCACGCGCCCCACGCCGCCTCCGGCGTCATGCTGCACCATCAACATCGTAGCCCTGCCCCGAGCCACACGGATCAGACGGGCAATATCCAGCCTGCGTCGCGTGTCGTGCAGCGGATCGGCCTCAATGAAGCGCTGCACCAGCCGGTCATAGCCGGGATGCAGAGCGTTGAGGATCTTCAGGTTGCGGGCGCCGAGAGACTTCCGGGACGTTCCGAACGACGCTGACCCGACATGGGCCACAAACAGATCGGGCGCAGCTACATGCCGGAACCCCTTCGCAGACGCCCGAAGGCAGAAATCGTTTTCCTCGCCATAGCCCTGCGCGAACAGATCTTCACGAAATAGGCCGATCTCGGCCAGACACTCCGCAGAAATCGCCATGCAGAACCCGTGAGCCGTCGGCAGATCCGGCACGTTGCGGGATGCCGCATCAGCGTGCATGAACGTCGCCTGACACAGCCGGTCCAGAGCCCGCATCTCCACAAGCGAAGGGACCGGATTGGGACGGTCCACAGCGGGATAAGACAGGATCGTCGCATCATTGGAGAAGGGAGTGACTGTCCCGACATCCGTAAAGGCCAGCCTCGCCCGCAATCGCTCGACCCAGCCTGCGGGAACGAGCGTATCGCTGTTGAGAAGGAGGATATCCCGCCCCTCAGCCGCCCTCATGCCGTCATTAGCGGAGATCGGAAAACCGCAGTTCCGGAAGTGACGGATCAGAATAATCCGTCCCTGCTCAGCCAGTTGGTCGAGCTCTCGCGCCAGAAGGGGTTCTGGAGTAGCGTCATCTACGACAATCACCGGGACATCAACCGGACACGTCGACAGCACGGTGCGTAGACAATCCATCGTTCGGCGCAGATCCGCATAAACCGGGATCACGACCGCACAGCCGGGGCTGGCACGGGGCCGATGTGGGCGCATCTTCCACGCTCTGACCTTTGTGGGACGTAACCCGATGGGGAGAGTGTCAGTAAGTCCTGAAACCAGTTGCCCCACGCGCGGATCGACGGGGGCACCCGTCAGAAGACGCCCGTTCTCGTCCCACAGTTCCAGAAGATCCATATCCTTCTCGGGGAGGCGGCTGGCCGGAACATGAAAGGCCCTCGTGCGCGCCAGAGGAATATCGCTGTCCACGTCCTCCGAAAACGCCTCAGCCCAGACAGTGGTGCCATCCCAAAGCAGGATACGAGGACTGTATTCGGGTTCAGCGGGCGTCCAGATCCAGCCTCTCAGTCCGTTAGCGGCAGCTTCAACAAAGGATTCACACCGCGTCAGCGCGGCAATATCCAGTGGACTGCCCAGAACATGCCGACGTCCCACCTTAATTTCCAAAGAGCGGGCCGAGCGCCAGTCTTCCGGCAGGTCGTATGTGCCGCTGCCCGCGCCCTGAAGGTGCTCCTGCCCATCCAGAAACAGCCTGAACGTTCGGGCAGTCTCGACAAAGACGGTGCCTGTATTGGACGCCGTCATCCAACCCGGACGCCCTGCCGCAGACGCGATCTGTCCTGCCAGGGGATATGTCTGCGGTGTGGCGTGAAAGTGCGAGAGGGCCGCCTGCATCCTGCGTGCAGCGTCCTCCATCCGCTGAAGTCGCACGAGACAGATAACTTCCAGAAATGCCGCTTCCCGCAGATCGAAATCCTGCCGCAGTTCCTCCATTCGCATGAGGCAATCAGAGACGCGCCCCGCAGACAGACAGGCCAGACCGACAGACCATTTCAGATTGGGATTATGCCGGGACATTCTCTCGGCGCGCTCAAGCCAGAACAGGCCGAGGGATGTATTGCCTGCCTGAAGTGCCGCCTGTCCCCGGGCGAAAGCATCCTGTGCCCGGCGGCTCATGGCCTCCTGCCACCGGCGCCGGTCTTCTGCACTGACAATCCGGCCAAAACCCGCGAAGGATGCGTCCGGTTTGCGTCCGCTGGACGCGGGAGGATCAGAAGACACGCAGATCAGTCATCGTCGTCAGGCTGCGCTTCGTCCAGAAGGGCCAGTTCCGCTTCGGCATCCTTGATGTTCTGCGCTTTCGCCCGTTCCAGCCAAATGCGTCCCTCCACCGGGTCCGTCACGCCTGCCAACCCGCGGCAGAGGTAACGACCCAGCATCATCTGGGCCAGACCGTTGCCGCGCTGGGCGGCCTTACGGAACCATATCTGTGCCTGAGGCCGGTTCTCGGGAACATCATGACCGCCGCCGTAAAGCGCAGCCAGCGAGAACATGGCATCCACATTGCCGCTTTCCGCCGCCCTGCGATACAGTGTCAGGGCTTTTTCATGGTCCCGACGCCCATTGATGTTTCCATCAACCAGCAGCCCGGCAACCATAACCTGAGCTTCGGCCATGCCGGCATCCGCCGCTTTTTCCATCCAGTACAAGGCCTGTGTCGGATCCGGCTGAACGTCACGACCTTCCAGCAGCATCCTGCCATACCAATACTGAGCATTGACCACACCATCCGCGGCCTTCTGCATCCAGCGCGCAGCCTCACGGCCATTCTGCTCGCCAGTAACACCTTCGGCGTAGCAGACGCCGAGATTGTAAGCTCCGATCAGATCACCTTTTTCCGCTGCTTTCTCAAACCGGGTGTGCAGAGCCTGCTTCTCATCAGGGGTCGCGGAAGCGCCTGCAAGGATCAGGTTTCCAAAATCGGCATCGGCATGCGCATCGCCTGACTCGGATGCAATTTTGAACCAGTGCGCTGCGACATCCGGGTCCTGATGCACCCCGTTCCCTGTCAGATACAGCAGTCCCAGAGCCCGTGCCGCGCCCGCATGTTTCTGTTCGGCTGCCAGACGATACCACTTGGCCGCTTCAACAAGATTGGGTGGCAGGTCGCCGCCGTTGGCACACAAATCACCAAGGAGGGCCGCAGATTGCGTATCACCATTCGTCGCAGCGCGCTTCAACCAGGTTTCCGCACGCCCGTAATGTCGGCGGATCCCGGTCCCTTCCAGAAGCATCAAACCGTAGCGGGCCTGCGCGGTGACGATATTGCGCTCGGCCGCTTCATGGAAATATGTGGCGGCCTTGCCAAGATCACGCGGCACACCCGAACCCGACTCATACATTCGGCCAAGAATGTCGAACGCTGTTCCAAGACCGCCTTTCGTCGCTTCCGTCAGATGTTGGGCAGCAGACGCAAGCGCCTCACCTGTCCGCGCATCATCGAGAATGGAAAGCGCTACCCCCAAATGACCCTGCGAACATCCGGCGGCGGCAGAACGGTCATACCAGGAACGGGCCTGTGAAAGATCGCGCAGATCGTCTGGCCCGTTCGTCAGGATATAGCCCAGCAACGCCTGTGCGTCGGGCGATCCGGCCTCGGCAGCGATCCGGGCCCAGTGAAGGCCGAGGTGAAAATCCGGGCGTCTGGGGCCCGCTGAGGGAACGTGAGAAAGATCAAGCCCAGCCTGCGCAGGCCGGATTTCAAATCCTTCCGGCAGCCCGACCGTATAAAGCGTTGCCAGAACGAAGGCTGCTTCGATATGCCCCGCCTGTGCCGCCTGATAGATCCAGCGTGCCCCTTCTTCCAGGCTGGGAGGCACCCCAATCCCATCCAGATAGGCCCGCCCGACACGGAATGATGCTTCCGCGTCGCCTGTCGCGGCCAGACGGCTGAGAAGAGCAAATCCCTGAACAGCCTTGCCGGTTTCCGTCAGACGGATGGCATGATCCAGCTTCCCTTTCGAAGAAAACAGGGCAGCAAGGCGAGATTTGAACGACATGGGCAGCGCGGATCCTGAATGACTGTCGTGCTGGAACGCCTGGACTTTAACAGGCGTTCCCCTTGAGCGTTTTTAGGAACGCTCCATGTATTTGTTATGGCTCCCTCATGCCATTGGTGAGCGCGGGCGTAATCTTGTTGAACAGATACTGCAGCACAGTCCGTTTTCCGACATCGATATCGGCAGTCAGGGACATACCCGGCATCGGATGGAAGAACGAAGGCTGACCGTGCAGCGTGTAACGATCAATCCGCAGACGCACACGATAGATACCCGACGCAGTGGAATCTTCGGAAGACTGGCTTGCATTACCACCAGCGCCATTGCCCCCCTGCGATGAAGGCGTGAAGGCATCGGCACTGATGATACGAACCGTCGCTTCCGCACCACCATACTGGTCATAGGGGAATGTCGCGAACTTCAGGAGCGCATGGTCTCCGACCTGAACGAAACCCACGTCCTGCGACCGCATTACGGCTTCCATCTCCAGCCCATATCCCGTGGGAACGAGGGTGATGAACTGACCCGCTGACTGCAGCACAGACCCAACCGAGCCCTGCCCGATGGTCAGGACGATACCGTCTTCCGGCGCCCGCAGGAGAACGAGATCCTGACGCAGACGGGCTTTTTCAAACGAGCTGCGATACTCCGCCAGATGGTGCCCGGCCTCCGTCAGTTCCGAATAGATCTTGGCCTGCCAGTTACCGATATAGCCTTCACGTTCGGCCTTCATGGCGGCCAGCTTTTTTTCGGCCGAGTTGGCGCTCTGCTGGGCAGCGATTTCCGAACGCTCGGCTTCCATCAGATCGGTCTGGGCCCCGAGGGTCGACAGGCGGGAACCAACCTGATCAGCCTGTTCGCGCTGACGCATCTGCAGGACTTCGGACGCAACGCGCATCTTGCTGCCATACATGGCCGCATTGGCGCGATAACCCTGAATATCACTTTCAAGACCCGCGATCTGCTGATCGTAATTGTCGACATGGCCCTGATATTCCGCCTTGCGGCGCAGGAAAGCAGCGCCCTGCTCCACGGATGCCGGATCGTTCAAATTGACTTTGTACTCCTGCCCGGCAGCTTCCGCTTTCAGACGGTCATATTCAGCCTGATAGGCATCGCGCTGCACCCGCATGTTCGTGATGTCGGCTTCGGTCACGGTCGGATCGAGATGAGCAAGCACCTGACCCTTCTTCACGAAATCGCCAACCCTGACGTCAATCGAGCGGATGATCGCCGTCTCAAGTGGCTGCACGACGATGGTCGGCTGTGTGGAAATCAGGCGACCGGGCGTTGAGACAACACGGTTGATCGGAAAGAACGCCATGGCGGCCAGGGACGCCATAAACAGCCCCCCGATCAGCAGGATGATGTAACGCGCCGAGGGTGTGGCCGGAAGATTGACCAGCCCTGCCGTTGGCGAATGGAATTCCAGCAGCGCCAGCGGCGTATCATCAGGCGCGAAGGGATCTGTGGCAGAGCGCGGAATGTGCTGGTTGAAGTCTTCGTCGGACTGTCGGGGGCCCCGGTCATCCTTCGGAATCATGTCGGAAGAGCTCATGATTACTCTCCTTCAGTCAGTTGCCCGGCAGAGCCAGGAACGTCGTTATCTGTCATGTGCCGGTTCTGCTGGAGCCAGAGCATCCGGTAGATCTCGCAGCGTTCGAGCAGAACCCGGTGCGGTGCGATATCGATCAGCTTGCCTTTGTCCATGACGGCGATCTGATGACAGTTCACAAGCGAGGACAGACGATGGGAGACGATCACCATCGTTCGACCCTTGCCGATCCGCTGCAGGTTGGCATTCACGAGCGCTTCGGATTCCGGATCCAGCGCCGAAGTCGCCTCGTCAAGGATCATGAGCTTCGGATCGCTGATGACCGCACGGGCGATTGCGAGCCGCTGCCGTTGTCCGCCGGAGATGTTGGTCGAACCTTCTTCAATCCATGTATCGTAACCGGCAGGCATGCGCTCGATGAACTCTTCGGCCCCTGCAAGACGCGCAGCCCGGATGGCGTCATCGATCGTCAGTCCCGGGCGCCCCGCCGTAATATTGTCGCGGATTGTGCCACGAAACAGGAAGTTGTCCTGAAGCACCACACCAAACGAACGGCGCAGATGCGTCAGGTTAATTTCCCGCAGATCCACACCGTCAAGACGCAGATAGCCGGTATAGTTGCGGCTCACACCCTGCAGGAGGCGGGTAATCGTCGACTTGCCAGACCCTGAACGTCCCACAAGGCCGAGCATCGTGCCCGCCGGGATATCGAACGTCACATCATTCAGGGCTTTGCTGGTCGATCCCGGATATGTGAAATCAACATTCATGAAAGACAAAGCCCCTTTGATAACGGGGCGCATGCCGGTTGTCAGGGCCTTGGTTTCCGTTGGTTGGTTTAGCACCAGGCCGGCCTCGCCAAGGGAAACGCTAACTTCGTTGAAAGCTTCCATCAGCCTGGCGAGATTGACCAGCGGACTGGCGACACGTCCGCCCAGCATCATAAAGCCCATCAGTGCACCCGCCTGAATCGAACTTGCATTCGTGAGAATCAGGTAAGCACCGATCAAAATAATGCCGCGATTGATGAAGATTTCGAACGGCATGGCAAGGGTCTGCGGCCAACTGGCCATGCGTCCGGCAGCCAGTTTCCAGCGCACCACTTCGGCTGTCCGCTCATCCCATATTTCACGCCGCGTGGCTTCCAGAGCAAGCGTTTTGACCGTCCGGATCCCAGCGACCGTCTCGTAGAGGACGGAGCCACGCTTCATGTCCGCAACAACCTGTCGGCCCATGACACGCGTCACAGGGGGCAGGAAAATCACCACGATAAGGCCGATGCAACCGGCGGCAGCCAGCGTCATCCAGGCCAGCGTAGAGCTGATCACGAACAGCACGGGAAGAATTACGACAAGCGTGAAAAGATCCAGCAGGGTTGTCATCAGCTGGCCGGTCAGAAAATCCCTGACCTTGAAGACGGACATAAACCGCCCCAGAATCTCACCCGTCTGCTCGCGTTCGTAGAATTCGAGCGGAAGAGCAAGCAGTCTGTTGAAGGCATGCAGCGAAATTCTGGCGTCCAGACGCGTAGACAGGATCAGGGACAGTTCGCGCCGGGCATAAGTCAGCAGGATTTCGTAAAACGAAAGAATGATAACAAAGCCACTCAGCGAGATGAGGGTCGCCATGGAATGGTAGTTCACCACCCGGTCAATAACCTGCATCACAATCAATGGTGGAAAAATCTGAAGAATACTCAGCACCATCGACCCGAAGGCGATGTCTCGCATGATCTTCTTTTCGCGCAACACCATCTTGACGAACCACAGCAGGTCGAACTTGGCGTCGGCCTCGGACTCATCACGACGGCGTTTGACCAGCAGGACATCACCAGTCCAGACCTGCATGAGCCGGAGTTCATCGACCGGAACCGGCGCGTCTCCATCGCCACCCATCGGGTCACGCAGCCAGACCACGCCTTTTTCAGCATCGGCGCGGACCATAAGCCCAGCCGATCCATCCTTGAACATCAGAACAACAGGCGGGGCATTGCGGATTTTGACCAGATAACGCCAGCGAAGACGCATGCCTTTGGCGACAGCGCCCTGGTCCGTCAGCCATCTTGCCAAAGTGGCAGGGGACGGTGAATCCTCCCCCGGCTCGGCCGCAAAATCGCGGATATCCAGTTCCAGACCGTGATAACGGGCTGCGGCCAGCACGGCATAAAGCCGGATGACGGTCGGACTGACTCTTCCGCCCGGGCCTGACAAGCTCTGGGTATGCTCCACGAAATGTCCTCTATGCTGTTGTCGCGCCAAAGGCGGACCAAAGGGCGGCACCAAAGGCAGGAACGCCAGTTCGTCTTCTCATGAATAGAGAAGACTCTCTTTTCCGTCACCACCCCTACAGGCCGGAACGGAAAAATACCTGATGCCAGCATAGTCCAGAAGGATCAAAAACTCATTAACAGCTTCAGGAACAGTCCCGGCATTGCAGGCGTATTTTTCGTACGCCTGCAATGCCGGGAACCCATTACTTCGTCGTATAGCCACCATTGACCAGAATGGTTTGGCCGGTCATCCACCAGCCATCCGACACCAGACAGCGAACGATCGGGACGATGTCTTCGATATCGGTCAGGCCGGTCCGGCTTAACGACGACAGCGCGGCTGCGGTTTTGTGATAGGCCACCGCCTCAGGCGCTTCCTGACCATAAAAGAACGGCGTGTCCATCGGGCCCGGTCCAATGGCGTTGACGGAAATGCCGCGGCTTCCAAACTCCTTCGACGCCGCGCGCGTCACATGTTCGACGGCAGCCTTGGACCCGGCATAGGTTGAATAAAACGGTGTGTAGGCACCCAGCAGGGACGTGACGATCGTGAGCAGTTTGCCGTTGTCGTTCAGATGACGTCCGGCTTCCTTGATAAAGAAATAAGCCGCCTTTGCATTGACCGCGAACATCTCGTCATACTCGTCCTCGGATGTCTCGAGAATGGGCTTCTTGAGAACTTTTCCGGCCGTGTTAATGGCAATATCCGGCTTTCCGAAAGCCGAAACCACCGCTTCGAACAGTCTGGAATTCGCGCTGGCGGTGGTCAGATCGCCCTGAAACACCTGTGCCTGAACACCGAGCTTCGTAAGCGCCGCCACTGTTGCGTCCGCCTCTGCTTTCGTGGCGGCGCTGTTGTAATGAATGGCGATGGCAGCCGCGCCCTGAGCGGCGAGATCCAGAGCGATCAGTCTGCCGAGATTTTTGGCGCCTCCCGTAATGAGAGCGGTTTTTCCCTTGATGCTGTGATCGGCCATGAGAGGATATCCTCGCAGTAATGGATGATGACAGAGACTATGATTTGTCGATAAATCCGGAAAAAGTCTGAAATTCTGACATCATCCGTCAGATTTTCCGAACAAAACACGGAAAACATCATGGACCGGATCGACCTGCTTCGTATTTTTATCCGGGTTGCGGAAAGCGGCAGTTTTACGCATGCGGCCGATACGCTCCAGATGCCCCGTTCCACGGTTTCGACCGCCATTCAGGAACTGGAAAACCGGCTCGACACGCAGTTACTGGCCCGCACGACGCGTTCCGTACGGCTCACCGATGACGGGCAGAGGTTTCAGCAGACAGCCCTGCGGCTTCTGGGGGACTTCGAGGAAGCCGAGAACCAGTTCCGGCTTCACAGTTCGGAAACGCGCGGTCATGTGCGCGTCAACCTGCCCAGCCGGATCGGGCGGCTGGTGGTGGCGCCCGCCCTGCCCGCGTTTCTGGAACAGTATCCAGGGCTCGATATCGAGCTCGGCATGACGGATCGCAGTATCAATCTGGCCGAAGATGGAACCGATTGCGTGCTCCGGGTCGGCCCCTTGCAGGATTCCAGTCTGATCGGACGCAGGCTCGGACTGCTGCCAGTCTTCAATGTCGCAAGCCCGTCCTATCTGGAGCGTTTCGGCATTCCCCTGACGCCGGATGACCTGTCAGCCCATCAGGCCGTTCTCTATGCCTCCCCCTCCACAGGACGGATCGAGGCATGGGAATGGGAACGGGACGGACGGGAAGAAAGCCGCGCGGTTCAGGGGCGTGTGACGGTGAACAGTGCGGAAGGATTGGTCGCCTGCTGTCTGGCCGGGCTCGGCCTCGCGCAACTACCAGCTTATGACGTCCTGCCCCATCTCCGTTGTGGAGAACTGGTGGATGTTCTGCCGCAATGGCGGGCCGCGGCCTTGCCGATGACACTGCTCTTCCCACACAGAAAGCATCTCTCCCGCAAGCTCGAAGTCTTTACGGAGTGGCTGACGGGGCTTCTGGAACAACACTGCTTTCCCCATGAACTCCGGGACTGAACAAAGAAGAGAGGTCTTTCCTTTTGGTCTTTAGTGAGCCATCTAAAGACAGACTTTTCCAGTCCTGATTGGATCTCCGATGCAGCTTTCCCGCATCTATGCGTCCCTGCCCGAGCAGTTTTCCGCCCCCCTCACCCCGACGCCGCTCCGCAATCCGCAGATCGTTGCACTGAACGAGCCTCTGGCGCGGGAACTGGGACTGGACCCGGACTGGCTCCGCAACCCTCCGGGACTGGCGTTTCTGGGTCAGGGAAGTCGACCGGATGGCACATCTCCGGTGGCAATGGCCTATGCGGGGCATCAGTTCGGGCATTTCGTTCCAAGCCTTGGCGACGGCCGGGCGATGCTGGTCGGAGAAGTGACGGATCGGGCGCGGCGGCTTCGGGACATCCACCTCAAAGGCTCCGGACCGACGCCGTTTTCACGACGCGGGGACGGACGGGCGGCTCTGGGGCCGGTCCTGCGGGAATATATGGTGAGCGAGGCCATGCACGCGCTCGGCATTCCGACCACGCGCGCACTGGCTGCCCTGACAACGGGCGAGAGCGTGATGCGCGAGACGATGCAGCCCGGCGGTGTCATCGTGCGGATTGCGTCCAGCCATGTGCGGGTCGGGACGTTCCAGTATTTCGCGGGGCAGGGCGACACACAGAGCGTCCGCATTCTCGCGGATCACGTCATCGGGCGTCTGTACCCGGAGTTATCGGACGCCGAAAACCCCTATCTGGCACTACTGGAGGCCGTGACGGCCCGACAGGCCGAACTGGTGGCGCGGTGGATGCTGGTCGGGTTCATTCATGGCGTCATGAACACGGACAACATGTCCATTGCGGGCGAAACCATCGATTTCGGCCCCTGTGCTTTCCTTGATGCCTATGATCCGGCAAAGGTTTTCAGCTTCATTGATCAGAACGGCCGCTACGCCTACGGGAACCAGCCCGACATGGCTCTGTGGAATCTCGGCCGACTGGCGGAAACCCTCCTGCCGCTCTTGGACACCAACCATGAACGGGCGGTTGAACAGGCCAAAAGCGCGCTGATGCGCTTTGATGGCGTCTTCAACGAAACCTATCTCGGTGGCTGGCGCAGAAAGCTGGGGCTGGCTTTGAAAGAAGACGGGGATGCCCGACTGGCGGGGCGACTGCTGACGGCCATGCATCGTGGAGAAGCGGATTTCACGCTCACATTCCGCAGACTTGGGGACGCTGTGCGAAGCGGACGGGCTGAGGACGTCGTGTCGCTGTTTAGGCCGGGGTCGAAAATCGAAGACTGGATCGGGGACTGGAAGGCGCGGCTGGATCGGGAAGAGCGCTCCGCAGAGGCCTGTCATACCGACATGCAGGCCACGAATCCGCGCATCATTCCGCGCAATCACCGGATTGAGGAGATGATCCGTTCAGCCGTGGCGGGCGACTATGCGCCGTTCCATCGTCTGACCGAGGCGCTGTCGCGTCCGTTTGAAGATGGAGCTGACGGGTTCGAGGCCCCGCCGACAGTTCATGAACAGGTGAAAAACACCTTCTGCGGCACCTGATACGCCGCAAAAACAGGATCAGGCTGGCTGCGGCGTCAGCATACGGCTGCGGTTGAACAGGCTTTTGACCTGAGCATAAAGCGCGCCAAAGTCTGACATGCAGGCATTGTGCAACGCGCGCACGCTCTCATGCGTCGCATAGAACCGCAGGGTGTTCAGGCTTCCCGTCATGATGGCTGTCCCCAGAAAGACGCCATCGACATGAATGACCTTGGAACTCAGCATTGGTCTTCAACCTCGTCATGGCTCCCGCGTCGGGAGCACAAAATGTTTCCACGTTCTTTTAGGAACGCGTCACTAACGGGGCTCATGCCACATCGTTGCCTGACAAAACGTGACCCTTTTATGATACGGCGTCCCGCCTGCGGAACGATCCTGCCTTTCCTTATGGCGTCACAGGAGGCAGGGGGATGGACTCACCCCAAGCCATGCGGGAAAACGCAAGCATGTCTCGCACCCCTCATACCGCCGCTGACCTGCCCCATCTGTGGCTGCCCTATACCCAGATGCAAACCGCGCCTTTCCCTGTGGAAGCCATCCGTACCTCCGGCAGCCGGATCACGCTTGCGGACGGGCGTGAACTTGTGGACGGCGTGGCGGCGTGGTGGACGGCGTGTCACGGCTACAACCACCCACATATTTACGAAGCGCTGGTCCGTCAGGCCGGGCAGATGCCGCATGTGATGTTCGGCGGGATGGTGCATGAACCGGCGATCCGTCTGGCTGCACGGCTGGCAGAGATACTGCCGGGGGATCTGGAGCGCGTGTTCTTCACCGATTCCGGGTCGGTCGCGATGGAAGTCGCGATCAAGATGGCCGTGCAGTACCATATCAATCGCGGAACCACGGACCGGACGAAAATCCTGTCTTTCCGCGGCGGCTATCACGGGGACACGCTGGGCATGATGTCCATCTGCGATCCCGAGGAAGGGATGCACAGCCTGTTCGCAGGCGTGTTGCCCGAGCAGGTTCTGGCCGATCTGCCCGTGGATGCGGACAGTCTGGTGCGGCTTGAAGCCCTGCTGACGGAACGCGGCAGCAGCATCGCAGCGATGGTCACGGAGCCTCTCGTTCAGGGCGCGGGCGGGATGCTGTTCCATGACCCCGATGTTCTGCGCCGTCTGCGCGACCTGTGCGACCGGCATGGAATCCTGCTGATCCTCGACGAAATCTTCACCGGCTTCGGTCGCACAGGGACAATGTTCGCCTGCGAACAGGCCGGGATCGTGCCGGATATCGTGGCACTCTCCAAAGCCCTAACGGGCGGCACCATGGCGCTGGCGGCCACCGTGGCCCGGGGCGGCGTTTTCGAGGCGTTTCTGTCCGACAGCGCCGGGCACGCCCTGATGCACGGGCCGACCTTCATGGCCAATCCACTGGCCTGCGCGGTTGCCAATGCCTCGCTGGACCTGTTCGAATCCGAGCCAAGACTAGAACAGGTGGCGGCGATCTCGGCCCAGCTTGCGCGGGAACTCGAACCCTGTCGCACACTGCCCGGCGTCAAAGACGTGCGCGTTCTCGGCGCCATCGGCGTCGTGGAGCTTGAAACGCTGGACAACCCGGACGCCCTGCGCCGCGCCTTCGTGGAGCGTGGCGTCTGGATCCGGCCCTTCCGCAATATCGTCTACCTGACCCCCGCCTTCACCATCACTCCCGACGAACTCACACGCCTGACGACAGCGATCACGGACGTCCTGCAGGAGGGCGCATGAGCCTGTTCGACAGCCATTTCACGGCCACCCTGAGCGAGCGCGAAACCGCCGGAACGCACCGGACCCTACGTCCGGTAGTCCGGCAGGGCGGCATGATCGTTCGCGACGGACGGCGGATGCTGGATGTGTCGTCCAACGACTATCTGGGGCTGGCGGATCACCCGCTACTGCGCGAACGCGCTGCCGACTGGGCACTGCGTTTCGGCACCGGGGCGCGGGCTTCCCGATTGGTCAGCGGCACGCTGGACCTGCACCGGCAGGTCGAGACAAAAATGGCGGCCTTCAAAGGCTATGAAGACGCGATCCTGTTCGCCTCGGGCTGGCAGGCCAACGCATCCGTCATGCCTGCTTTGTGCGCCCTGTCCGTCGCGCGGACGGGCGCGCCGATGCTGGTGTTTTCGGACCGCCTGAACCATGCCAGCCTGCATCATGGCTGCGCGGCGGCTGGCGTGCGGCAGATCCGCTTCCGGCATAACGACCTGTCCCATCTGGAAAGCCTGCTGGACCGCGAAGCCGAAAAACCCGGCCTGCGGATGATCGTGACGGAGAGCGTATTCTCCATGGACGGAGACCGGGCGGACGTTCCGGCGCTGCGCGCGCTGGCGGACGGGGCGGGCGCGTTCCTTTATATAGACGAGGCCCATGCGACCGGCGTTCTGGGTCCGAAAGGGCGCGGCCTGTCCTGTGGGATGGCCGATCTGACGATGGGCACCTGCAGCAAGGCGCTGGGCGGGATGGGTGCCTATGTCGCGGGCTCTAAAGCGCTTTGCGACTATCTGGCGAACCATGCCTCGGGCTTCATCTACAGCACGGCCCTGCCCCCTGCGGTTCTGGGCGCGATCGATGCGGCACTTGATGTCGTGCCCGGTCTGGACGCAGAACGCGCCCGGCTGCTCGGACAGGCGGAACGGCTTCGGGTCATGCTGCATGGCGCGGGGCTGGCGACGGCGGACTCCACGACCCAGATCGTGCCCGTGCTGATCGGGGAGTCCGAACGCGCAATGACGGTGGCTGCCCGACTTGAGGACGCCGGGTTCCTGACCGTGGCCATTCGCCCGCCGACGGTCCCCGCAGGAACCGCACGGCTGCGGCTGGCACTCCATGCCGGATTGGACGATGATGCGATCGACCGCCTCGGGGAGGCCGTCATCGCTTTGACAAGAGACGTTGCATGACACGCGCGCTCTATCTCGTTCACGGCTGGGGCTTCGATGCGTCCTTCTGGGAGCCGCTGCTGACGCATCTGCCGGATGTGAGCGCGCAGGTCGTGGATTGCGGGTATTTCGGCTCCGAACATCGTCCTGCGCTGCCCGACACACCTTATCTGGCGATCGGGCATTCCGCCGGATCGCTGGCGCTGCTGGGGCAGGATCTGCCGGGATGTGAGGGGCTGCTGTTTTTCAACGGCTTTCCGCGCTTTATTGCTGCACCCGACTTCCCGAATGGCACACCCGAACGGGTTCTGGTCCGGATGCGCGCGCGCCTAAAACGCGATCCGGCTGCTGTGCTGCACGATTTCCGGGCCCTTTGCGGAACGGAAGCGCCCCTGCCCCATACGCCGAATGTAGACGCACTAGATCACGGGCTTGAGGCGCTTCAGCAGCAGGACCATCGGATGCAGGCAGCCAACTGGGGAAACAGGCTGCACTGGATTACGGGCACGGACGATCCATTCGGAGCCGCGCAGGCGGGATTTGCATCGCCGGGCGAACGGGTCGCAGGCGGGCATCTCCTGCCCCTCACTCACCCCGGACTCTGCGCGGACTTCGTGCGACGGAGGCTCGATGACGCAGGCTGACGATATCCTGCGCCGCAACAGCATCGCCGCACGCTTCGACGCAGCCGAGGGCTATGACGCCGCCGCGCATATCCAGCGCCGCTGCGTCACTGCGCTGATGGAGCGCATCCGGACGGCAACGACGGAGCAGACACCTGCCTCCATTCTGGAATTCGGCTGTGGAACGGGCTTCCTGACAGCCCGGCTTGCCGGGCAGTTCCCGCAGGCCTCTCTGCTGGCGAGCGATCTGGCCCCCGGCATGATCGCACGGGCCAAGCAGCACCTTGCCGAAAAGCCCATCCGCTTTCACGTCATGGACGCCGAACATCCGGACATATCCGGGCCGTTCGACCTGATTGCCTCCAGCCTGTGTCTGCAATGGTTTTCAAACCGGGCCGAGGGATTACGCAGGCTCTGCCATCTGCTCGCGCCACAGGGGCGGCTGATGGTCGCGACCCTCCTGCAAGGCAGTCTGGACGAGTGGAAACAGGCCTGTCTGGTGGAAGGCGCGCCTTGCGGCGTGCCGGATTATCCGTCCGTCCCGACCGTGGAAGCGGAATGGCCCAGCAGCGGTGCCGGATCGTGGGAGGTGCTGACGCTACATGATCCTGTCAGCAGCGCGCGGGAGTTCCTGCGCGGTCTGAGGCAGATCGGGGCGTCCCTGCCCCGTCAGGACAGCCCCCCCGCCAGCAGCGCGGCCCTGCGCCGGGCCATGCGACATTTTGACCGCACAAGTTCCGACGTGACCTATCAGATCGGGATCGGGACATTTGTGAAATCCGGAGAAGGACCACAGTTATGAAGGACATATCGACGCATTGGCAACGCGGCGTCTTCGTCACGGGAACGGATACCGGCATCGGCAAGACTCTCGTCAGCGCCATTCTGTGCCGTGCCTGGCACGCCACCTACTGGAAGCCGCTTCAGACCGGCCTCGCGGACGAGGATGGCGACACGCCAACCGTGCGGAACCTGGCCGGTCTGGACCCGTTCCGCATCATTCCCCCGGCTTATGCGTTTCAGGCCCCGCTCGCGCCACTTGCGGCAGGGGATCTGGAAAACGTGACGATCAATCCGGGACGGCTCGTCCTGCCTCAGGTGTCGGGGCCGCTTGTCGTGGAAGGCGCGGGCGGGCTGATGGTGCCGGTGCGTGAAGGCATAATGATCGTGGACCTGATCGAGCGTCTGGATCTGCCCGTCGTTCTGGTCACGCGCAGCGGGCTGGGGACGATCAACCACACGCTTCTGAGCCTTGAGGCTTTGCGACGACGCGGTGTTCCGGTTCTGGGCGTGGTTCCGGTCGGACCGCCCAATCCCGGAAATGAACGCGACATTGCACACTTCGGAAAAACGCATATCCTGTTCAGGGTTCCGCAGTTTGACGCGATAACGGAAATAGTCGTCTCTGAATTATCGGGTCACGTTCCGTCACTTGATGTCTTGCAGCAACAGATTTCACAATAATGTGTCATCTTGGGCGCATGCCATAAAAAGGCCGCGTCAACCCTTGTGAAATAACGTCCTCGTCATAGAAGGGCTCTTCGCAACGCAAGGCTTCCGGCGTATCGCTGGAACATCGGGCTTCGTTGCGGAGATGCCGACAGAAACAGGGATATTGGGAAAAGTATGAGTATCCTGCGCCGTGATCTGGTCAAGCTTGGGGCCGGACTGACCCTTCTAGGAACAGCCTCCCGTATGGCCCATGCCCAGTCCACAGCTCCTCTGGCCACTGCTCCTCTGGCTGCCACCAAGCCCGTTACACCCCCTGCACCGCAGGCGACCCCGTTTGACGATGGCACAGTTCGGCTGGTAGCGCAGCGCCTGTCGAAAAAGGCTTATTCCCCCCCGTCCCAAACACTTCCCAGTGCCATTGCGAACATGGATTTCGACCAGTTCCGCAGCATTGCCTTCAATCCCGATAAAGCCCTGTGGCACGGCCAGAATCTGGCGTTCGACGTGGAGTTTTTCCCACGCGGCTTCCTGTACAAGCCTCGGATCGGCATGAACGAAGTCACGGGCGGACAGTCCACCCCCATTCCCTACGACCCTGACGCCTTCACCTATGCCAACCCCGTTCTGCGCGTTACGGACGATCTCGGCTACGCCGGGCTGCGTCTGCGCTATGCCATCAACACGGCCGGCATGATGGAAGAATGCGCGGTCTTCCTCGGCGCATCCTATTTCCGGGCCGTGGCCAAGGGTCAGAATTACGGTCTGTCGGCCCGCGCTTTCGCAAACGGCACCGGCAACCCCAAAGGCGAGGAATTCGCGCTATTCCGGGAGTTCTGGATCGAAAAACCGGAACCGGGCGTTGAGTCCATTGTCATTCACGCGCTGCTCGACAGCCCGTCCCTGACCGGTGCGTTCCGCTTCACCATCCGTCCGGGCGATACGACCGTCTTTGACGTTCAGTCTTCGCTGTTCCCGCGTCAGGACATTACGGAATCCGGCATCGCCCCTCTGACGGGCATGTTCTATTTCGACGCGAACGCTCGCAATCACGTCGATGACTGGCGCCCTGCCGCGCATGACAGCGAGGCCCTCCAGATTTGGACGGGCGCTGGACAACAGCTCTATCGCCCCCTCACCAACCCGACCGACCTTCAGTTCTCGGCCTTCGCAGACAGCAGCCCGCATGGTTTCGGTCTGATGCAGCGCAAGCGCTCGTTCCATGATTACGAGGATCTGGCGCTCAACTATCAGAAGCGCCCGTCTCTCTGGATCGAACCCATCGGCAACTGGGGCGACGGCGCTGTCGATCTGGTGGAGATCCCGACCCCCAACGAGGTGAACGACAACATCGTCTCGTTCTGGCGCCCCAAACAGCCCATGAAGGGCGGTCAGGAATACAGCTACATCTACAGAATGTACTGGGGCTGGGACACGCCGTGGCCGACCCAGATGGCACGCGTTGCTTCAACGCGGATCGGAAGCGTGACCGATCATCCCGAAGCCCGATTCTTCGCGATCGACTTCACGGGCGCGCCCTTCCAGAACGTGCCACCGGGTACGAATTTCCATCTGATCACACAGGCCAGCCCTGGTACGATCCGCAATGTCGTCGTGGAACCGAACCCGGAAATCCAGGGCTGGCGCGCGACCTTTGAATTCGTGCCGGGCGATGCGAAGAGCTGCGAACTTCAGGCCCAGCTCGCCAATGATCAGGGTCCGGTTTCAGAAAAATGGATGTATCGTTGGACGCCGTGACCGAATTGTCTTCTCACGCCACCCCGGAAGCCGCCCCCTTCCTGCCGCCTGAAGCGCCGCTGGCAATGAAGCCGCAGAACCTTCAACAGCAGCCGGACCGTCATGGCCGGCCCTTCGATCCGCTGCCGACGACGCCTTCGTTCCTCTGGGCACGCCGTCTGTTCGTCTTCGGTGGCGCGATGCTGCTGACGGGCTATGGCATTTACAGGATCAATCAGGTTTTCAACTCACTGGGCGTCTCGGCGCTCGGTGTCATCATCCTGATCCTGTTCGCCATTCTCGCCTTCTGGATCGCCCTGTCCTTCATGTCCTGCCTCGGCGGCTTCGTCTCGCTGATCCGGCGGGGCGGGCTCGGACTTGGCATCCACCGGACGGGGCCGCTGCCGGAACTGAAAAACCGCACCGCCGTCCTGATGCCGACCTATAACGAGGACCCGACGCGCGTTCTCGCGGGTCTGCGCGCCATTCATGACAGCATTCTGGCGACGGGACAGATCGACGCCTTCGATTTCTTCATCCTGTCCGACACGACCAATCCGGACGTCTGGGTGCAGGAAGAGCGCGCCTTCCTTGAGTTCCGCAAAGCCACGAACGGCGAAAAGCGCGTCTTCTATCGCCGCCGCCACAAGAATACGGACCGCAAAGCGGGCAATCTGGGCGACTGGGTGACGCGGTTCGGCGCCTCCTACCAGCAGATGCTCACCCTCGATGCAGATAGCGTGATGGATGGCAGCCTGATCGTCCGGATCACGGCGGCCATGGAACAGCATGAGGGCGTGGGACTGATCCAGACGCTTCCGGTCATCGTCGGTGGTCGTACGCTTTTTGCCCGGATGCAGCAGTTCGCAGGCCGCGTTTACGGGCCGCTGATCGCGCATGGCATTGCGTGGTGGCACGGCTCGGAAGGCAATTACTGGGGCCATAACGCCATCATCCGCACACAGGCCTTCGCTGAACAGGCCGGGCTGCCGCATCTGAAGGGCCGTCCGCCTTTCGGCGGCCATATCCTGAGCCATGACTTCGTGGAAGCCGCCCTCATGCGCCGTGGCGGCTGGGCCATCCACATGGTGCCGGGACTGTTCGGCTCCTATGAAGAAAGCCCGCCCTCGCTGACAGATGTCGCCATCCGCGACCGCCGCTGGTGTCAGGGCAATCTGCAACACAGCAAGATTCTCGGCACAAAAGGCATGCACTGGGTCAGCCGCGTTCATATGCTGACGGGCATTGGGTCCTACATCATGTCCCCGCTCTGGCTGCTATTCCTGCTGTTCGGCATCCTGATTTCGCTCCAGTCTCATTTCTACCATCCCGAATATTTCGGCTCGACCCCGACGCTCTATCCGCACTGGCCACGTGTTGATCCGGTGCAGGCCAAGCTCGTCTTCATTGGGACGATGGGCATTCTGCTCGCACCGAAAGCTCTGGCCTTCATTGCCATGATGTTCGATCGCGCGGCCCTGAAGGGTTCTGGCGGCGTTTTCCGGCTTGCGGTGTCTATCGTGCTCGAAACCCTGATCGGCGGCCTGATTGCGCCGATTGCCATGCTGATCCAGACATCCGGCGTCATTTCGATCCTGCTGGGTCGGGATTCTGGATGGAACGCACAGAATCGTGACGATGGCCGGGTTTCGCTGAAGGACGTGGCGCACGGCTACTGGATCTACACTGTGTTCGGCCTGCTTCTGGCGATTGCAGCATGGTCGGTCTCACAGGCGCTGTTCCTATGGATGACGCCGGTGCTGCTCGGACTGGTGTTGGCCATCCCGCTGGCCGCGCTGACCGCAAGCCGGGACGTCGGTCTGGGCCTGCGTCGGGCCGGGCTTCTGCTGATCGAGGAGGAAACTGCTCCTCCGCCGATCCTCCAGCTTGCCGCCGCAAATGACGCCGCGCGTGAACGCGCTGCCCATGCTCCCGATGCGCCGCCGGAAGAAGCCTTTGCCGCCCTCCGCCAGAACGCGGCCCTTCTCAACGCCCATGAAGGCGCGCTTCCTCCGGCCCGTAGCCCCGGCAGCCCGATCGACGCCCATCTTCTGGTCGGTCTGCTCAAACTACGGGAAGCTCCGTCACTCCAGATCGCGCTGGAGCGCCTCTCCCGTCAGGAAAAAGCTGCGGTTCTGGGCAGTGCCGAAGGTCTGGCCCTCATGGAAAAGCTTGCAGCCTAAAAACTACAGAACTTCGCAATATAAAAAACGCCCCGGCCATCGTAGCCGGGGCGTTTTTTATTGCAGACCCGTAGGCCGTATCAATTACTTGAAAGACTGGGCTTTCTTAACAAGGTCGTTGCACGTCGTAACGCGCTTGTCCTTGGAGAGGGTGCCGATATCAAAGACGTTACCGTCCGTCATCTGAAGCAGCCCCTTGCCGCCCAGCGAGTAGAACTCGTCACTGTGGACATCCGGGCGCTTGGCGATCTTGCGAGCCGCGACGATCGGTGATGTTCCGAGCACCAGCTTATGATGCGTACAATAGTAGGTCAGACCGGCAATATTGCCAGCCTGCGCGCCCTCGATGGACGGGAGGCCATCAGCACCCAGAACGCCCGGTGACGCAGCACTCAGAACATTCTTGCCACCTGCGACAGCCTGAACATGAGCGCCGGGCAGTCGGGCCTGCGTTCCGGCGGGGATGGTCACCACAGGGCTGCTCTGCGGAACCTGCGGGACGGTCTGGGCGACGGCAGCACCGGAAATGCTCAGGCCAGCAGCGGCAAGAACAGCAAAATACTTGCTTGAAATCATGATACTCTTCTTTCCACATCACAGGATGTTCTGTTTGCACCCCAAAAGGAGAAACAGAATTCATCCGGTCTGGAGCATCTTTGAGAACGCTCCGTTGCCCTGAATAACACTTGAGAGCAGTTACAGTTTCTTGGGAGGCTTCTTTTCCAGTCAAAGTCCGATTGAATGCCGGGCGTTTCTGCGTCACAGTTTGGTCATGTCACAGCGCCCCGATGCCCACTCCGCCGCACCCGTCCCTCCCGTCGCCCGTCGTGAGCCACTGAGCACCACGCAGCTTGGCCGGACCCGCACGGATTCCTATGCTTGGATGAAGGACGAGAACTGGCAGCAGGTGCTGCGGGACCCGTCCGTTCTGCGCGAAGATATCGCCACGCATCTGAAGGCGGAGAACGCCTACGCGGAGGCCGTTCTGGCCGGGATGGAGCCTCTGCGCGAGACGCTGCTTCAGGAAATGATCGGCCGTATTCCGCCTGCGGAATCCTCGGTCCCGGTTCCCGACGGCCCGTGGGAATATTCCGTGCGCTTTGAAGACGGTGCCCAGCATCCGCTGCGGGTGCGTTCCCCACGCGGCGGCGGAGCGGAGCAGGTTTTGCTCGATGCCGATGCGCTGGCCAAACAGCATGACTATTACGCGCTCTCGCAGACGGACCACTCCCCCGATCACCGCTATTTCGTCTATGCGGAAGACATTCAGGGCTCCGAGGTCTACCGTATTCAGGTCGCGGATCTGGAAACCGGCACGCTCTGCGCCGAACCCGTCCCCAGCACGACGGGCAGCTTCGCCATTTCACCGGACAGCCAGTGGCTGTTCTGGATCTACCGCGACGATAATGGCCGTCCTTCGAAAATCTATCGCCGCCCGCTGACGGGGGGCGAGGATGTTCTGGTCTTCGACGAAACCGATCCGGGCTTCTTCCTGAGCATCGGCGTCAGCGCGTCGCGCAAATGGATCGTCATTGAACGCGGCGACCATGATACGAACGAAACGCTGCTCATCCCGGCTTCCGATCCGACGACCCTGCCTGTCGTGGCAGCACCCTTGGTACGGGGCGAGCGCTATTCCCTGACGCACTGGAATGACCGCTTCATCATCCTGACCAATGCCGGTGGCGCCGTGGACTTCCAGTTCATGCAAACACCCGACACGGCCACTGGACGCGAGAACTGGACGCCGTTCGTCCCCTACCGCGAAGGACATTACCTGCTGGGCGCCAGCGCCTCACGCGGGCATCTGGCCTGGGCCGAGCGGCGGGACGGGAACATCCATATTCTCGTGGTCCCCGAAGGCACGCGAGGCGATATCCGCGCGCAGGCCAAGGCCATCGGCATGGACGAAGCGGCCTATGACCTAACGATGCTGGGCACGCTGGAATATGACGCTCCGATCCTGCGCTACATCTACCAGTCCCCCACCAATCCCGCGCACTGGTACGATTACGACATGGCCAGCGGCGCGCGCACCCTCCGCAAAATCCGCGAAGTCCCGTCCGGCCATGATGCAAGCCGCTACGAAACGCGCCGCCTGTTCGCAACATCGCCTGACGGCGCGCAGGTTCCCGTCACGGTCCTGATGCGCAAAGGTCAGGTTCTGGACGGCTCAGCACCCCTGCTTCTGTATGGCTACGGCTCTTACGGCATCGCCATGGATGCCGATTTCTCCACGACCGTGTTCAGCCTGGTGGACCGGGGCTGGATTCACGCCATCGCCCATGTCCGCGGCGGCTCCGAAAAGGGCTGGAACTGGTTTCTGGACGGTCGCGGGACAAAGAAGCCCAACACCTTCATCGACTTCATCGCCTGCGCCCGACATCTCGTGTCGGAAGGCTATGGTTCGGCAGGACGCATCGTCGCGCAGGGCGGGTCGGCCGGTGGTCTGCTAATGGGCGCAATCACGAACATGGCGCCCGAACTGTTCGCAGGCATTGCCGCGCAGGTGCCGTTCGTCGACATGCTCAACACCATGTCCGACGTCTCCCTGCCGCTCACACCGCCGGAATGGCCGGAATGGGGCAATCCGCTGGAAGACGCGGCGGCCTATGACCTGATCGTCAGCTACTCGCCCTATGACAACATCACCGCCAAAACCTATCCACCGGTTCTGGCAATGGGTGGCCTGTCCGACCCGCGCGTGACCTACTGGGAACCCGCGAAATGGATCGCCAAACTGCGCGAAGTCACGTCCGGCGGCCCGTTCCTGTGCCGTATCAACATGGAAGCCGGACATGGCGGTTCGTCAGGCCGCTTTAAACGCCTGGAAGAAGTCGCCCTCGTTCAGGCCTTCGCCATCTGGGCGATAGGTCGCACTTAGTGAGTGACGGTTATTAAGGAAATAATAAAGGTCTTTTTAGGTCCACTCTTAGAGCACGGACCTAAAATACTATATTTGTTATAATATAGTATAAAATAGCTTCGGAAATATTCAAATGCATTCTTTATTTTTATTAAAAATCTATATTTAATATATCATCGCTTAAAAATGGTAACATTCTAGAAAGATAAGATCTATTCGTACGAAAATATTTCTCGCTCCTTCTAGGTGAGGCGGAAAAATCTATTACACTTATGCCAAGAAATTCATCGCTAACAGAGATACTTACGTACTCGTCGGCCTCCGTAAATTGATATCCATTTTTTCTCAATACATAGCAATCATGTAACTGCCGTATACTTATTTCTTTTGTTTTTTTCCAGAAATTTTCTGGTTTTATGTTGTATTTATTTATTATTTCAGTTTCAGAATTTTTAATATTTTCAGATGATTTTTTCTTGATTTTTTCAAGAAATCCCTCAGGCAGCTTTCCGTCCTGTCGAAGATGATTACAATCATGCACTTGGGAAAATGCAACACGTATTTTCTTTCCAAGCGTTGATGGATCAATAGGATGATCGCCATATTGATAAGGAACATCAGGGTCAGTTATACCAACTCCACCGAGCCATGACCGAATAAAAAAACACTTAACTCCAAAGTATATAGTAAGATGTCTATTCTTGGTGAATCCCCTATAATTATGAAATTTATTCAATTCATCGCTGTTATTAGGTCTTTTTACGAAAGTAAAGTTTTTTAACCATTTTCTCCACTTTTCCTCTCTCCATTCCCCGGTTTTTAATTTATATGCAATTATAGCTTCTTCTGAGTCCTGATAATATCCATCAGTTCTTTTTAGAACCAGTGCTGGACGCCGCGCCAAAAAAGATCCGTAAAAAGATCTTCTGAGATGTGGGTTACTACAGTTTCTGATGACTTCTTCTGATGGGCGAATGATGTCACCGACTAATATATTGGTGCACATTTTAATATCCTTGAATTATTCGTTTCCATCGTAGAGGTCAGTCAAAGCGATTCAGAAAAATCTACCGTAGTCACGAGCAAGGCAACGATTGAAAGAGAAACTAGAATAAAAATTCCTGATTTTCGCCTTTTTATAAAAGAGATCAGAACGCCGAAGCTTATTGAAAATAAGCTTCACCAGAAACTTTTATTCCCCAATCCTTATCGATGCCCGAACAGATGCCGGATGTCGTCGCCGAAATGCTGAAAGGCGGCGTGGGTGGAGCGGTGGCGGCGGTTGCCCTCTTCTGACACGACGGTCACGGTCGCCGTCATGCCAGCGGCCAGCGTCAGGTCATCCGGGATCTTGTCGATCTTCACGCGCACCGGAATACGCTGCGCCAGACGCACCCAGGTATAGACCGGGTCCACTTCCGGCAAACCTTGCTTGTTCACCTGCGCGTTGTTGCTGGCAATGCCCCGCGTGATGCTCTCGACATGCCCGAACAACGGGTCGTGGTAACCCATCAGATCCATACGGACGAGATCGCCCTCATCAAGATCATGAACCTTGGTTTCCTCGAAATAGCCGTCCACCCAGTAGGAACTGGTGTCGATGATGTGGATATTCACCACACCGGCGGTGGCGAAATCGCCGGGTCGCATGATGAGGTTAGTCACGATGCCGTCGATGGAACTGCGGACCTGCGTTCGCTCAAGGTTGATTTCGGCCTGATGCTCCGCAGCTTCGGCTGCGGCGTACTGGGCCTGCATCTGCTGCGAAAGCGCCTCGTACTGCCGTTTTTCCTCAACTGAAACGGCAGTACCGGGAATGGCCTTGCGCCATTGGGACTGCACGAGGCGGAATTCCAGATCGGCCTTGCGCTCGGCCACATGGGCCTTGGCCGTCTCCAAGGCCACCTTGAAATCGAACGGGTCGATGACGTAGAGCACCTCCCCTTTGTGAACGAACTGGTTGTCCTTCACCAGAACCTCGATGATCTGTCCCGAAACGCGCGGCGCGATATTGGCGACCTGAGCGCGCACCTGTCCGTTCCGCGTCCAGGGCGAGGCGGTGTAGTAATCCCACAGAATGACGACCACGAGCGCCGCCACTGCAAGAATGCAGAGCGTGATGGTCAGGCGGATCAGGCGATGGGCACTGGAAAGCACGGGACGGTCACCTTGGGTTCGGTTCGAAACAGGAAAAGGTCAGAGGATCAGAGTGTAAAGGCCGATCAGACAGATCAGGATGCCGAACTGGGCCAGAGGCGGATCCCAGACAAAACGCCACAGATCGAACCAGGCCAGAATCCAGCGCAGAACGGCCAGTGTCAGCAGGGCCAGCGCCAGATTGATGACGAAGGCCGACACCAGCACGCCATCAAGGTCAACGACCTGTGTCGTCACCATCGCTTGCGTCCTATTCCATAGTGATGCACGGCTGAGCGGTTCAGACGCACCATGGTCCGCACCGATTCCAGACCGCCGATACAGTTGATGATCATGGACTGCTCCTCGCGGATGCCGTCTGAAAGCCGTTCGTAAAACATGGCCTGAAGCTCGGGAATTTCAGCTTCCAAAAGACCCAGCCTGTCATGCGCCAGCAAACGCCGCACATGCCGAACCATGGGTTTGAGGCCGGGAAGATGCGCGGCCTGATCCAGATAATTCCGGACGCGGGCAATGGTGCTGGAAAAATCCTCCAACGCGACGAAACGGTTGAAAACCCGACGGGAACGCAGCCCCGGATCGTGCAGCCGGTCCGTCCACATCAGGAACTGGCTGAGGCGTTCGTATTTCCGGCTCAGAAGCGGCGGCCCCATCCGCTCGCCGTGCCCGGCAAGCTGCAGTTCCAGATCATGGGCGATGGAGACCGCCAACCGGAATCGGTGCCGTCGCGCGGTCGGTGGCCAGAGCAACACCAGCAATACGAAAGAAAGCACGGCCGCCATCGCATAGAACGTGTTGCGCGTGATGAACGCCAGCGGATCGTAGTTGTGATGGTTGCCGAGCGCGATGAACACCAGAAAGAACACACCATAATTAAAGCCGATGGCGCTGGTTTTCGGGTTCATCAACAGCAGACAGGAAATCACGGTCTGCGGCAGCAGCACCAGCGCAAGACTCAACATGCTGCCCACATGCGGCAGGATCATGAAATCCAGCCACGCCGCCACGAGAATACCGGCGGGCATCCCGATAATAGCGCCCTTGCCGAACTCCGCCGTGTCGATCGCGGTGGAGGCCAGCGTCAGGACCAGCGCCGTCTGGGACAGGGATGTCACGGAGGCCGGGATGCTGGAGGCCAGACACAGAGCGGCCGCAACGCTGAAGCCCAGCAACACGCGCATGGCGTTGATGAAGGCCGTCACGTAATCCGGATTGCTCGCAAGATGCGCCAGCTTCAGCGCATCGCCCGCCGGTGTGGCGCGCAGAAGCGTGTTCATGCCGGTGCGGATATGCAAACGGTTGCTGAGAAGCGTCGAACACCGCTCCAGAAACCATGCCTCCCGCGCCGAAGGCACGAAATCCGGGTCTTCCGCACGGATTTTATCCAGAATCGTATCCATCGTCTCAAGACGGGTCGTGCCGTCCTCGGAGCGCTCGTGCCAGGCCCGAACGTGACGGATCAGCAGGTCGGAAATGCCGCCGGTCTCCAGCAGCCATGCAATCGCACGGCTCGTGGTCAGAACCGTGAGCATGCCAATAATGCCCAGCCGCGCGCCCGCCATCCGCAAACGCCCGCGCTCGACTTCTGTTCTGGCGTAGGAAATCTGGGTCATGAGCGCGAGGATTTCGCCGCTCAACCCGATCATTTCCTCAGGCGTGGCAATCGGATCGCCCATAATGGCGGACTTGCCCGTCTGTCTCACGCGATGCGACAGCGTCTCCATGGCTTTCGAAAGCCTGCGCCAGGCTTCGGGGGACCCGGAGAGAATGTTCACAACCGCAATAGACGCAACGCCGATGGCGATATCAGACGCGCGGGCGATGCTGACGGGATAGATGTTCTGCGGATCATCCATCGTCGGGAGCGCAACCAGTGCGACGGTATACCCCGCCAGCAGCGCGCCATAGGAGCGGAAATCGCGTTCAAGCGACCCCACGAACGCGCAGGCCGCAATCCACAGGGCCGCGCCGCCGAGAAACAGGGCGCGCTCCTGATTGAACATCGCCACCAGAATGATGGAAACGCCGACACCAAGCACGGTCCCGGCCAGACGGTAAAACGCCTTGGACAGCGCCTGTCCCCGCAGAGGCTGCGCGAGGATCATGACCGTCACGCCCGCACTGGCGGGTGAATCAAGCTGGGACCAGAAGGCCGTTCCCAGCGCCAGCACAAGTGCAGACCATGTTCTGAGACTGAACTGGACCCATCCGGGGCGAAAGACTGACTGTAGTGCAGCGGTCAAGAGCGGTGCTCCCCACCCGACACAGACTTCATCAGAAACAGTCCCACGGCCCTCATTACCAGAATCAGACTTCCGACCTTAAGAGCAGCGGGCCGGAAAAGTTAGTCCTCGAATCTTCTGGACATGTTTTGACAGACGGCCCCGATCCCTCTGCCAGAGCGCACCACTCAGTCTTCTTCGGCGGGCAGGGCGTTGCAGGCCGCTGTCAGCTTGGGGTCCGGATGATCGGTGGCCTTGCGGCAGTAGGTCCGTGCATCGGCACCACACATATTCGTGACATCCTCCATTTCAGAGGACAGAACGTCGCGCGCAACGCCGATATCCTGATTGTGTTCGGGGTCATTGCCCTCTTCCTTGCCCAGGGCCGTCTGGGCCTGATGCATTTCCTTGAGCGCGTTGATGCAGGAGTCGCCCGCGGCATCCGGATTGGTCTGGAGCACCCGGAGGATCTTGTTGATGGCGAAACCCTGCTGGTTGATCGTCGGATCGTCGTCGTTGGTCTTGGCTTCTCCGTCATCCGCTCTTGCGGCCACGGGCGCGACAAGGGCGACGGCGAGAGGAAGAAGAGCCAGCAGCAGGGCGGGGCGGGAATGGCGCTTGATCATGAAACTGACGTTAGGAGAAAATCCCGGCTGGACAAAGACCCTGAACAACGCTGTTGCAGGTTGTTGCAAATCGGCAGCATCAAGGAATTCCGCCACACGGATGGCTTGTCAGCTTGACTCTACAGGGCGGGATGGGTAATCGGGGCCATTCTTTCGCGGGCGTTTTGGCCCGCTGTCCGGTCCGCAAGGGCCTTACCCGTCGAGAGCCTGCAACCATGAAGATCCGCAACAGCCTGAAGTCCGCCAAGGTCCGCGACAAGGACTGCCGCGTTGTCCGCCGCCGCGGCCGCGTTTACATCATCAACAAGAAGAACCCGCGCATGAAGGCTCGCCAGGGCTGAACCCCTTGGTCTGCCGGATGACGGACAAACGGCGCTGGCTGATGGCTGGCGCCGTTCTGCTTTGTAGCCCGGCCCTGACTTTTCTGCCAGTTCAGGCCGCACGCGCCGCAAATCCTGCCGCGCCCGGCCCCGCAGTCTCTCCGGCTGCCAAACCGCCCGCCTCCGCGCCCCGCCCACCGCGCAAAACGCTTCATGACCGCCTCATGGACGCGGAAAAAGCGCTCGCCATGGCCGGGAACGAGAAGCAGGCTGGTGAGATTTCCGAACGTGCCGAAGGCCTCCGCAGCCGCGCCCTGACCGGCAGCGTGCAGATGCTCATTACCGATTCGCATGATGCGCTGGAAAAACATGATTTCCAGAAGGCTCAGGACGATCTGACCGCCGCCATCACCATCCAGCCCGATCAGCCTATTCTCTACCGTCAGCGTGCGGCCATCCGGCTGGCGGCGGGCGACAATAATGGCGCAATCACCGATCTGGGCGTCACCCTTCAGGCCGATCCCGGCGATCCCACGGCATGGGGGATGCTCGCGGAAGCCGAACATGACCGGCACGAACCCGAAGCCGCCCTGCGGGCCTTCCACCAGATGCTGCTTCTGAACCCGAAATCGCCCGATTCCGACACGCAGCTTAAAACACTGGAAAAGGCCCGCGACGGCCAGCAGGATTAACGTCTCTGCGCCATGGCTTACACGTGCTGCTCTGGCAACCCCTTGTAATGTTGTGTGTTGATCCCCTGATTCCATTTTTCAGGAGATCCCGTATGACCAAGCCATCCCCCGCCGCCGAAACCGCCATCGCAGACGTCAGCTCCAAGAAAAGCTGTTGCTCCAAAATGAAGACCTGCTGTCAGAAGGCTACGCGCGCCCGTGAAATCGGCCTCGCTGGCATGACGGCCATGGCGACGTTCGGACCCAAGCGTTTCCGCCCGTATTTTCAGCAGATCCTGGCTGTCATCGCAGTCGTGACCGCCACGGTCGAGTTCTTCCGCAAGCGTAAGGGCTGATTTTTCCAGCCCTAAAGGAAGGAAATGGGGTCGATATCGATATCGACCTTTGCTCCGCCCGTGGGTTTGATATCTCCCAGCCACTGACGCAGGATCGGCTGTACGGCAATGCCCCGCATCGTCCGTAGCAGCAGTCTGCGCCGGTGTCGTCCACGCAAGACGGCGAGCGGGGCGGGAGCTGGTCCCAGAACCTGCACCCCTTCCCGTTCCGGCGCAGAGAACGCAATCTCACGCGCCAATGCGTCCGCCGCATCCGCATTCGGCGCGCTCACGATCAATGCGGCCAGCCGTCCGTAGGGCGGCCAGAACGAGGGCCGTCTCTGCTCGGCTTCCTGCTCCATGAAGGTCTGGAAATCGTTAGAGACCAGCGCCGTCATGACCGGATGTTCGCCCACATAACTCTGAAGCAGCACGCGCCCGCGATGCTCCGCACGCCCCGCACGGCCCGCGACCTGATGCAGAAGCTGCACCGTCCGCTCGGCTGCCCGCAGATCCCCACCCCCAAGCCCCAGATCGGCATCCACAACGCCCACGAGTGTCAGTTTCGGAAAATGCCAGCCTTTAGCCACGATCTGCGTGCCGATGATGAGATTGACCTCACCGTCCGAAATCTTCCGCACCGCCTCCGCCGTCGCAGCCGGGGAGCCAAGCGTATCGGACGACATCACCAGCAGTTTCGCGTCCGGAAACCGCAGCTTGGCCTCTTCCGTAATGCGCTCGATTCCCGGCCCGATGGGCACGAGCGAATTCTCGGCATGACATTCAGGGCAGTCTTTGGGAATCCGCTCGTTATGCCCGCAGTGATGGCAGGTCAGGATACCCCGCGCCCGATGTTCCACCAGCCAGGCCGAACAGTTCGGACACTGCATCCGATGCCCGCACGCCCGGCATAGCGTCAGCGGCGCATAGCCGCGCCGGTTGAGGAACAGCATGGCCTGCTCCCCTTTCTCCAACGTCTCATCAATAGCGGTGCAGAGTTTGGGCGACAGAAACAGACCGCGTTCGGGCGGATCGGACCGCATATCCACCAGCGACACATCCGGCAGGGTCGCCCCACCATGCCGCGCGGTCAGAAGTTCATGCCGGTAGCGGCCGCTCTCCACATTCGCGAGCGTTTCAAGCGATGGCGTGGCGGAGACAAGAATGGCGGGTGCATCCGCCAAACGGGCGCGAACAACCGCCATATCCCGCCCATGATACATGACGCCTTCTTCCTGCTTGAAGGCGCTTTCATGCTCTTCGTCCACCACGACGAGACCCAGATCAGCAAACGGCAGGAACAGAGCCGAGCGGGCCCCGACCACGACACGCGCACTCCCTTCCGCCACGGCGCGCCATGTCTCGCGCCGTCGTTTGGCTCCGAGATCGGAATGCCAGACCGCAGGTTCGGCTCCGAAGCGCCGGATGAAGCGGTCCGTCCACTGGGCGGAAAGCGCGATTTCAGGCAGCAGGACCAGAACCTGCTTTCCCTTGGCCAGACAGGAGGCCACGGCCTCGAAATAAACCTCCGTCTTGCCCGATCCGGTCACACCTTCCAATAGCGTGACCTGAAACCGCCCGGCCTCGACGGGGCCGCACAATTCCTGCGCGACCTCAGCCTGCTCTTCGGAGAGTTTCGGCGCCCCATGCGCCGGATCCGGCAGACCGAACGGAGCAGCCGGAGCAATGACGGCCTCCCGCAGCAGACCGGCCGTAGCGAGGCCGCGAATGACGGCCGCACTCGCCCCGCTGCGATCCCCCAGTTCGGCAGTGCTCATGGGTGTGGAAGACGCAAAATTCAGCACGGACCGGCGCGCGGGCGTGATCCGCAGATCGCCTTCCGGCGCTTCCGTCCGCACCCAGCCCAGAGTGGGCTTGGGCGCATCCTTCAGATGAATGCGCGTCGCCATCGCCAGAACCAGCCCCGGCGGCGTGAGCGTATAGGCCGCCACCCAGTCGATGAAGCGGCGCAGGCTCTGCGGGAGCGGGCGCACATCCAGCTTTCCGACAACGGGACGCAGACGTTCGAGCGGGAGTTCACGCCCTACCGGCAGCGCAAAATCTGGCGGCAGGGTGCGATCGGTTTCCCATACGCAGCCCACGGTTTCACGACGCCCCAGCGGGACCGTCACGAGGTCTCCCGGCTCAAGCGGCATGGGTGCGAGATAATCGAGCGGCCCTGGAAACGGCAGCGGCACGAGCACCGAAACGCGCGTTCCGGTGGAAGGTGGCTTTCGCCGGGGATCAGGCTTGGATAGGCTGCTGGATGCCATGACCGTGTCTAACCTCCCCCGCTCCGAAATGCCATGACCGCATCCCTGATGGCGCTCGATGCCCTGCGCGACTGGACCGAATGGCTGACGCATGAAAAGCGTTCCAGCCCGCGCACGGTCGAGGCGTATCGCCACGACATCCTGCTGGCGCTGACGTTTTTCCAGCAGCATCTGAGCGGGGAAGTCACGCTGGCCGATCTGGGAAAGCTGTCCCTCGCCGACCTGCGCGCCTGGCTCGCGCATGAAACGGCCCGCAGCGAAAAACCGACCCGCCGCGCCACCAGTGCCGACTCGCGCGCACGCTCGCGGGCGCGACATGTCTCGGCCCTGCGCTCCTTCTTCCGGTATCTGGCCCTGCGGCACGATCTGTCCAATCCCGCACCATCATTGCTCGCCATGCCGCGCATGAAAAAGCGCCTGCCACGTCCGCTGGGGCAGGAGGCGGCACTAGCGGCCCCGGAAGGCATCTCCGATGACGCCGAGACCAGTCAGGCCGCTCTGCGCGACCGCGCGCTGTTCACGCTGCTTTACGGCACGGGGCTGCGGATCGGCGAGGCGCTGTCACTCGACATCCGGGACCTGACGAATGCGGGACAGAGCATGCTGCGCGTGGTGGGCAAAGGCGGCAAAGAACGGCTCGTGCCGCTGCTTCCGGCAGTCATCGAGGCGCTGGAAAGCTGGAAAGCGGCCCACCCAACTCCCGCGCCCGATGCGCCGCTATTCTGCGGCGTGCGGGGCGGACGTCTCAATCCCGGCGTGGCCCAGCGCGCCATGCGGAACTGGCGCAAAGGCGAAGGTTTGCCCGATTCCGCAACGCCCCATGCCCTGCGCCATTCCTTCGCCACGCATCTGATGGAAGGCGGGGCAGACTTGCGCACCATTCAGGAACTGATGGGCCACGCCAGCCTGTCCACGACGCAGGCCTATACGCTGGCGGACGAAAAACACCTGCTGGATGTCTGGCGCAAAGCCCATCCCCGCGCGGATCAAGAGTCATGAAACGCCTCCTGTCCGCTGCTCTGATTCTGGGTCTTTGCACGACGACCGCCCCGGCGGCGCCGGTCTGCGAGATGAGCCGCGCCGTCGTGCTGCCACTGCGCGATGATGGCGGCTATCTGAGCGTCCCGGTGACAGTGAACGGCCATGATGCCTCGATGATCGTCGATACGGGCTCCGAAGGCAGCCTCATGACTCCGAGGGGCGTCGCAGCCTTCCACCTACCGCCCGATCCCCAGCATCGGACAATGATGCAGGGCCCGAACGGTGCCCCGCGTGTCGTGCCGAACGTCCGGATACAGGATTTGAAACTCGGCACACCCCGTTCGGGAGAACTTGCGCTCGGGGCCGGGACGATGGCGGTTGGTGCCCTCCCCGGCTCTCCCATGATCACGCCGCCCGTTTTCGGGCTGCTCGGCGCGGATGTGCTGGCGGATTACGATCTGGAATTCGACGTCCCGCACCAGCGCCTGACATTATGGCGCGTCCGTCTGGGCTCCCATGCCTGCCAGCCCCCACCCGTCTGGAGCGGCCACTGGAAAAGTGTGCCTGTCCGCCGGATCTCAGGCCGCCTGACAGTGCCTTTCACGCTGGATGGATTGAGCGGAACGGCCCTTCTGGACAGCGGCGCACGCTCGCATATCGTCAGCACGGATTTCGCCCATCGCCTTGACCTGACGGACGAGCAGCTCGCCCTTGATCCCGGCGGCATGACCTCGGGCGTGGATCTGCACGAACGCGCCTATCACTGGCACCATTTCAAACGCTTCGAACTGGGCGGTACCGTCTGGACCCGTCCCGTCCTGACCGTCGCCCCGGTCCACGATCAGGCCGACATGCTGCTGGGCTCCGACTGGTTCGCCCATCACGACGTCTGGCTGTCCTACGCCAGTGGGTGGTTGTTCTTTCGGTAGCTTCTGCCGACGATATTAAGACCCGTTACCGGCTGACGCAGGAGATCGCGCTGGCGGGTCTGAACTCTCGGGAGGCAATGTCGATGTCAGAATAACTTCTGCCACAGGCCCGGAAATTCCATGAGCCGTGATGGAAAGCTGAAGATGCACAGCACCTTGTTCATAGGCAAAAATTTTCTGAGCCGCGCCACGCTGCGGATCCTGCTGCAGGAGAAGGTTGAGCGTGGCATGGCGGGCCAGAAGCTGATCCCGCAATTCCGTCTGAACGTTTGCGACGTTTCCCTGCCGCATCACGACCTGACAATACCCTTTGTCGAGCGACACAAGAGCCATCTGTCCATAGACCGTACTGGCCACATAAACACGTCCCTGATTGCCGTGCAGAAACCCCTCCCGCGTCGGGGGCGGTCCTTCAGGAAGGTGATAGCGTGCAGCCCATTCCCGCAAACCGGAAGGGTTACCCGTGAAGGAAAGACAGCTCTGACCAAACAGACCGACAGCATTCGCCGCGCCCAAATCGCGGGCTGAGGCCGGAACGCAGAACAGAAGAGCGACAAGAACGGAGGTCGGCCCGATTATTCCGCAAAATCGTAATGTCATGGTCCCTCTTTCTTTCCTTCACCACTGACCGACACGTTACACTCCGAAACTGTTCACCAGAAACCCGGAAAACCTTGCGGAAATTCCATAAATCAGCTGGGCATGCCTTGAACTGACCCTCAGAAATAAAAAAAGCTCCTCCCGCAAAGGAGGAGCTTTCAGGCCGATAAGGCTCGACTAAGGTGTCAGATTATTCACCCTTGAGGCGGGAATTGCACTGAGACCAGTAGCCGCCGCCCTTTTGGATCCATTTCAGCGACCCATTGCCGCCATTCGCCTTGTTGGCGTTGTACTGGGCGACGCAGGTTTTCTGGCGGGCACGGCCGGCGGAGAGCTTGCTGAACTCGGGGGAAATGGCGGTCGGGAACACGACATTGCCCGAGGACGCAACGGCAGCCTTCGGAGCAATCGGGGCTTTCGTACCAGCCGGAGACGAGTCCGCAGGCGCGGCGCTTGCAGGAGCGGCTGGGGCCGTCGTGGTTGGTGCCGTTGTTGGGGCAGCAGCGGCAGGCGTTGCGCTGGCTGCGGCAGCCGGAGCAGCGGCCTTGGCCGTATCGCCACAGGAAGCGGCCTTGAATGCCTTATAGGACTGGCCGTTCAGGGAGCCGTTCTGCTTGGCCGTCTTGAACGCGGCGTGGCATTCCTTGGCGGTCAGGGCGTGAGCAGGTGCGACGCTCAGTCCTGCGGCCAGCAAGGCGGCGAGGGAGAGGCCGGAAAAGGCTTTTGTAAACGTCATGCAGAAAGAACCTTCATTCTGAAATCGGCGGGAGATAAAAGCCCCCCGCAGCTTGAGCGTCAGAGAAGCGCGATCAGTTGATGCGCTCACCGTGCAGAACCATGTCGAGACCTTCGCGCTCTTCGTCCGGCGACACCCGCAGGCCCATCACCAGATCCAGAACCTTCAGGATCACGGTTGTCATGATAACACACCAGACAATCGTCACCCCTACGGCCTCGGTCTGCGCGATGACCTGATGAACACTGGCGACCGTTCCTTCCGGGTTGGACGCCGTGGCCGAAAGCGGACCATAGGCAAACGCACCCGTCAGAATGGCGCCGATGATGCCACCTGTTCCATGAACGCCGAACGCATCAAGACTGTCATCGTAGCCAAAACGATGCTTGAGCCATGTGGCGCTCCAGAAACATCCCGCTCCGGCGATCAGGCCGATGACGACCGCACTTCCCGGCAGTACGAACCCCGCCGCAGGGGTGATGGCGACCAGACCGGCCACCGCACCTGAAATGATGCCCAGAGCCGTCGGCTTCCCCGTCCGCGCCCATTCGACAACCATCCAGGCCACACCGCCCGCAGCTGCCGCGACCTGCGTCGTCAGCATCGCCATGCCCGCACGGCCATTGGCGCCCAGAGCAGACCCGGCATTGAAGCCGAACCAGCCCACCCAGAGCAGGGACGCGCCGATAATGGCGTAAGTCAGGTTAAAGGGCGAAAAATCTTCATGCCCCAGACCCTTGCGACGGCCGAGAATGATGGCACAGACCAAACCGGCCACACCGGAATTGATGTGCACGACCGTCCCGCCCGCAAAGTCCACCGCACCAAGCCCGGCGACCCAGCCCGTCGGGCTCCACACCCAGTGCGCGACCGGGGCATAAACGAGCAGAAGCCACGCCACGCTAAACAGGCACATGGCGGAAAACTTCATGCGATCCGCATAGCCACCGGTAATGAGCGCGGGAGTGATGACGGCAAACGTCATCTGGAACATCATGAAGACGCTCTCAGGAATCGTCATCGTCACGGCAGCGGGCGTTCCAGCGCCCAGCGTGAAGGCGGAATCAACGCCTGCACGGAAATTGTCCGCCACGCCATGCAGCATGACGCGCGACAGATCCCCGATCCACGGCGAACCGGTCGAGAACGCAAGGCTGTAACCCGCGACCATCCAGACGAGGCTGGCAATGCAGCAGATCATGAAAGACTGGATCAGCGTCGCCAGCACGTTTTTCTTGCGGACCATGCCGCCATAGAAAAGCGCCAGACCGGGAATGGTCATCATCAGCACGAAAGCCGTACTGACGAGCATCCAGGCCGTATCGCCCGTATCGATGGGCGCGCGCATCAGAGCGCGCCCTCGCCGGTTTCTCCCGTGCGGATACGGATGAGCTGATCGAGGCTGGAGACCATGATCTTGCCGTCACCGATCTTGCCGGTACGGGCTGCGGTCATGATGGCTTCAATCACGTCCTCAACGATCGCGTTGGAAACGGCGACCTCGATCTTGAGCTTGGGCAGGAAGCTGACGTGATACTCGGCGCCACGATAGATTTCGGTCTGGCCTTTCTGGCGACCGAAACCTTTGACTTCGGTAACTGTCAGACCCTGAACACCCAGCGGGGTCAGGGCTTCGCGGACGTCATCAAGCTTGAAGGGTTTGATGATGGCAGTAACGAGCTTCACGAACGGCATATCCTCGTTGCGATCGGGTAATCTTTGTCAGAGTATGCCTCAGATCATGCCAGTCTCATAATGATATTGGCAGCCTGATCATGCCGTTCGTGTTGAAATTCCCATGACGCGTTGCCTGAACGCTTCGCCTCAGGCACGTCCCGGCATTGCGGCGGGTGGCGAGCCCGGCATATCGGGGCCGCGATAGGGACCATCCTGCGGCCGGTTGACCGGCGGGGCGACCAGAGCATCCGGCCAGGCGTTCTGATCCGGCGCACCGGAGACAATGGCCGTGCGACCACGCGGCAGACATTCCGGCATTTCCAGACGCAGGCGACGCAACATGCGCTCGCGAATGTCGCAGGCCAGATTCCACATCGAATCCGCATCCGGTGCCCCTGCGATCAGACGGATGGACATGACCTGCGCATTGCTGTCCGCGATCTGACAGCCGATGGAGGTCTTGTCCTGATCCCAGTCCGGGCATTTGGCCAGTTCCTCGAAATACATCTCCCGCAGGCGGTCCACCGGCGTCTGGTAGTCCAGCCACAGGAACAGCGAGGCGATCAGGGACGGCGAACTGTGCGTCCAGTTCTGGAACGGATTTTCAAGGAAATACGAGATCGGCACGATATAGCGGCGGCGATCCCACGTCCGCAGAACAACATAGGTCGCGTTGATTTCCTCCACCCACGCCCAGTCTCCGTTGAGGATCAGCATGTCTTCCATGCGGATCGGCTGGGTGACGGCAATCTGGATGCCCGCGATCAGGTTCGTCAGGGCCGGGCGGGCCGACAGACCGACGATCAGGGATGCCGCACCAGCAGACGCAAACAGCGACACGCCGAATTTCTGCACCGAGTGAAACACCATCAACGAGGACGCGACCGTCAGCACACCGAAAGAAATCTCGATCAGACGGCGCAGAACTCGGATCTGCGTCTGGTGCGAGCGGACCGAGATATCATCCATATGCTCCTTGGCGCTGATTCGCGTCAGATACTGATCCGTCAGCAGGCGGAACGTCCGGATGATGCCAAAGCCAAGATTGAGAATGAAAAGGCAAATGAAGACCTGTTCCAGAAACGAGGTCGTTGCATCCGTAAAGCCGATCGTGGCCTGAAGGGCGGCACTGGCGGCAATGATCATCAGACCATTGCGGATAGGCGCCCGCAGCCGCGCAATAATGGCATGAATGAACTGGACACGCCGCAGGCCTGGCAGCCGCGGGAGGGCATCCGTAATGATGCGGCTGGACAGCAGCGCGATACCCGCCGCGAACACCAGAATCAGAATCGAGCCCAGCGGAGCCGGAAGCCAGTCCAGCAGATGCCCGATCCGTCTGATGGACCTGACGTAAGAGTTTTCAATCATGCGTTCTGCGGTTCCTTATCTTCTTGCTGTCTGGCGCGGGTCTCCGCAAGACAACATCATCCGCTGCAGATCGTTCCCGAATCGCGTACGCGGATTGAAATCATTCAGGAGCGTGCCTGTCGAATTCCCTTCCATGAAAGCACAGAAGCCTCACATGGAGGACCACAACACCCATTTTTCACATGAAGAAGACAGTTTGACTATGGACCACAAATCCGTTTTCAGTCTGTCTTGAACGTTATAGTTCAGCAATTCAAGGATGCCTCCATGGGGTACAATCTAGAGATTACGCGCAACCCCATCTGGTCTGGTAGGCCCGGCACCCCCCTGTTGCTGGAAGAGTGGTTCGACGTCATCCAGAAGGATGACGAACTCCAGTTCGCCGTATCGAGCGAACCCAGAAAATATCCAACACAGGACGCGGAATGGCTCAATCATCCCACCGCCTCCAAAAAGCCGGAAGACACATTGTTCTACTGGGCAGGAAACGCCATCAGTTGCAAATATCCCGATGAACAGCAGATGGCCAAAATGGTCCAGATCAGCCGTCGCCTCAAAGCCGTTGTCGTTGGCGACAATGGCGAACGCTACGATCTGGACCCGAACGGCAAGGTCGTGGTCGACGAGAAAGCGCCTGCGGACCTTCCGCGACCCATGGTTTACGGCGCAGGGGCGCGGTCCTGCGCGGATTTCACACAGGCCATCACCGACGCGGCATCCCCCAAAAGCGTCATATTCTACAACTGGTATCTCGGGGTAGTAACGGCCGTTAACGCCGCCCGCCACCAGGACGGAAGGAGCGTTATGACACTTGATCTAAACGCCGAAGTGGTGCGCGAGGATCAAACCTTTCTCGCCCAATACTGCCGGGAACACCCCGAACGCAGTTTCCATCAGGCTGCCCTCACGCTGCTTCAGATGCGTCTCGCCCGCTGCCCCCCATAAAGAAAGCGCCCCCTTCCGCTCAAACCCTCGCAGGAGTAGGACAGGGGCAGGGAGATGAGTACGATGAAAAAAACCCATTACGACCTCTGCATCAACGGCGCCGGCCCTGTGGGCGCTACGCTGGCGTGTCGTCTGGCGGCAGAGGGCGTGCGCGTCCTGCTCATCGACCGCAATGCCCTGCCCGGCATGGAAGATCCTGCTCTGGACGGGCGGGCCTATGCCATTGCAGAAGGCTCCCGCCGGATGCTGGCGGACGCAGGCATCTGGGACAATCTGCCCAATGTAGCCCAGCCGATCCACGAAATCCGTGTTGCGGACGGACGCCCGCATGAGGCCCCCTCCCCGCTGACATTGCATTTCGGCCCGGAAGACGCCCCCGAAGGCCAGAGCTTCGGCTGGATGGTCGAGGCGCGGGACCTGCGGCTTGCGATCAACCAGACGCTGAAGCAGTACGACACGCTTGATGTGCACGCGCCGGATCTGGGAACCTTCACGTTCCATCCGGATCATGTCTCCATCCGTCTGGTCTCAGGCAACACCGTGACGGCAAAACTGGCCGTCGCTGCGGAAGGACGCCGTTCCCCGCTTCGCCGTCAGGCGCGGATCGGCCTGACCAAAATTCCGTATAACGAGTATGGCATCGTCGCGACGATCGCGCATGAAAAGCCGCATCATGGCGTGGCGCTCGAACATTTCCTGCCGGAAGGTCCGTTTGCACGCCTGCCCATGCCCGGCACCGCCGAACACCCGCACCGGTCCGCCATCGTCTGGGCCGAAGGCGAAGGCCGCGCCCAGCGTTTCCATGCCCTGCCGGACGAGATTTTCGCGCGCGAAATCAAGGCCCGCATGGCGGACGAGGATCTGGGCGAGATTACCCCGACCGGCCGTCGCTGGATCTATCCGCTCTCCGCGCAATACGCCCACAGCTATATCGGCCCGCGCCTCGCTCTGGCCGGGGACGCCGCGCACGGCATCCATCCGATCGCAGGACAGGGCCTGAACATCGGCTTCCGGGACGTGATTTCGCTCGCAGACCTACTGATCGAGGCGCATCGCACGCGCAAAGACATGGGCAGCCGCGAGCTTCTCGTCCGCTATCAGCGCAACACCCGCCCCGGCAACATGGCAATGCTGGCCGCCACGGACGCGCTCGAACGCCTGTTCGGCAACGACAATCCGGTCCTGCGTCGCCTGCGCGACATCGGCATCGCGGGCGTCCAGCGCTTCCCCGCCCTGCGCCGGGCCTTCGTCCGAAAGGCCATGGGCGTATGACGGAAGCCATCATCGAAACGCCCTTCGAAAGAACATCGGACCTCACAGCCTTCTGGCAGGACATGCAGTCGCAGGCCTGCAGTTGCCATGACCCGCTGATTCAGGACGTGTTTTCCACCAATATCGGAGACCATCCGGATTTTGCATCCGCGCTGGCGTCCCTGCTGGGCACGAAACTCGCGGATCGCTCCATCCCGGCGACAAGTATCACCCGGCTCGTCGCTTCAATCCTGAGCGCCGATCCCGACATCGCCGAAGCGGCCGCCGCCGATATTCTCGCAACCTATGACCGCGACCCGGCCTGCCCGGACCTCGTCACGCCCTTCCTGTTCTTCAAGGGATGGCAGGCGCTTCAGGCCTACCGGATCTCGCATCATCTCTGGACGCGGGGCCGTCAGCATCTGGCCCATCATTTCCAGAGCCGGATCAACGAGCTTTTCGCCATCGATATTCACCCCGCGGCCCGTCTCGGACGGCGGCTGAGCATCGACCACGGAACAGGCATCGTCATTGGCGAAACCTGCATCGTAGAAGATGACGTCTCGCTGTTTCAGGATGTCACGCTGGGCGGCACAGGCAAACTGAGCGGCAACCGTCACCCCATCGTGCGGCGCGGGGCCATGATCGGCGCAGGCGCCAGAATCCTCGGGCGTCTCGTGATCGGGGAATATGCCCGGATCGGCGCGGCTTCGGTGGTTCTGGAAGATATCCCGGCCTATTCCACCGCCGTCGGCAATCCGGCGCGGATCGTGGGCACCACACCCCGCCCGGCATAAAGCACTCAGGGTCCGGAGCCTGCGCCCCGGACCCTGATGTCTCTTACTTGTTCGAGAACTTGAAAATCGTCGTGTAATCGAACGTCTGACCCGGCTTGAGTTCAGTCGTCGGGAAAGACGGATGGTTCGGGCTGTCGGGATAATGCTCGGCCTCGAACGCAATCGCATCGCCCTGACGATAGGCATGACCGGACACCCCGGCATAACCGCCATCCAGCGAGTTGGACGTATAGACCTGAAGCCCCGGCTGGTTCGTCAGGATTTCCATGCTGCGGCCCGAACGCGGATCATAAACCTTACCCGCCAGACGCGGCGCCTGACCGGACGGCCCGTTGACGACCCAGTTCATGTCATAACCACGCGCATACATCATCTGCTGATCGTTGCTGCGCAGACGATCACCGATGACGGTCGGCTTGCTGAAATCGAGCGGCGTCCCGGCAACAGGCGCGATCTGGCCAGTCGGGATGGATGTTGCGTCGGTCGGCGTGAAGCCATCGGCGTTGATCTGAAGAATTTCCGGCTCAATGGAGCCCGAACCCTCGCCGTTCAGATTCCAGTAGCTGTGATTCGTCAGGTTCAGAACCGTCGGCGCATCGGTCGTGGCGACATAATGCAACGACAGGGCGTTGTCCGTGCCCAGCGTATAGGTCACATGCGTCGTCAGCTTGCCCGGAAAGCCCTGATCGCCGTCCGGGCTGACCAGCTTGAGCGTCACATACGCGCCATTGTCGTTGGTGCCGGTCTTCTCGATCGTCCAGACGTTCTTGTCGAAGCCCTTCTTGCCGCCATGCAACGCATTCGGCGGAGCCGTCACGTCCGTGTGATAGATCTTGCCGTCCACGGGAAAGCTGCCGCCGGCGAGACGGTTCGCGTAACGACCGATGATGGCGCCGAAGAACAGACCGCCCTTCGCGCTATCAACCGTATAGCCCTTCAGATTGTCGAACCCGAGAACCACGTCCTGAACATGTCCTTCGCGGTCCGGCGTCTCGACGGACTGGATGATGCCGCCATAGGTGATGATGCGGGCCGTGGTGCCGAAACCGTTCTTCAGGGTCACGATCCGCACGGGCTTGCCATCCGGCGTGTTGCCCCAGGGCTGATTGGCCACGGTGGGGTGCGCCTGCGCCACACCGGCACTCAGGGCCAGAGCTGCGACAGTGGCGAGAAACGTACCCTTCGAGCCGAAGAATCTGGACATTGGAAACCTCCCGGGTGTTGAGTTGAGGCCACACTGATCCCAAAAATCTCGAAGGGTCAAAGGCCCGAAAGCAGCCGGAAAGCATCTGGATCGTTAAAGCATCTGGCCTCTTCAAACGAGCAGCATTTGCAGACATACAGGGATGCACGCTATCGGAGGATACGTTATGACTACGCCCCTCCGCAGTTTTCCGCGACGGACGGCGCGTGGCCGATCGGGGTTCATGGAGTCCTTCAGGGAACGGATTACGAAAATTTCCGTTTTCCGGTGACTTCTTCGTGAGCACTGGGCCGGGAAGGGTATTTTGGGGATGGTTATGGACTTTCGGCAGGACGACAACGCAATCCGGGAGACGCGCTCACGCCGTGTGTCACGTCGCAGCAGAGCTCTTGCAGGTACGCTCGCCCTGCTGGCACTGGGCGCCTGTGGCTCACTCCGCCAGCCGCCCCCGACAGATCCGGATGATCTCGCGGATTACAAGGCCGCAAACGATCCCTACGAGCCCCTGAACCGCAAGATGTACAACGTCCAGATGTGGGCCTATCACAAGGTCCTGCGTCCGGTCGGCAAGGCATGGATCTGGGCCATTCCCAAGCCCGTGCGTCACTCCATTGCGAACATCAACGAAACCTGGCGCGAGCCTGCGGTCTTCTTTTCCGACGTTGGTGCAGGCAAGCCGCGCCGCGCGGGCGATGCCTTCATGCGCTTTGCAATCAACATGAGCGCAGGCGTTGGTGGTTTCTTCGATGTCGCAGGACTTGTCGGCTACAACCAGCATGAAACCGATCCGGGCCTGACAATGGGCACTTGGGGCGTGGCGAGCGGGCCTTACCTGTTCATCCCGTTCGTCGGTCCGTCCAATTTCCGTGATGGTGCCGGTTACGGCATCGGCCAGGGCCTGACGCCGATCAACTATGTGCCGCGCGGCTATGATCTGCTAACCTTCAACTGGGCTTACAACGTGGCCGGGACCATGGAAGGCTATGCCAGCTCCATCGACCAGATCGACCATGTCGAACAGGACAGTCTGGACCCGTACTCCTATATCCGGAGTGCATGGCAGCAGAACCGCCAGAGCCAGATCGACACGATCAAGAACGACGACCGCGCCACGACCCCCGACTGGTACAACTGAGGACAACGACATGTTCAACGTATTTTCGCGCCGCACCATTCTCGGGGCCGTTGTCTCCCTCGCCGTCGCCACCGGAGCTGCACACGCCAACCCGGCGACGGACTTCGTAAACTCTTTCGGGGGCCGTCTGGCAGGCGTGGTCAACTCCAAGGAGCCGCTTGAGCAGAAGAAGAAGGAAGTTCTTCCCCTGCTCAAGGAGAATGTCGATATCGCCGGGATTGGCCGCTACTGCCTCGGCAAATACTGGCGGACCGCAACGCAGGCCCAGCGTGACAAGTACCTCTCCCTGTTCGATCAGGTCTTGGTCAACACCATCACGGACCAGATCGGCAGCTATCAGGGCGTGAGCTTCCGCGTCACATCCACGACGACCACGCCAGAAGGCGAACGCGTCAATGCGCTGATCGACCGTCCGGGCCAGCCGGAAGTCAACATGCAGCTGGTCATCGGCGGTAACCCGCCCAAGGTCATGGACATGTATGGCGAGGGTGCCAGCCTGCGCATGAACCAGCGCGGCGACTACAGCTCCTATCTCGCGCGCCACAACGGCGACGTCGACGCCCTGAACGCCGCTCTCGAACGACAGCTCTCAGCCCACAAGTAAGACATCAGGCAGGGCCGCCCGTCATGGGCGGCTCCTGCTGTTGCGAATAGACCGTCAGTCCGCCGTGATTTCGTAGAGAAACATCGTATCGCCATCGCGGTCGAAAGTGGCCGTATGACGCAGTCCCAGACTGCCGAGCACTGTGCGAGACGCCAGATTGTCTTCCCTAGCCACGGCCACGATACGCTTTTCGCCCGTATCCAGCACATAGCGCAGGGCCGCGGCCGCGGCTTCGCGGGCAATGCCGCGCCCGGCAGCCCATGGAAAAATGGAAAATCTCAGGCCAAGGCCACGCCCGTCAGGGCGTTCGTGTACGCCGGTAATGCCGACGAAGCGGCCATTTTCGCGAATAGCAAAAATTCCCACACCGCACCGTGCCCAGAAACTGACGTCTTCCGCCATTTCCTGTTCGGTCATGGTCCGGTTGCGTACGCCGCCCAACATTTTGGCGAAGGCACCGGCATCGCCCTTGAGCTTGATCATGTCTTCAAGATCCGGCCAGTTGACCGGAGTCAGGACAAGACGGGCGGTTCGGATTTCACGCCCCAGCACGCAGCTCTCCCCAGACCATCAGCAGAAACCTTCAGCGGACAGGGGTGTCCCGTCCACTGAAGGGAAAACGCCGGATCAGCGGGCCAGCGGACGATACTTGATGCGACCCGGCTCGGTTGCATCCGGGCCCAGACGACGGCGCTTGTCAGCTTCGTAGTCCTGGAAGTTGCCCTCGAACCACTCGACATGGCTGTCGCCCTCGAACGCGAGGATATGCGTGGCCAGACGGTCAAGAAACCAGCGATCATGGGTGATGATCACGGCGCAACCGGCAAACTCCGCCAGAGCGTCTTCGAGGGCACGCAGCGTATCGACGTCAAGATCGTTGGTCGGTTCGTCGAGCAGGATGACGTTGCTGTCCTGCTTGAGCATCTTCGCGAGATGGACGCGGTTGCGCTCACCACCCGACAGAATGCCCACGCGCTTCTGCTGATCCGCACCCTTGAAGTTGAATGCGCCCACATAGGCCCGCGACGGCACCGTGCGCTTACCAAGCTGGATGACGTCCGTACCGCCGGAAATTTCTTCCCAGACCGTCTTGTTATCATCGAGCGTGTTGCGGGACTGATCGACGTATCCCAGCTTCACCGTATCGCCGATCTTGAGCGACCCGCCATCCGGCGCATCATCACCCGTGATCATTTTGAACAGCGTGGACTTACCCGCACCGTTCGGTCCGATCACGCCCACGATGCCACCCGGCGGCAGCTTGAAGCTGAGATTGTCGATCAGCAGACGATCGCCAAAGCCCTTGCTGAGATTTTCGGCTTCAATGACCGTGCCACCCAGACGCGGGCCCGGCGTAATTACGATATCCGCCGTGCCGCCTGCCTTTTCAGCATTGGCGGCCAGCATTTCCTCATACTTCGTGATACGCGCCTTGCTCTTGGCCTGACGGGCCTTGGGCGAGCTGGAAATCCATTCCTGCTCGGCAGCAAGAGCACGCTGACGGGAGCTTTCTTCCTTCTCTTCCTGCGCCAGACGCTTGCGCTTCTGAACGAGCCAGGACGAGTAGTTGCCTTCGAACGGATAGCCACGACCACGCTCGAGTTCGAGAATCCAGTTCGTGACGTTGTCGAGGAAGTAACGGTCATGGGTGATGACCATGACGGTGCCCTGATAGTCCCGCAGCGTCTTTTCGAGCCAGCTCACGCTTTCGGCGTCAAGATGGTTGGTCGGTTCGTCAAGCAGCAGGATATCGGGCTTTTCGAGCAGCAGACGGCACAGCGCCACGCGGCGGCGTTCACCACCCGAAAGCTTCGTGACCGGGCTGTCGGCGGGCGGGCAACGCAGCGCATCGAGCGCGATTTCCAGCTTGCGGTCCAGTTCCCAGCCGTCGCCAGCGTCGATCTTTTCCTGAAGATCGGCCTGCTCTGCGAGCAGCGCGGTCATTTCGTCGTCCGACATCGGCTCGGCGAACTTCATCGAAATCTCGTTGAAGCGGTCCACCGCCTTTTTCAGATCCCCGAAGCCCTGCGCGACGTTCTCGCCGACCGTCATGCTCTCGTCGAGCTTGGGCTCCTGTTCGAGATAGCCAATGCGGACGCCCTCGGCAGCCCAGGCCTCGCCGCCATATTCCTTTTCAATGCCCGCCATGACCTTGAGCAGCGTGGACTTACCCGCGCCGTTCACACCCAGCACACCGATCTTCACACCCGGCAGGAAGGACAGCGTGATGCCCTTGAAGACTTCGCGCCCACCCGGATAGGCCTTCGTAAGGTCCTTCATGACATAGACGTACTGGTAGGCGGCCATGGGAGGTCTCCTCAATCGGTGGATGGGCGGGGAAGACGCGGAACACATCCGTTCCACGCAGATCAGATCGGCACACCGTGCGCCCGGAGGGACTCGAACCCCCAACCAAGCCGTTATGAGCGGCCGGCTCTAACCAATTGAGCTACAGGCGCGCGGGTGCAGTCCGCAATCGCCCAACTCGGGTCTTTTTGCAAGGGCTGACATGGTGGAATGTGTCTTTTTAAGTTAGTGTGTCACGCCTTCCCGTTCCCTAAAGGCCGTTCAGGCGACCTTTGCTGCCGTTGCGAGATGGCCTCACTGGTCCGTATTGCCCGAAGGGATGTCCGATGCCTGCAAATATCGCGAAAATACCCAGTAGTACCCCGCAGACATGATACAGACCGGGCCGGTCGCGCTTATCCGCAAACTGCGCTGGCTCTACGCTCCCGATCCGGTCATGGCCGGATATGCGCTCCGGACGACGTTCACGTCGCTTCTCGCACTCGGAATCGCGCTGCGAATGGAGCTTGGCAGCCCACAATGGGCCGCGCTGACCGTCTGGATGGTCGCACAGGGCACACGCGGACGCAGCCTCGCGAAAGCCAAATGGCACCTGTTCGGCATGGTGGTCGGCGTCATCAGCGGAATCATACTGGTCGCCTCTTTTCCGCAGTCGCCGCTGATGTTCATTCTCCTGCTGGCAGGCGGAATCGGCGCGTTCTGCATGATCGGCACGTTCATGCCCGGTCCGGCATCCATGACGAACTACCGCATCCACGGTATGCGGGCTTCGGGCTTCACCTACGCCATCGTCTCCCTCGATGGTATCGCAGACCCGCACCACATCTTCGCCATCGCCATGGCGCGCGCCACCTACATTCTGCTGGGCATCGTGCTGGAAGCCTCGATTTCCGGGCTGTTCCAGCTCGGCCTGACCAAACGCACGCGCCATCAACTCGCCAGCACGTTCGAAGACACGCTCAAACCCGCCCTGACCGCCATCGCGGACATTCTGATCGGCAAGGAAGGGGGCATGCAGAACGTGCAGGGTATCTTCACCCAGATCACGACGCTCGGCGATCAGGTGGAGTTCGCGGAAGTCGAACTGGGCCGCCGCGATCATGCCGGAGACCATGCCCGCGCGGCGCTGGCGGATATCGCCGTCCTCCTCGCCCGCGCCCTCGATCTGGCGACCCTCATGCGCCTGCCGCTCAGTCAGGACGACATGTTCCATCAGGAAGCCGAGGCCATCCGGGACGTGTTTCTCAAACTCCCCGCCCGACTGGATGGGACGGAGCCCATGAGCGTCCTTCTTGCCGATCTGCTGGCCCTGCGCCGCCAATGCCGCCAAAAGGTGGTGATTGATTTCAACACCGCTCAGCCGGATGATGCCGCGCGCGAAGCCGTCCTGCGCCACGGCATGCTTCAGCAGGCTCTCGTCGAACTGATCGACGCACTCCGCATGGCGTTAAGCCAGTTCGAGGCCAGCCGACACCCCGAAGCGCACGACCATTTCCATGCGCCGATCCGCTCCTACCGCGACTGGCAACAGGCCATTACCAACAGCCTGCGCTCCTCCGTCACGGTCTTCGGAGCGGGCCTCATCTGGATCTGCACCGCCTGGCCCAGCGGACTGACCTTCATCATGTTCGTCTGCATCGTGTGCAGCCTGTTCTCGACACTGGAGCGCCCGGCACTGGCCACGCAGGCGTTCCTGCGCGGAGCCTGCTGTGCGGTCGTCGCAGCGGGCATCCTCAATCTGGCCCTGATGGGCAAATCGACGACGTTTGAAATGCTGGGCATGTGGTCGGGCCTTGCGATGATGATTGGCGGTCTGGCTTTTGCCTACCCGCCCCTGACCCTCCCGGCCGTATCGTACAACCTGTTCCTGCCCATTCTGATCGGCCCGTCCAATCAGGCCAAAACCGACGAAATTACCTATTTCAACACGGCCATGCCGCTTGTTCTGGGCCTGCTCTACGCCTCGTGGATGTACCGCGTTTTCCTGCCCTACGACCCCGCCCATCAACGCTGGACCATGCGCGAAAACATCCTGCGTGACCTGCATCGGATCGCGGACGGCAGTGCCCGCGAAACGGTGGACAGCGTGGTCTCGCGCAATGTGGACCGCTTCGTGCGGCTCATGACCAATTCGGGCTCAACGCCCTCGCCCGTTATTCAGGCCTATCTGACAGGAATTCTGTCGGGCATGCGCGTCATGCTCAATCTTCTGCGCCTTCAGGCCATCCGCCGCGATACGCGGCTTGTCGGGGAGGCCAGCAAGGCGCTTTCCCTCGTCATGGGGCGCATGAGCCATTTCAGCGGACGCTATCACGGCCATTACGGCCGTACCCTGCGGGCGACAAAGCTCGCGATCCTGCACTTGCGCACATGCGAGCGCAACGAGTCCCGCCCCCGCGAACGCTTCATCCTGATCGCCGCCCTGACCAGTCTGGACGTCATCGCCACAGAACTGGACACGAACCGCGTTTTCTTCGACGCGAACAGCCCGTATCTGGACCCGTCCGTCCGCTCCGAGGAACTGGAATCGACTGGCTGACACAATTCTCACGAACCGATCACGAAGAAATGTTCTGAAACACACTTCCCTTTTCCGGGAAACGGGGGAATTGTTCGTTTTCAGCCGCGGGATACCGCGGACGACAGGTTTAAGACCTACTGGGTTTCAGAACTAAGGATACCGTGATGTTTCGTCGTATCGTGCCCGTCCTCGGCCTCGCCCTCGGGCTCGGTCTGGCTTCCCAGGCCGCCATGGCACAGGAACAGTCCCCCCCGCCCCCGCCGGCCGTTCAGGGTACGCCCGGCAAGGACTTCACGGGCGTTTCGCCCGCCAATCTCGCTGGCATCATGAACTACTGCGTCGAGCAGCAGTATGTGTCCTATGACGAAGGCAACCCGGTTCTTTACGGGCTGAGCGAGAAGTACAAGGCCACCGAACAGACAGTCGGCAATTTCGACTACGCGCTCGGCACTGCCGGTTACTTCGACAGCAACGGCAAGCGCTTCTATCTCGTGGCCTACACGAACGAAGACGACCGCCGCGCCGCCTGTCACGCCGCCGTCAAGGCCGCACAGCCGATGCTCTGAGCCCTGCCCGCAGGACCCGGATTTTCACAAAAACTCCCCTGCCACACGGCACGGGGAGTTTTTTTATACCCGCTTCCCGCCGTCAGACCGGACTTCCCTCCTTTCCGCTCTGGGCACGGGCCACAGGCGCCGGTAATATCCCCGCCTCTCCAAACAGTTCAGGACATGAACATCATGGACGTTTCCAAGATCTCGCCCGGCAAAGACCTGCCCAACGACATCAACGTCGTCATCGAAATCCCGCAGGGATCGCAGGTGAAGTACGAAGTGGACAAGGACAGTGGCGCCCTCGTCGTTGACCGTTTCCTCTTCACGCCGATGGCCTATCCGGCTGCTTACGGCTTCATTCCGGGCACGCTGGCCGCCGATGGCGATCCGGCTGACGCTCTTGTCCTGACGCCGTCCGCCATCGTGCCGGGTGCCGTGATCCGTGCGCGCCCGATCGGCATGCTGAAGATGGAAGACGAAAGCGGACAGGACGAAAAGATCATCTGCGTCCCGCACGACAAGGTCCACCCGCAGTTCACGAACGTCCATTCCGTGGACGACCTGCCGGAAATCACGAAGAAGGCGATCACGCATTTCTTCGAGCGCTACAAGGATCTGGAACCCAACAAGTGGGTCAAGGTCACGGGCTGGGCTGACAAGGCCGCCGCAGGCGAAGTGATCATGGCTTCGGTCGAAGCCGCCAAGTAAGCCCCCGGCTTCCGTCGGAGGAACGCCCATAGCGTGCCCCCGACGGACACCCTGACGGGTATGCTTTCAAAACCCCCTGCTTCCCCACCGGAGGCAGGGGGTTTTTGTTCGATATCACATATATTTGTGGGAATTTATGATATAAGTAACATTATATTATGTTCTTTAACGGTAAATATATGTTATCTCTGAGACGCTAACCTGCTTTTCCAAGGAATCAGCGGATTGTCTCGAGTTCATCTCCACGCAGCTTTCTGCCTGGCCACAATTCTTCCGTCCTGCGTCATGGCCCAGAGTGCTGGGACCCAGAACACCTCAGGGACCTCCTCAACACCCAGCACGGGATCCGCTTCAGACCGGACGCTCTCGACCTTTCAGGCCTATAGCCCGGACGCAAAAGTCACACAGATCAAGGTCACAGCCCCGCAGCAGGGAATTCCGCCCGTCATCTGGCCGTCCGAAAACTCGGAACTCCCCAGCGAGCGAGTCAACACGCCTCTGAACCAGATCTATTTCGGCAATGAATGGGTTCCTCCCCTTCCAAAACCCGAAGCTCTTCTGACGAACCCGTTCGGCTGGAATACCTGGCTGCGCGATCGCGGCATCGCGTTAACGATGGACACCACCAACGAGTTTTCCGGCGCCATCACCAGCCCGACACCGGGCTATGGCCTGAAACAGGGCAGCAGCAATGCTGGCCAGTACAGCCTTGAGAACGATATCGACTGGGAAAAGCTCGCCAATGTCCGCGGCTTCTCGACCCATGCACTTGTCGTGGGCCGGTACGGTATCCCCGGCAGCCGCATGTTTGGCGATAACCTCAACCCCAGCTCCGAAATCTACGGCGCAGGCGGCAACGTGGTCGTCCATCTCGTCTATGCCTATGCTGAAGAGACAATCGCCAAGGGCCGCGTGGACCTTGCGGCCGGGCGTATCCCGTTCCTGAACGATTTCTCGTCCAACCCGCTGTATTGCACCTTCCAAAACAATGCGTTCTGCGGAAACCCGAAGGCATCGTCAGACAACACGACCCATTCGTCCTACCCGGATGCGGGCTGGGCTTTCCGCGCCCGGACCCGGCCAACCGTCAGCACCTATATCCAGACTGGCGTTTATTTCGCGCAAGCCGGAATTTACGGCAACGTGCAATACCGTACGGGCTTCAAGTTCAATGGCGGTGACATCCACGGCGAAGCAATCCCGGTCGAAGCCGGGTGGGAACCGCTGTTCGGCAAAGACAAGCTGCCCGGTCACTACAAAGTTGGCTACGCCATCGACAACGCGCCCCACAAGGACAACTACTATGACATGAACGGGCAGCCCTATGTCATCAGCGGCCTGCCCGCCCGGACCGTGAACTATTCATGGTCTGCCTGGGTTCTGGCCGATCAGATGGTGCTGCGCCATCACGTCAAGGGCAATGCCGATGCTGGCCTGATCCTGCTGGGCGGTATGTACGCCAACAGCCCGCGCACCCAGCTTCGTGGCCAGCAATATTTCGCGGGCCTGATCGATACCGGATTCTGGGCCTCACGCCCGCTGGATACGATCGGTATCAACTTCTCCTATGTCCGCGTTTCCAAAAACGCGACCGCAACGGAACGGCTTCAGGCCCTGTACGGCGTGCCGCTCATGGCAGGCTCCCTGACACCGCAGACATTCGGCGAAGTTCTGGAAGCCACATACCGCATCCATGTGATGCGCGGCGTCACCTTTGCGCCTGACTTCCAGTATTACTTCCGTCCGGGTGCACAGAAAGCCCTCAAGGACGCCGCAATGCTTGGCTTCAAAAGCCACATCCAGTTCTTCTGAACAACACTTCGTCCGGGAAGCACGATCTCAACAGGCGGCTTCCCGGATAAACCGCCTGCCCGCACGGCGTTTTTCCAGACCATCCTGAGTTGCGAACAGTGTTCGAAAACGCAGCGGAAATTCCCCGCCCGCAACGCGGAAGGGACTGGTTGATCACTTCAATATGCTGGATTTTTCTGGAGCGGGCGATGGGATTCGAACCCACGACCCCAACCTTGGCAAGGTTGTGCTCTACCCCTGAGCTACGCCCGCACTCCGTGGAGGGGCTTATGGCCGAATCAGAGCCCCGGCGCAAGAGAAGAAGAGGCCATCCCAACACCACTTTGGCGACAGAGTGCAGAAACGAAAAAAGGCACCCGAAGGTGCCTTTTTTTCACTGGAGCGGGTGATGGGATTCGAACCCACGACCCCAACCTTGGCAAGGTTGTGCTCTACCCCTGAGCTACACCCGCACTCCGTGGAGGGGCTTATGGCTGAATCAGCAGAACCGCGCAAGAGGGATTTTTCGATTCTGATGCAATATCTGCTTCCCGCCCTCTCCGACAGGGTGTGGACTTGCACCACAGGCACACACATCCGATCTTTCAGGGAAATTGTTTTCCCAGCGAACGGTCCCCGCCCCCATGAGCAGCACATTCGACGAACACATTATCGGCCAATCCCCCAAAACACCCCCGGCAGGCGCAACCGCCACCATCATCGACGCCGATCAGTCCAGCTTCATGGCGGACGTGGTCGACGCCAGCAGCACGATTCCGGTTCTGGTCGATTTCTGGGCGCCGTGGTGCGGCCCATGCAGACAGCTGACGCCTGTTCTGGAAAAAATCGTCCGCGCCGCCGGAGGGCGGGTCAAACTCGTTAAGGTGGACGTGGAAGCCAACAAGGCCCTTGCCGCACAGCTCGAACAGCTCGGCCTGCCGCTTCAGTCCATTCCCGTCGTCGTGGCGTTCTGGAAAGGACAGGTGCTGGATCTTTTTCAGGGTGCCCAGCCGGAAAGCGAAATCCGCCGCTTTGTGGAGTCTCTGCTCAAACTTGCCGGAGACGTCATGCCTGCGACTGAAATTCTGACAGCCGCACGTCAGGCACTGTCAGATGGCCACGCGGATCAGGCGGCTGGTCTGTTTTCGCAGCTTCTGGAAGCAGAGCCGGAAAGCCCCGAAGGCTGGGGCGGCATGATCCGCGCCCTGATTGCCCTGAACGAGCCGGAAGCCGCCGAAGATGCCTCCTCGCAGGTTCCGGCCAAGCTGGACACCCATCCGGAAATCACAGGCGCCCGTGCCGCGCTGGCGCTACATGTGGAAGGCGCCAAAGCCGTCTCGGAACTCGACACGTTGCGCCAGCAAAGCGTCGCGGCACCCGATGATTTCGATCTGCGCCTTAAACTGGCCGCCGCTCTTAATGGAGCGGGTCAGCGCGCACAGGCCGCCGATACGCTGCTGGATATTCTCCGTGCCGACCGGGACTGGAACGACGGCGCAGCAAAAACGGAGCTTCTGCGCTTTTTCGAGGCGTGGGGACACACAGACCCTGCTACGCTGGCCGCAAGACGCAAACTCTCTTCCCTTCTGTTTTCGTGAGCCGATGACCGAAACCCCCGATCTCCCGCCTGACGACGTATCGAACGAGCCCGCCCGGCGCGCTCCGCCCCTGACGGAACTGACGCTGGCCGATATCCCGCCCCGCGTCGGCCTGTTTCCGTTGTCAGGCGCGTTACTACTGCCCGGCGGCCATCTGCCGCTGCTGGTCTTTGAAGCGCCCTATGTGGCGCTGTTGGAAGATGCGCTGGCCGGACGCAGGATGATCGGCGTCATCCAGCCCCTCATGGACCCCGATACGGACGAGCACCCCCTCCTCTATCGGACCGGAACGCTGGGCCGCATCACGGAATTTGCCGAACATACGGATGGCACCTTCACCGTCACCCTGCTCGGAATTTCCCGCTTCCGCCTGATCCGCGAAACCCCGACAGAGAACGGATGGCGCGAAGGCATCATCGATGCCACCCCATTCGTCGCCGATCTGGTCGAAGAAGATCCAATGCCGATCAATCGCGATCTGCTGCTGGAGGGTCTGAAAACCTATCTCGAATCCCGTGACCTTCAGGCAAGTTGGCCGCTGATCGAGGATATGGACGATGAGACGCTGCTGGTTGTCCTGCCGATGCTTGTACCGTTCACACCGGTGGAAAAACAGTCCCTGCTGGAAGCCATGACGCTGGACGAACGCGCCGGGCTCTTGCTGGATCTGCTTGAGAGGGGCATGGAATAATCATGACGACTGAACTTGATCCACGCCTCCTCTCCCTTCTGGTCTGTCCTCTGACCAAGGGGCCGCTGACCTATGACCGTGAGACCCAGGAGCTGATCAGCCCCCGGGCCAAGCTCGCCTTCCCGATCCGGGACGGCATTCCGGTCATGCTGGCTGACGAAGCCCGTTCGATCGAGACCTGAGGTCAAGCTTTTTCCCGGATGCCGTTCTGGGACGGCATTTTTGGCGCGGAGGGGAGCCCTCCTCGCTGTGACGGGCGGGACTGGGCTTTGCGGACCTTGAAGTTCCGCACAACGCGCGTCAGTTCTCCGGCATCGCCGACCAGTTTCTGGCTGGCGCTGCTGGTCTGATGGACGATCGCGGCATTGCTCTTGGTCACGCCCTCAAGCTGCGTCGTGCTGGCGTTGATATCCATGATGCGCTGGGCCTGCGCTTCAGCGCCCGAGGCAATCTGCCCCACAGCCGTTCCCAGACGCTCAACTGACGTGCTGATGTTGCCGAGGGCCGTACCGGTTTCGTCGACCATCTGCACACCGCGCTGCACATCCTGCATACTGCTGGCGATCAGTGATTTGATTTCCTTGGCCGCCGTGGCGGAACGCTGCGCCAGCGCCCGGATTTCCTGTGCGACGACGGCAAAACCACGTCCTGCATCTCCGGCATGGGCGGCTTCCACACCCGCATTGAGCGCCAGCAGATTGGTCTGGAACGCGATTTCGTCGATGACGCCGATGATCTGGACGATCCGGTTGGAGGATGAGGAAATCTTGGCCATCGCCTCGACGGTCTTGCCGACGATTTCACGGCCCTGTTCGGTTTCCTGACAGCAATCGGCCACGGTCGTATCGGCCTGACGGGCTTCGTCGGCCACCGCCTTCACCGAAGACGTCAGTTCCGCAATATTACGGGCGACAGCCGCCAACGCATCGACCTGCTCGGCGATACGGCCGGTGATGTCTTCCGTAGAGCCACTGATTTCGCGGGCTCTCTGTTCCACAGCCCCCGAGGTCTCGCGAACGGCATGAACGATCCGTCCGAGCCCTTCGCAGGCGCGATGAAACGCACCGCCCATCCGGCTTGAGCCGTTTTCCAACGACGGATCGATCTGCTGAACCAAATCACCGCCTGCCATGCGATCCAGTGCATCGGCCAGCGCATCCGACAGGGCTGCGAGGCTCTGAATGCGCTCGTTTTCCGCCCGCGACCGTTCCTGCACGTCCAGATTCTGGGTGTAGGTTTCCAGCCCGAGTTCCATATCGAGGAGGCCGCAGCGGATCAGAAGCCCGATCTGGGAAGCCGCTTCCTCAGCGGAGGTTCCTTTGGCCGGCCGGCGCAGAAGACGATCCAGAACGCTGCGGCGCGGCTGGGGCCAGTGCTGGCGGAGCAGTTCCGTCACCATGCCTTCGATCAGAAGGGCATAACCGCCGACATACCATTGGGGTTTGAGGCCGATCCGGGCATGCGTGTTCCCGATCGCACGCGTGCTCGCAACATAATCTGCGCCGAACTCGCCCTGAAGGATCTGCTTCCAGTGCTTTTCCTGCTGGCTGCGTGCGCCATTGCGATGCTGCTCGCTGGAAAAAAACTTGTTCAGGGCCGGAGTTTTAAGAATCCGGCCATAAAAATGGTCCAGCGCAGATCCCAGAACGCTCAGGGCCTGTGGGCGGATTCTGGCCAGATGGGCTTTCTCAGCCGCGCCGATGCCAAGAAAAAGCAGTCGTTCGGCAATATCTGCCTTGACCTGCTCAGTCATAATCGGAGTCTCCAGAGCGTGGATTTGGCGCATGTTCAAGCCAAAGCCCCTAACACGCCAAGTGTTACGCAATCATGAAGAAACCCCGACAGATCTCCGGTCAGTTGGGCGTATTGTTTTTACCGTAAGACACTTCGGTATCCGGCGTTGCCGGATGCGGTGCGATATCGACGCTTCCACCCTGCCCACCGAAGGACATGCTGCCAGAGGATGGCCCGCTGTCGGTCTCATGGGAGGACGGTGCAGGACTTTCCGCACCCGGCGGCATGGGCATGACCGGAGCGTCATCGGCATAGGACACGCCGCTTCCCTGACGGTGACGGGCGCTGCCATGAGCATGCGATCCGTGACCCGGGCCTGCACCCGGCGGCGGAAGGGGGGCCATGTCCGGGGATGGCCCGCTGAGCATGGAGCCGCAGCCTGTCATGGCAAGAAACGACAGCATAAAGAGGGAAGAGACGAAACGCATGACAGGCAATATAGCACTTTTCAGCGGTTGACGCATCCCTTTGCAGGATGGGACACAGCGCGTTCCCGCCGCGATCAGCGGCCTGTCCAGCAAGGATGCATTTACCATGTTCGAAGGCCGGATCACGACCCCTGCCACACGGCGGCGCGCCTGGTGGGACAGTCTGTTCGTGGACCATTCCATCTTCCGGCTCGGCTGGACCAATCTCGCCCCCGTCGTGCCGGGCAAGGTCTGGCGCTGCAACCATCCGACGCCCGCGCGGCTGCGGAGCCTGAAGCGGCGACTGCATCTGAAGACGCTCGTGAACCTGCGTGGACATCGCAAATGCGGCTCCGATGCGCTGTCACGCGGGGCTAGCGCAAAACTGGGGCTGACGCATCTCGACATGGCATTCGAAAGCCGGGGCGCGCCGCATCGTGACCGTATCCTACGGTTTTACGACATGTATCAGACGTTGGCTTTTCCCATGCTCATGCACTGCAAATCCGGCGCGGACCGCGCGGGTCTGGCATCCGGGCTGGTACTGATGTTCGAAGGCGGCACGGCTCAGGATGCTCTGGGGCAGTTGCACTGGCGGTTCGGGCATTTCAACCGCTCCCGCACCGGGATCCTGGATGCGTTTTTCCTGCGCTATCAGAAAGAAGCCGAGGGACGTCTGCCGTTTATGGACTGGGTGCGGAACGAGTATGACGAGGACCGTCTGCGCGCCGACTTCAAGGCTGGAAAGCTGGCGTCTTTCGTCAATGACAGCATTCTGCGTCGGGAATAAAGGCCCGGCGTTCAGTCCGCTTTCGGATCTGCCGCGCCGAGGGAGCGGATCAGGTCCAGCATCCGTTTACGGACCGCAGGGTCCGGGATGCGGTAATAGGCCCGCACCAGCTCGACCGTCTCGCGGCGGCTGAACAGGGCGGCCTCGTCCACCGGCAGATCGAACAGGCGGGGCGATGCAGCGCTTCGGGCCGGACGATCGCCAAATGCGGCCTGAGTTTCGGCAAACCCCGTAACCGGTCCCTTGAAAGGCTGGGACTGACCAAAGACGGGAGTGAAAGGCCGGGAAGTCTCAGGGAAAGGCCGCGACGCAAAGGTCCGGGATTCCTGAGCCTCTCGCATATCATCGAAAAAGAAGCCGACCGGCACGTCCAGAATCTGCGCCAGATCGTAAAGACGGCTGGCGCCGACGCGGTTGGCGCCCCGTTCGTACTTCTGGATCTGCTGGAAAGTCAGGCCCAGCGCCTCGCCAAGCTTTTCCTGCGACAACCCCATGAGGGTACGGCGCAGCCTGATCCGGTTGCCTACATGGGCGTCTACAGGCCCGGCCGCAGCAGAACTGCGGGTTTCGGAGCGAGTACGATCCGAGGAAGAGGACTGTTTTTCTGGCACGTCCTGATGGTTAATAAAACTACAACAGCTTGTCAATGTTAACCTTTTTGTGTCGTTCTATGTCGCCTGTGAATCGCAGGAAACAGGGCCAGAATCATGCACAGGATCGCAAGCGTAAGGGGCGTCGCGCGCCCGAAGCGGGAGAAAAATGTCGGGGGAAGCGGCGACGGAATATCGCTGACCAGAACATCGGCCAGCCCCCAGCCCAGACGGGCAGTTTCATGTCCGGTCGCATCATAAATGGCGGAAATTCCGGTATTGTTGGCAAACACGACCGGAAGCCCTTCCTCCACGGCTCGCATCCGCCCCGTAGCGAGATGCTGGCGCGGGCCGGCGCTGTTGCCGTACCAGGCGTCATTTGAAATCGTCACCAGCCAGTCCGGGCGGTCGTTGCGGGCCGTGACGGAGCCAGAGAAAATGATTTCATAGCAGACCATCGGCCCCACGCGCCCCAGACCCGGCAGATCCCATGTCTTCAGACCCGGCCCCGGCGTCAGAACACCGGGCAGCACGTTAAACGGCAGAATCCAGGGTTGGTATTCGCCGAACGGCACCAGACGACTCTTGTCGTAAATGGCCGCAATGCTGCCATCGGGAGCAACCGCGATCAGGCTGTTGAACCAGTCCTTGCCAGACTGGCGGTCCGAGCCAACCAGAGCCGGGGCACCGTCTGCCGCACGGGCGATCATCTGTCGGGCGAGCGTATCTTCGTCCAGAAGGCCGGGGAAGCCGGATTCCGGCCAGATCACCACGGGCGACCGACCGCCCTGCGCATAGGCTTTCTGTGCGCCCTGTGCCGTCAGGCTCAGATAGCGGCGGAAATTGCCGACCGCATCCGCATGGCTGATGACTTCCGCTTCCGGCACGTTGCCCTGCACCAGAACGGCCCGGGGATTGGTGATATTCAGGGGCGTTGCAGTGGACAGTCGCCATGCGCCCGCACCGACCCAGAGCACGCAGACGGCCAGTACCGCCAACGCTGCACGTCTGCCGCGAAACAGCGCAAGTGAGCCGAGCACGAGGGCCAGCGATAGCCCATCCACACCTAGAACGGCGGCGGGCTGAATTAGGACGTCTCCAGCGAGGCCCGGTAGTTCAAGGTCGCTGCCGAGCGGGTTCCACGGAAACCCCGAGAACATGAAGACGCGCCCCATATCCATGACGGTCCAGCTTCCCGCGAACATCAGCACCCGTCGCCAGCCGGGCGGCACTACGCGGCACAGCACGGCCGGAACGCAGATGAACGGCGCGATCAGCAGCGAAACGCCGGGAGACGCAAACGGCACGACCCACCAGAATTCGTGAACACGCGTCAGAATCGCGTTCGTCAGCCAGTAGAGCCCGACGGTGTGGAAGCCCATGCCGAACAGAAAACCGCACCATGCCGCCTGCTTCCACGACCGCGCATCCTCCGACACGCGATACAGGACCATCAGTCCGACAGGCAGCAGGAACAGGAGATGGACCGGAGGCAGGGACAGGGCTGCGAGCGCTCCGGCAAGCAGCATCAATCCGGCGAGCCGCCAGCCACGGACAGGGAGCGTCGAAATCATGGGAGAACCGTCCGGCTGACGAAGGGGCTGAAATAAAAAACAGCCGGACCCTGAAGATCCGGCTGCGGGAAGGCTGTCAGTCGAGGGCGTCGCGCAGGCGGCGTTCGTAATGGCGGTAATACTTGTCCGCCAGAAGTTCGCTCTTCACCAGAACGGCGACATCCGTGGTGTTGAATTGCTCGTCCACTACGGCCCCATCACCGACATAACCGCCCAGACGCAGATAGCCCTTGATCAGCGGCGGCAGCTTGTTGAGGCAGGCGCGGTAGTCCAGCACATGCGGATCGGTGCGCTGCATTTCCACATAACGGTCCGGCAGCGCGCGGATACGCAAGGCCGGGGGAGCCAGATGGTTGTGGTGCATGTAGGTGAGCTGGTCGGCCAGAGCGTCCGGGTCGGTTCCCGGCAGACTGCCGCACCCGAACAGTACATCGATCCGGTGCAGGAAGATGTAGGACGCAATACCGCGCCACAGAAGCTGCATGGCGGAACGGCCGCGATATTCCTTCGCCACGCAGGAGCGACCAACTTCAAGCAGACGTCCGGGAAATTCCGTCAGGGTCGAGATGTCGTATTCGGAAGACGTGTAAAAACGCCCCACCTTCTCCGCGGCATCCGAGCGCAGCAGACGATAGGTTCCGACGACACCGGCGGCACCGGGGCCTTTGTCATGATCGATAACCAGAAGGTGATCGGCCGCCTCGTCGAATTCATCAACGTCACGCTTGGTGCGGAAAGCGCGCTCGTCAGGATGGGCGCCGAGTTCTTCGAAGAAGACGCGATAACGCAGGGCCTGAGCAGCGTCGCGCTCCTCCTCCGTCTCGGCGATGCGCACACCCAGCGTGCCACCACGCAGTTCCTGAAACCCGCCTTCGCGGTTCAGGGACAGGGTGGAGAGCGTCTCCATCTGACGCAGGGTTTCTTCGCTGCTGGCCAGCGTATGCGGAGCGGAAATGGGAGTGCCATCCAGTTTGGTGGTCATGATCCGCTCTTGTTCCTGTTTTCGGGAGGAGATTTTTTCCTGTTTTCGGGCTCGGCACGACGGCCGAACAGCTCGATGCGATGGGAGACGAGGTCAAATCCCAGACGCTGAGCCAGCTGCTCCAGAAGACGGACCGGTTCGTCGTCCTCGAATTCAATGACACGGCCGCTATCCACGTCGATCAGGTGGTAGTGGTTGCCGCTGTCACTGGCTTCATAGCGTGCTCGTCCACCGCCGAAATCGCGACGTTCGAGAATGCCTTTCTCCTCAAGGAGACGCACCGTACGATAGACGGTCGCCACGGAGATGCGGCTGTCGATCTCGGAGGCGCGGCGATAGAGTTCTTCGACGTCGGGGTGATCGTCGGCAATGGACAGGACATGTGCGATGACACGTCTCTGGCCGGTCATTTTCAGACCGCTTTCCACACACAGGCGGGCAATGTGCGAATCATCCGGCACGGGGGAAGAGGAGGCCTTCCGATTCCCGGGGCTGCTGCGTCTCTCAGCGGTTTTCGTATTTGCGACCATATCTGCGGCCTAGCCGAAAAACAGGCGTGTTGTCCACTTTATGGAGCCTGTCGAGGTTTTCCCTGTCGCCGGGATGAAGAAACCGGCGACAGGGAAAGGAGGCTCTCAGTCTTCGCGACGACGGCCGAGGCCGATCTTGCGGGCCAGCGAAGAGCGGTGGTTCGCGTAGTTCGGAGCAACCATCGGGTATTCCGGCGGCAGCCCCCAACGCTCGCGATATTCCTGCGGCGTCATGTTGTAGGCTGTCTTGAGGTGACGGCGCAGCAGCTTCAGCTTCTTTCCGTCTTCAAGGCAGATGATGTAGTCCGGGAAAACCGACTTGCGCGGCGAAACGGCCGGGACCAGCTTCTCGGCAGGAGCCTCTTCCGGAACGTTCACCGTTGCAAGAGAGTCATGAACGGACCGGATCAGGGCCGGAAGAGCGTCAGCCGGAATATCGTTGTTTGATACATAGGCCGTAACGATCTGCGCGGTCAGCTGATGCAGTTCGGGAGCATTTGTCTCTTGCGACATATTAGATAAGTCCTTCATCCTTGAGCGAGTGAGCATGTAGCAGTCATAAATTGCTTCGTTCAAGCATAAAAAGAAAGAAACGAGACTGTGACAGAAAATGAAATATTCTTCATAGATATAACAGAGAAAAAATGCCCCATGACGACTGTATATGTTCGGTCCAAACTCGATGCCATGACTTCGGGACAGAGACTTGACGTGTGGCTCCATGGAACAGAAACACGCAAGAACGTCCGGGCATCAGTGCAGGCACTGGGCCATACAATTCTGGCTGATTCGCCTGTTCCAGACAGGGCGGATCTTTACTGCCTGAGTATCAAAAGGCGTTAGAAACAAGGACCTGCGCGTCACTTCCGTCCCTGTAATAGCCGCGACGCAGGCCGGCTTTTACAAAACCGCATTTTTCATACAGTGCAGCAGCCGAATTGTTACAGACTGCTACTTCCAGAAATACTTGTCCTTTGGGCAGAATGGCCTGCACCAAAGACCTTCCGACACCTCTGCGGCGAAAATATGGATGAACCGCAAGTGTCAGAATTTCCGTTTCATCCAGAACTGTCCGCGAGAGAATGAAACCGGCAGGACTATTGTCGATCAGTGCAATGACGACTTCCGTTCCGTGCATGGATAGTAAATCAATAAAGGACGCCGCACTCCAGACTTCTCCGCCATGAAATGCGGCTTCATGAAGCTCCGCCAGAAGCGGCGCACATTCGATCCCCATCGTCCGCAGCTCAAACGCCGGTTCCGGACTGCTCACAGGGGCAAGGGCCTCAGACCGGCTGCGGGCGGCTTGGCTTCGGGCGGATCGACATAAAGCGGCATCAAGGGACCGGGAGAAACGCCCTGTGCAGCCTGAACGATGCCCAGAGCGGTTGGGGCCTCGCAGGACAGCACGGGACACGGCCAGTCCGATTTTTCGGACACGGCATCGCCCGTCACACAGGCCCAGTCTACGGGGTCGAGATCGACGGTCTGGCTGGCCATGACGGGCCCGTGCGGCGGGTCCACAAACACCCGTCCCCGGCGCGCGATACTGACGCAGACAGCGTCCGGACGACTGAGGGTGGCGCGGATGGCCGCACCGAGCGTGACGCCGATCGTGGGGCAGTTCCAGCCTGCCGCCAGACCTGCGGCCAGTGACAGGGACGAGCGCAGTCCGGTGAAGGATCCCGGACCGAGGACGGCCACAACACGATCAGGGGCCGTGGTCCAGTCGTTCTGCGCCAAAAGATCGCGGATGGCGGGAGCGAAATGCTCGGAAGCGCCGCGCCCCGCCATCAATTTTTCCGCAATAACCCGACCGTCCTCAACCAGAGCCACCAGACTGGTCAGACCGGCCCCTGCCCCGGCCCCATTGAAAACGACCGTCCGTGAAGACCCTGTCACAGACACAGACAGGCTTCTCCGAAGTCCAGACGGGGCGCACGCGGCTCGGCATGGTCGGGGGCAGGTTCGTTTTCCGCCGGATAGCCAAGCCCGACGAGGAAGTTCACGCGCCAGCCGGTGGCGTTCAACAGCGTGTCCTCGACCATGAAGCAGTCAAAGCCGGACATCGGCATGGCGGACAGGCCCAGCATCCGGGCGGCCATGATGAGATAGGCACCTTCGAGCGTACCGTTGCGAAAGGCCGTCTCGTCAGACAGGCCCACATCAGCGGCAAACCAGTCGCGCAGGCCCTCCTGCGGGTTCAGACGGGGCAGCGCTTCAAAAAACAACGGATCATGGCACACGACGGCCAGAACCGGGGCCGCCATGGCGCGAGATACGTTTCCCGGCGACAGCGCGGGGCGGATGCGCTCACGGGCGTCCTGCGTCGTCAGGAAAACGAAGCGACCCGGCGAGCAGTTGCCAGAGGTCGGCCCCAGCTTCACCAGATCGTACAGACGGCGCAGGACATCTTCCCCGACCGGACGCGGCAAGAAGCTGCGCGGCGTCCGGGCCTGCGTGAACAGAGCTTCCGCGCCCGGAACCGGGGCGCAATCAGGAGCTGTCTGGCCGTCCATGATTCAGTCCTCGACCTGTTCGACCGAAGCGACTTCGGGAACATAATGCCGCAGCATGTTCTCGACGCCGTGCTTCAGGGTCGCACGCGAAGAGGGGCAGCCGGAGCATGCGCCCTGCATGGCCAGATAGACCACGCCGTCCTTGTAGCCACGGAACGCGATGTCGCCGCCGTCACCGGCCACGGCAGGGCGCACGCGGGTGTCGAGCAGGTCCTGAATGCGGCTGACGACTTCGGCGTCTTCGGGCGCAACATCATGTTCGGGAACGGACTGTGTTCCCGAAAGAACCGGGCGGCCGCTTTCGAAGAAGGTCGTGATCGTGCCCAGCACGACGGGCTTGAGGTCGCCCCAGCTGATGTCGTCGGACTTCGTGACGGAAACGAAATCGCCGCCAAGGAAGACGCGGCGCACATTCGGCTGCCCGAACAGCGCGGTCGCCAGTTCGGAGCGTCCGAGAGCGACATCGGCATCACCGAAATCGACGGGCCGGGCATCGCCGGTCACGCTGCGGCCGGGCAGGAATTTCAGGGTAGCGGGATTGGGGGTGTCTTCGGTCTCGATGAACATCGTGGTCATGTCCTTGCGTTCCAGTCCGCCCTGACATGTGCCACTTCGCCTCAAGGTGCAAGTGTCGGGACTGCATTGGTCCGACTTCGCGTGTTTTTAACGCTGGAACACGCCCGATCAGACCTGTTCGCCCTGCCCCTCGCCTTTTCCCTCATTTTTCCTTGACGGAGACGGGAGTCCCTTCGGCAGGATGATGGTCGCGCACAGCCCGCCATAGCCTTTCGAGGCGTCTCCGCGCCCGAGAACCAGAGTCCCGCCCTCGCGCGAGATTTCGCGCTGCACGATGGCCAGACCCAGCCCGATTCCCCCCGTCGCCCGCGAGCGTGAGCCCTCCAGACGATAGAAGGGGGCGATCACACGTTCGTATTCGCTTTCAGGGATGCCGGGGCCGCTGTCGCTGATGGCGATTTCCAGCGCGCCATCCTCGCGGGTGCGGAGCGTGGCAAGGACGTTGCCGCCATAGTTGATGGCGTTTTCGATCAGGTTCGACAGGACGCGCTTCATGGCGAGCGGACGGACATGGACCAGTGCGCGGTCCGGCCCTTCGTAATGGGCCTCATGGCCACGATCCACATGGTCGTCCACGAGGGTTTCGAGCGTCGCAACGATATTGATGGTGCGGGGGACTTCGGGATCGTCGGCCCCCGCCAGATAGGCGAGGATGCCGTTCACCATGGCTTCCATCTCGTCCAGATCGGCCTCTATGGCGGCCTGTGCTTCGCCGTCATTGAGAAAGCCGCAGCGCAGGCGCAGGCGCGTCAGGGGCGTTCGCAGATCGTGCGAAACCGCCGCCAGAGCCTGTGTTCTGTCGTTGATGAGACTCTGGATGCGCTCCTGCATCGCATTGATGGCACGGGCGAGGCCGCGGACTTCCGGCGGACCACGCTCAGCCAGCGGCACCCATGTTTCGTTAGAGCCGATGCGGTCGGCGACCGAGGCCAGCGCACGGAGCGGCATACTAAGGCCGCGGATTAGCATGGTCGCAGCAATGGCGACCGCGCCAGCCGCAATCGCTGCCGAGGCCAGACCGCGCGTGACACGGTGATGACCGAGCATCCCCGGCACCCGGAAATGGATGTAGCTTCCATCCGGCAGACGCTGGGACCCCAGCACGTCCGCACTCCCCGGTCCGAGTGTATAGAGGTCCAGATGGGCCTGTTCGAGAATGGGATCGTCCGCTTTCAGACGCCGGACGAGCTGTGTGAGCGCGACGGGGGGATGTCCCGGCAATACGGGCGCGATGGAGGCTGGCTGCCAGGCCACGCTGAGTTCGCTGCCCGAGAGCATAACAGCCAGAAACGATCTCTGGCTGACAGGTGCCGCAGCCAGCACCCGCAGATCCGTGCTCAGCGCCTCGCCAAGCTGGGCGATACGCACGTCATCGACGATATAGGTTTCAGCCTGACCGTAGAAAATGGCGTTCGTCAGAAACACCAGTGTCACTGCGACGGTCAGGACAACGCAGACGCGCCCGACCAGCCCCAGCGGCCACAGCAGAATGCGATTCTGAATATTCAGACCCGTTCAACCTCTGCCACGAAGATGTATCCAAGGCCGCGCACGGTCCGGATGAGCTGGTCGGCGTCCGAGCCCAGCTTGCGGCGCAAGCGGCTGACGAGAACATCGATGCTCCGGTCCGACACATCCCCCAGACGGGTCCGCGACAGTTCCAGCAGACGATCACGCGCGATGACACGCTGCGGATTGTCCAGAAAGCTGGTCAGCAGGTCATGTTCCGCGCCGGAGATATCGACGGTCGCGCCCGACGGGTCCGTCAGTTCGCGGCGGCGCAGATCAAGCGTCCAGCCTGCAAAACGCAGCGTCTCACGGCGGACACGCTCCTGCGGGGCGCCGGTGGTGGCGATGCCGCGACGCAGCACGGCCCGCACACGCGCCAGAAGTTCACGCTGTCCGAACGGCTTGGGGACGTAATCATCCGCGCCCGATTCGAGACCGGTCACGCGATCGCGCTCTTCGCCCCGTGCGGAAACCATGATGATCGGCACCTGGGCGGGAGGCGTCTCGTTTTCATGCTGGGCACCCTGCCCGCTGCGAAGCGCGCGGCACAGTTCGATGCCACTTTTGCCCGGCAGCATGATGTCCATGATGATGAGATCGACGGGTGCGACTTCAAGCGCGGCCCACATCTCCTCCCCACAGGCAACACCCCGTGCGCGGAAGCCGCCGCCCTGAAGGGCACGGAGGATGAGGGTCCGCATTCCGGCGTCATCTTCGACGACGAGGATACGGGCGGGAAGATCTGGGTCGGAAAGATTTGGCACCATGTCTTTTTCCATAGTCTCCACAGGGCGGGCATCACAAGCGACAAATCCTGACAATAAATCTTTCAGTGATTTGAAGGCTCATGACGAAAACCGATTGGCATCGTACAGTACAACGCATTACAGCCGCACCCGTTTTGCTGGCCTGTTTCATGCGTTCAGTTGGAGCCGCCAATGTCAAGAGTTTCACCCGGCGTCGTCAGTGGCGCCAGTTATACGGCCCTTATCAAGGCCTGCCATGAAGGGGGCTATGCCCTTCCCGCCATCAATGTCGTCGGCACCGACAGCGTCAATGCCGTTCTGGAAGCGGCGGCCCGGAATGGATCGGACGTCGTCATTCAGGTCTCGAATGGTGGCGCGCGTTTTTATGCCGGCGAAGGCCTGCCCGACGCCCATCGCGCCCGCGTGCTCGGCGCGGCCTCGATGGCACGCCACGTCCATCTTCTGGCGAAGGAATACGGCATCGCCGTCATCCTTCATACCGATCATGCCGACCGTAAGCTGATCCCCTGGCTCGACGACCTCATCACCCTGAGCGAGGAAGAGTTCCGGACGACCGGCAAGCCGCTGTTTACGTCCCACATGCTCGATCTGTCCGCAGAACCTCTTGAAGAGAACCTTGCGACGTCAGTCGCAATGCTCAAGCGGCTTGCCCCTCTGGGAATGGGACTGGAAATCGAACTGGGCGTGACCGGCGGCGAGGAAGATGGCGTGGGCCACGACCTCGAAGATGGTGCGGACAACGCCCATCTCTACACCCAGCCCGAAGATGTTCTGAAAGCGTGGAACCTGCTTTCCCCGATCGGAACCGTGTCGATTGCCGCGTCTTTCGGCAACGTGCATGGCGTTTACAAGCCGGGCAATGTGCAGCTTCGCCCTGAGATTCTGAAGAACTCGCAGGAAGCGGTCGAGCAGGCCACGCAAAGCGGTCCCAAGCCGCTGCCGCTGGTGTTCCACGGCGGTTCAGGCTCGACGCTTGCGGAAATCGACGCCGCAGTGTCCTACGGCGTGTTCAAGATGAACCTCGATACCGACATCCAGTTCGCGTTCGCACAGGGCGTGGGCCACTATGTTCTGGAGCATCCGGTCGCGTTCCAGCACCAGATCGACCCCAGCACCGACAAGCCGATGAAGTCCCTTTACGATCCGCGCAAATGGCTGCGCGTGGGAGAGAAATCCATCGTCGGCCGACTGAACGAAGCCTTCGAGATTCTGGGCTCGAAAGGCCGGTCCGTCGCACATAAAGCCTAACGGATAAGGGCCTGACGGGACCGGCTTGCGGGAGGCTTAAGCCTCCCGTTCAGGAGCTTTCCGTTCAGGGACCGGGCGTTGCGGAGGCGAGCTGTGCTTTCGCCACGTCCGGATTGTTTGGGAGAGCGTCTTCCCAGCCACCGCCGAGCGCATTGTAAAGACGCGTCAGGTTTGTCGCCAGCGTGGCGTCGCTGCTGACCAGGTCAAGCTGGGCGGACTGAAGCTGTGACTGCGCGTTCAGGACGTTCAGATAGTTCGTCAGGCCGCTGCGATACTGGCTCTGCGCCAGCATGAGGGCATGGGTGTTGTCGTTGACAGCCGCCTGAAGGCCCTGACGATGGAGCTGCTCATCCCGATACGCGATCAGCGCATTGTCCACATCATGCCAGGCCTTGATGACGGTCTGCTGATAGGAAATCGCCGCTGCTTTCTGGGCGTATTTCTTCAGCTCAAGTTGTCCGTACAGCCGTCCGCCCTGAAAGATCGGGAGCGAAATGGACGGCCCGACATTCCAGGCGCGCGCATTCCAGAACCCCAGATCGCGGAACGACAGGGTCTGGAACCCGAAATCGGCGTTGATCGTGACCTTCGGATAGAAATCCGCCGTGGCCTCGCCCACCTCGGCCACCGCACCACGCAGATGGGCCTCGGCCTCGCGAATATCCGGACGGCGCTGGGCCAGTTCGGACGGAATACCAACGGGCACCACAGGCGGCACGACCGGCACGCCGGCGTTCTTGTCCAGCTCGGCATTCAGGCTGCCCGGAGGGGCGCCCAGAAGCAGCGCAAGCGCGTTTTCTTCCTGCGCCACAGCCTGTTCAAGCTGCGCTTCCTGACCCTGCGTGTCATGCAGACGGCCCTGAGCGGAGTCCACATCCAGCTCCGTCACCAGACCGCCATGATAGCGCTCCTGCGCGATGGAGGTGATCTGCGTGAGAACCCGCAGATTGTCACGCAGGATCTTCAGACGCTGCTGGTCGCCACGCAGGCCCATATAGCCCCGCGCCATGTCGGCCTGCTGGGCGATGAGAATGGAGCGCCGCTCCTCGTCCGTGGCCTGAAGATCGGCCTTGGCGGCGTCATACTGATGCGCGACACGGCCCCACAGATCGATTTCATAGGTCGCGTCAATCGCGCTGCGCCACTGGTTCAGCAGCGGAACCGTGGCACCATCGGCCCCTCCCTGAAGGAGTGGTCCGACCGAAGATCCGAGGGTGTTACCAGCGGACTTCGCGATATTGCCGCCCACCCGGCTGATGATCTCCTGCATTTCCTTGGTGCTGTACTGGCTGCGCTGATATGAACCCGAGGCGCTCAGGGCCGGGAAGCGCTCGGCCCCCGCCATGATGAGCTGCGCGCGGCTCTGCGCCAGATTGGCGGTCGCAAGGCGGAAGGACAGGTTCTGATTGACCAGACGCGCTTCCAGAGACGTCAGTTCGGGATCATGGAAAACCTGCCACCAGCGACTGTCGGCCTTCATCTCGCTGATGATGCTGTCGGGCGCACCCGCCATATGATCCGTATAGTGGGCGGGCGACCAGGGTTTGGGCGCGTGATATTCAGGCCCCACCATGAGGCAGCCGGACAGGGTGAACAGGGCGCAGCCGCAAAGCAGCGCGCGGGAAGTGAAGGCTGCGCTCACAAAGAAACTCCTGAAGCGGAAATGATCTTGCAGTGACCGACCGGTTCGGTCAGCATGTTAGAGAGACGACCTGACGGACAGAAGGATTTTTCGCTCACATGACGGGCATCACGGACGACGGCCACGCGGACACTCCCGACGGATCGACCAACACCGATCCTGCGGGAAACGCCAAGCGCGAACAGATTCTGAAGGGCGCCGGAACGATCTTTCTGGCGGACGGCTACGAAGGCGCGTCCATGTCCCGCATCGCGCAGATGGCCGGCGTGTCCAAGGGAACGCTCTACAACCATTTCGATGGCAAGGCGTCCCTGTTTTCCGCGTTCTTCGAGGAACAGGCCCGCTGCCATCTGGCGCCCATCGAAGCGCTGTCGCACGGCAGTGAACAATCCATCCGCGTGACGTTGATCCGCTTTGCAGACATGACGGTTCATCTGCTGATTTCGCCGATGGCGCTGGGACTGCATCGCATCATCGTCAGCGAAGTCGAAAAATTTCCCAATCTGGCCGATACGTTCTGGCGCTACGGTTTTGGCCGAACGCTCAGCAACCTGACGGAATATCTTGCGCGCAGCGTGGCCCTCGGGGAACTGGAGATTGCTGATCCGAGCCTCTCGGCCGAGCAGTTCATGCTCATGTGTCAGGCCCGCATCATCCAGCACCGACGCTTCGGACTGCCGGTCGATGACAGCGATGCCGCCATCGCGGAATTCGCCGCCTTTACCGCTGACAGCTTCCTGAAGATCTACGAACCGCGCCATCAGTGACCGCCGCCTGAGGCCTGAGCCGCCTTCTTGCCGTTGGGAGACAGCAGGAAGCACAGCGGCACCACGAACAGCGCAATCACGCCAATCCAGCAGAAGACCTCATTATAAGCCAGCATGGCGACCTGAGAGGTGAATTCCTGAAAGGTCCGGTAGAGGGCGAACTGATGCGCCTGCGCGGCCGGGAACCCGTGCGCCTCCGCGACCTTCTGCGCATTGGCAATATAGGAATTAAGCCCCGGATTGGCCGCCGTCATGTGATCCGTGACATAGGTCTGATGACGCTGCCGGGTCTCGATGATTGCCGCCGTCGCCAGAGAGATGGCGAGGGAGCCGACATAGTTCCGGGCCATCGAGAACAGGGCGGACGCATCGGCATTCAGTTCGCGCGGCAGAGTTGAGTACGCGATTGTCGAAATCGGCACGAACAGGAACGCCAGCGAGGCCGTCTGGCTGATGCGGTAGAGCATCAGATGTCTGAAATCGATCGCGGCATAGAGGTTCGAGGCCTGAAACATGGCCATGCCCATCGCGAAAAATCCGAACGCAATGAGGTAGCGCATCTGGATGAACTTCATCAGGATGCCCACGATCGGGATCAGACAGATCACCGCCACACCGCCCGGCGCCAGAAGCAGACCCGAAGTGGTCGCGGTATAGTCGAGCACCTGCTGGGCAAACTGCGGCACGACAATCGCCGAAGCATAGAGCGTCGCACCGACCATCGAAATCAGGAACGTCCCGACCGCGAAGTTGCGGTCCTTGAAGACCGACAGGCGAACCAGCGGGTTCTTCGCATAGCACAGCCACAGAATGGCCCCGAGGACGCCGATCACACCCAGCACGGCCATGGTCACGATAAAGGGCGAACCGAACCAGTCGTCATCCTCACCACGATCGCACATGACTTCGAGACAGCCGAGGCCGAGCGTAATCAGACTGATGCCGATCACGTCCACCTTCTCGCGCTTCATGCGTTCCCACGGCGGATCTTCGACGAAAGCCGTCACGGCCATCACCGTCAGGATGCCGAAGGGCACGTTGACGAAGAAAATCCAGCGCCAGGAGAAATTATCGGTCAGATAGCCGCCCAGCATCGGACCCAGAACCGGTCCGACGATGGTGGCAATGGCCGTCAGGCCGAACGCCGCCCCGCGCTTTTCAGGCGGGAACGTGTCGAGAATGATGGACTGCTGGCTGGGTTGCAGACCGCCCCCGAAGAAGCCCTGCATGAGCCGGAACACCACCAACATCGGCAGCGATGTCGCCAGTCCGCACAGGAAGGACGAGACGGTGAACATCGTGATGCAGATCAGGAAGTAGCGTTTGCGGCCAAAGAACCGCGACAGCCAGCCCGAAATCGTCAGCACGATGCCGTTCGCCACCAGGTAGGACGTCAGCGCCCAGGTGGCGTCATCATACGAACTGCCGAGCGATCCCGCGATATGCGGCAGCGCCACGTTGACGATGGTGGTGTCCAGCACCTCCATAAAGGCCGCCAGCGTGACCGTGACGGCCACAAGCCACGGATTGTGACTGGGTTTCCAGTCCTGATGCCCGGCAGTATCACTCATTTCACATAAACCGTCGGCTCGACAGACAGGCCAAGGGCCAGCGGAAGGTTCGGGTCAAGTCCACTGTCCACCACGATCTTGACCGGGATGCGCTGGACCGTTTTCACGAAGTTTCCGGTCGCGTTTTCAGGAGGGAAGGCGCTGAAGGATTCACCCGAGCCAAGCTGGATGGAATCCACATGGCCATGCAGTTTGAGCTGCGGGTAGGCATCGACGTCGATATCCACCTTCTGCCCGGGACGCATGTGGGTGAGCTGCGTTTCCTTGTAGTTCGCCACGATCCAGACTTCCGGCTCGACGATGGAGAACATCTCCTGCCCGACCTGCATGTAATCGCCACGCTCAACGTTACGCTGGGAAATCCAGCCGTCATGCGGGGCGCGCACTTCCGTCCATTCGAGGTTCAGGCGGGCCTGCGTCAGCTCTGCATTGGCGGATGCGAGGGAGGCCTGTTCCTGCGTGACGCGGGCATCGGCACTGGCCACGTTTTCCTTGACCGGCTCGGCCTGCGTGAGCTGACCCTGGGCCTGAAGGACGCGGGCCTTCGCCTGGTCCAGCGCAGCACGGGCATAGTCGATATCCTGCTGCGACGTGGCAGCACGGGCCACCGAACGCTGGCGACGGTAATCGGCTTCCGCCTTGATGAGTTCCGCCTGAACGGCAGCGAGGTTGCCCTGCGCCGTGACGAGCTGTCCGGGAAAGTTCTTGTGCGCCACGGCCAGCATGAGCTGATAGGCGTCAATATTGGCCTTCGCCTGAGACACGGCGGCTTCGGCCTTGTTTAGAGAAGCAGCGTAGTCCCGGCTATCGATTCTCACGAGCAGGTCACCGGCGTGGACGAACTGGTTATCATTCACCAGAAGCTGCGTAACGTACCCGTTGACGTGAGGGGCTATGGCGATCTTGCGACCGGCCGTGTAGGCGTCATCCGTCTCGATATTGTTGCGGGTCAGGAAAAGATAGGCCCCGATACCCACGAGAACCAGAACCACCAGCAGGATCAACGCGATCCGGACAAGGGGATTGCGCTTTTTCTGCGGCTTTCCGTTCTTGTCGGATGTCGTGCCATCCTGCGCGTGATCGGCCTGATCGCCTTGCGCCATAATGTTTTTCTCGCTTTGAAAACAGGTCTGTCAGATCGTGACCGGGCTTGCTGTGCGGGGTTTGGAACCCTCCGCTGACCGATCGGTTCGGTCATCCATGACATATCGCCTCGCAGCCTTCAAGCTGGAAAAAACTGATCCGTTTCCAATTTCATATCCCTTACACTTTCGGGCGCCCGCAAAAATCCCGTAGACGCGCAAGGCCCTCTCCGAAGCGCTGCCGTTCGATCTCTCCCTGTGCGCTGTCCCCAAGACGCAGCAGCCAGGACGGGTGAGCCAGCGCCAGACGCTGGACGGCATTTTCGCCCTCTCCCGCCGTCCAGAGCGTTCCGCGCCGCTCCGCCATCGCCCTGCCCGGACCATCCAGCGCCTTCAATGCTGTAGCCCCAAGCGAAACAATAAGTTTGGGCCGAACCAGCGCGATTTCCTGCTCCAGCCAAGGGCGGCAGGCCGCGACATGCGCCTCATCCGGGCTCTGATGGATGCGGCGGCGCCCCTGAAGACGGAAGCGGAAATGCTTGACCGCATTCGTCAGATACAGCGTACGGCGATCGACCCCGACCTTTTCCAGTGCCTCCTGCAAAACCTGTCCCGCCGGACCAACGAAGGGCCGTCCCGCCAGATCTTCCTGATCGCCCGGCTGTTCGCCAACGACCATGATCCGCGCATCGACTGGCCCCTCCCCGACGACGGCCTGCGTGGCCGCACAGTGCAGCGGGCAGGCGGTGCAGGTCCGAATTTTCGCCGCCAGATCTTCAGGCGTGTCCGAAAGAGGTTTGACGGGAAGATTGTCGCGGGAGCGCAGCCGGTCGTGAAAAGTCGGAGCTGGCAGAGGCACCTGTTCGGCCATGGCCCGAACGCGCGCTTCAGCCCCGGCCACAAGCTGAGGGATCAGGCGCGTTTCGGGCAGGTTTTTCCAGTAGCGACCCGGCATCTCACGCCGCATGGCTTTCGTGCGGACGCGGGCCGGATTAAACGTAGAGGCATAATAAGTGTTCCACAGATCCCCGAACCCGTCATCCAGTTCCGGCTGTTCACAGGGTTCGGCAGAACAGGCCAGATCCTTCCCGTCCCAGCGGATGGAGCCGCGAGGGGTCAGGATCATCCAGTCCATGTCCGCAAAGCGCTTGGCAAAGAACGGGGCGACCCGTTCGAGAATATGATGCTGCGGCTCGAACCAGGCGAGGAACCGTCGACGTCCCCCTCCCCCGGCCTGCGCCGGCAGTTCGCGAAAGCGGACAAAGGCCGTCATCTTGTGACAGTCCTGCCGGTTCTGCCGGATCATGATCCGCGCTTTTGCGATATCGGCATCCGTCGCCACATCCAGCAGATGCGGATTGCCCTGAACGCGCCATGCGATCCGATAAGCAAGCGCGAACCGGCCGGGATCGGAATGGCACAGCATGTCCCGCAGCAACGCGATGCAGGACGCGCGCAATGTCACGCTTTTCAGGACGGGCCCCTCCGTCAGCGCCACCATGCCGTCGCTATCATTGGTCTGCTGCACGAACAGATCCGTCTCGCCGCCCCTGATCCGCCAGTCGAGGGCCTCCGGCGGAATCGCACGCTGCAACGCAGAACGCGCCATCTCCCGCCAAGGCTCAAAGGCTGCGTTGTCCTCAAGGGTCAGGACGTAACGTGTCACAAAAGATTCATCTGCCGGGGCGCGGGGCTGAACAGGCTGCGCAGGTCGTGCCGGTCCGTAAGGCGGGCGGGACTCCAACCCGGCGTCTGCACAAAGGGCCGAACCTTGCGGATGGACACGTTCAGCCTGGCCAGATCCTCCAACCGCACGACCTGATGCCGCCGCGCCCTGAGAATAGCAGCCACGGCTTTCACCCCCAGCCCCGGCACCCGCAGCAGCATTTCCTTGGGCGCGCGGTTCAGATCCAACGGAAACAACGCCCGGTTATCCAGAGCCCAGGCCAGTTTGGGGTCCAACTCCAGATCCAGCATCCCGTCCGCACGCCCGGCCGTCAGTTCCCCGAAAGCAAATCCGTAGAACCGGAACAGCCAGTCCGCCTGATAGAGCCTGTGTTCGCGCTGAAGCGGCGGACTTTTCGCAGGCAACAGAGCGGACGCATCGGGGATGGGGCTGAAGGCAGAGTAATAGACGCGCCTCAGACCATAAGAGCCGTAGAGATTGGCGCTGCTGGCCAGAATATCCTGATCGGACGCTGCATCCGCCCCCACGATCATCTGCGTGCTCTGCCCCCCCGGCGAAAACCGTTCGGCCCGGCGTCCGGTATGACTACGGTCCTTGCCCGCATCAATCTTCAGCCGCATCTCCCCCATCGCCTGCCGGATACCGCCCGCTTTTTTCTGCGGCGCATACTGCTCCAGCCCCGCCACGGTCGGCATTTCCACATTGATCGAGAGCCGATCCGCATAGCGCCCCGCCTCTTCCAGCAGACGCGGCGACGCATCGGGAATGGTCTTGAGATGGATATAGCCTCGAAACCCGTGCTTTAGACGCAGGTCCCGCGCCACCTGCACAAGCTGCTCCATCGTGTGATCGGACGACCGGATAATGCCTGAAGACAGAAACAGCCCCTCAATGCAGTTGCGCCGATAGAACTCCAGCGTCAGCCACACGACTTCCTCGGGCGTAAAGCGGGCGCGCTCCACATTCGAGGACGACCGGTTGATGCAGTAGGCGCAGTCATAGACGCAGAAATTGGTCAGCAGGATCTTGAGCAGCGACACGCACCGCCCGTCCGGCGTATAGGAATGGCAGATCCCGTTTCCGGTCGTGGACCCAAGCCCCCCGCTCCTTGCGGAGTCCCGACGCGTCGAACCGCTCGACGCACAGGAGGCATCGTATTTCGCCGCATCGGAGAGAATCGCCAGTCTCTGGGAGAGTGTTTTCTTCATGTCATGTTCTTATTTCGTTCCAGATGACGGAACGCAAGAGAAACCGTGAAATTAACCTGTTGTTTCCCGGTTTTTCGTTATTTTTGAAGGACTTTTTTTAACGGAACCGATTCAGCTTCCGTTAACCACTCCCCCCTATCCTGAGGCCGCAAACCTGCACCGACGGAGAACCGATTCAATGTCATTGTCCATCAATACGAACACCGCGGCAATGGCCGCACTCCAGAGCCTGAACCAGACGACGGCCGACCTGAACAAGACCGAAAACACGGTCTCCACCGGCAAGTCCGTCAACACGGCCTCTGATAATCCTGCGATGTACTCCATCGCCCAGAACATGACCGCCCAGATCTCGACCCTGTCGGGCGTTTCCACGGGCCTCCAGTTCTCCGCTCAGGTGCTGAACACGGCAACGACCGGCCTGTCGAGCATTTCGAGCGCTCTTCAGTCTCTTGCCACCACCATCGGCACGAACACGACAGGCGTCGACAACTCGACCCTGAACGAAGCCATCACCAAGACACTGGCCTCCATCGACTCCGCCGCTACGGGCGCGAAGTTCCAGGGCGTGAACCTGCTCTCCGGCCAGACGGGCAACGGCACGACCTATACGAGCCTGTCGACCGCCATGGACGCGCAGGGTGGCACGTTCACGCAGAACGGCTTTAACGTGACCTCCGCCGGTCTGGGCCTAACGAACCTGAGCATGGAGATGTCCGGTTCTTCGCTGGCTCTGGGCAGCGCCGGAACCAGCAATGCGCTATCGGTTAGCAGTGCTTCTGCCTCGGTTCTTCAGCTAAAGAATACCGTAGCTGCCGCCACCACCCCAGCACCCACCGCAACCAACCCATCTGTCACCTATGATTTCGTAGCGGATGATCAGACAGGCTCAACCAAACAGGGCACCGCCCTGAGCATGGTGAGTGCTGCTATCGGCGGAGACGGAACAACCGTCTCGCTCAACTCCGATGGTACCCTGAACAGCACCGGTACAGACAAGATCACGTCTCAGACAACAGCGTCGGATGGATCGATTACCTACTCCCTGACCGATGGGAAGAGCATCGTTCAGTCCAAGGATGGCAACGGCAATTCTGTTTACACCGTCAACACAGCCTTCGACGCCAACGGAAACGCAACGACCAAATCCGTCATTACGGACGTTGATATGTCTTCCGCAACATCACTGACGGGCGGCTCTCCCGCGAGCGCACAGAGCGTTAAGCAGGTCGATCTGCTGACTGATGCCATGGAATATCAAGGCTTTGGTGTTTCCCGCGATTCCAGCAACAACCTGACGATCGCTGGAAATTCTATCGATGCAACCAGCACGCAGCTGAGCACGTCCACCGCTGGCAAATTTACTGCACCAACCACGACGGGCGTAACCGCAACCGCCGTCACCGGCGCATCCGTTGTCAGTGCCGTCGTCCAGGCTGCGATCTCCAGCGTGACGCGCACGGCGTCTTCGATCGGTTATTCCAGCACGACGATCTCCAACCTCCAGACCACGACGTCCAGCCTGTCCGACGCCCTGACGACGGGTGTTGGCGCGCTGACGGACGCTGATCTGGCTGCCGAAAGCGCCAAGCTGACCTCGCTTCAGACGAAGCAGCAGCTCGCCGTTCAGTCGCTGTCGATTGCGAACTCGCAGTCGTCCACCCTGCTCAGCCTCTTCCGCGGCTGATCAGGTTTCTGAAGGGTGCCGGTTCATCCGGCCCCCTTCAGACTCCCCTGCCAATACGCAGGACTACTTCAGAAGCCCCTTGCTTCCTCCCCCAGAGGCTTTTGAAACAGTCTTTTCCGAAAGGAGTTTGCCGTCGTGACCTATGCAGCCTCACAGTATCAGAAACAGTCCGGAAGCTATCTGTCTTCGCGGGAAGTCGAGGTCATGGCGTTCCGGCACGTCAACACGCTGCTGACGCAGGCAAAAGATCATGACAAGAAGGTCGCGGCGCTGGCCGCCAATCTGAAGCTGTGGAGCATTTTGTCCCTCAGCGTCGAGAGGGTCGATTGCCCCCTTCCGGCCGTTCTGCGCGACGATCTTCTCAAGGTCGGATCGTGGTCCATGCGGTATTCCAACGCGGCCTTTAATGCCCCGAAGGACCTTCAACCCCTCGTCGATATCAACAACGACATGATCGAAGGACTGTCCACCGAGCCCGCGCCTTATATCGCAACGCCCTCCGCGTCTCAGGCCTATGCCGGCTCGGCCGCGAAGTCCTCTCTGGAACTTGTGGGCTGAGAGTTTTCGACCGCAAAGCAGCCCCAACTAAATAAAGGGCGCCGGTTCAGCCGGACGCCCTTTTTTCATGCTCCAAAGTCCGGGCACACGAAACATTCTCGTGTGCCCCGGTGGCCTCAGGGCGTAATGGCCAGTCGGTTGTCGGAACGGTCAATATCCGGGATGACGTGATCGGGGTCCAGCGTTACGGCCTTGAGGCCCTCATGAACCGGCAGCGAGACCACAATATCGCTGCTCTGGCGCCAGGCTTCCGTCGGGATGCGAAGGTCTTCCGATTTTCCGTCCGCATAATCGGCACGCAGAACCACGGGTAGCGGCAGCGCCCCGTAATTGCGGACCTGTACGGTTGCGGGCTTTCCAGCGTCGTGATGGACGGTTCCCAGTGCATAATCCGGGGCGGCATTGGTGAAGTACCAGCCGCGCCAGAACCATCCCAGATCCTCACCCGCTTCGCTGCTCATCAGGCGGAAGAAATCCGACGGAGACGGGTGTTTGTAAGCCCATTCAGCAATATAGCGCCGGAAGGCCGCGTCGAAGCGGACCGGACCGAGGATCTGTTCACGCAGCAATTTCAGACCGTAAGCGCCTTTGAAATACGTCACGCTATGACGATATTTTTCAGACACACCATCGGCGGCGGTCATGAGAACCGGTGCATCCGGATCGGTCAGGACCGGGACGATATCCTGCGCGGGATTGCCGGTTTTGGGAGCGAATTCGGAATCACGCTTTGGAGCGAACTCACCATTATTAAAGTGATCGGACGCATAGACGTCGATGAACGTGTTGAAGCCCTCATCCATAAAGGCATTACGACGTTCGTCCGTCCCCACGATCATCGGGAACCAGCCGTGACCCAGCTCATGGGTCGTGATCCAGAAAAGCTGCGGATCGCGGTCGCTGATGCCGTCAAAAACGATGCCCGGATATTCCATGCCCGCACCATGGCCGCCCAGATTGATGGCGTTCGGCCAAGGGTATTCGAACCACTGCGACGAGAAATATTCGATGGCGTGTTTGACGTAATCCGTTGAGCGGTCCCAGCCATGCGGCCCGATCCCTTCCCGCGGATAGACCGACATCGCAAGCCTCGGCACGGCATGATAGTTCGTCCAGGGCACGACGGGCGGCAGGTTGATGCGCGCAGCATCCCAGACGAACGCTGGTGAAGCGGCAAACGCCACGTCGCGCGTGTTCCGCATCCCGTAATGCCAGGTGACCTCGCCACTCTGCTTCAGATGGCTTTTCGGATCGGTGATGTCATCGAGCGTGCGGATCATGACGCGCGCATCGCTCTGCGCGGCCTGTGCAAGACGGTTCCGCTCGACGGGTGTCAGGACCTGCTCAGGGTTCAACAGTGCGCCGGAGCCTACCAGCGTGTAGTTCCACGGCACCGTTACGCTGTAATCAAAGCTGCCATATTCGAGGAAAAATTCCTGCCCCAGATAGGGCAGCGTGTTCCAGCCCCGACGGTCATCATAGACGCTCAGGCGCGGATACCACTGCGCGACTTCATAGATGTCGCCTTCGCGGGTCGGCGTAACAGCGGTACGGCCACCCCACGGACCGGGGATTGTGTAATGCCAGTCGATTTTCACGAAAGCCACGCCATGCGGATCGATCGTGCGGGGCAGCGTGAGCTGCATCCGCGTGTCGGAAATGAGCGGCGTGACGTCCACTTCGCGGCCACCCTGCACGACCGAAACGTGTTCGATCGTCATGCCGTCGGTATGATCTCCCGTCATCATGTGGCTGCCAGGAATGGCGCCGACAGCAGCGCGCGTGTCGGCGCGGTAAATGTTCTGATCAAGCTGGAGCCACAGGACATCCAGCGCCTCGGGGCTGTTGTTGCTGTAGGTCACGGTTTCGGACCCATGCAGGACATGCGCCTGAGTGTCGATCCGCGAATGGATGACGTAGTCTGTACGGTTCTGCCAGTATTGCGGCCCCGGAAGCCCCGACCCTGAGCGATAGACGTTCGGAGCGTCGGGGAGGGTCAGAGGTGCGAAGACGGCGGCCGGGTCAGCGAGTGTTTTCGCAGTGACGGTCTCGGGCAGCAGGGCGGCGGGCACGAGTACACCTCCCAGCAGGGGAAGCAGAAAAAGGCGCACAGACATCCGGGGCGGGCCCTCCGTTGGGTAAGTTCGATGTTATTCCGTTATAATATCTCCAAGCGCTCCCAGATAGGAGGCAAGATCAACTTTCAGCGGCATCAGATAGGCATTGTCGTTTTTCTGCTTCACGACCCCCAGCATCCGGCGCGCAAAAGCAATGTTACCTTCAAGCGTCCCGTCGTAATCGCGCGGGAAGATAACGTGGTTCATGCGCTCCCAGTACCGGCGGGATTTGTCGCCCAGAACGGGGGAGATACCCCAGAACACCGTGTCGTCCCGCAGCCAGTCCATGCAGCATTCGAGCATCGGAATATCGAAAAGCGGCTGGGTGAAGAAGCCACACGCCCCGGCGTCGCGCTTGCGGGCAATCTCTTCAAGCTCGTGATAGGGCGCGCGACGATAGGGGTCGAACACCGCATAGACCTTCAGATGCGGGGCCTCGCGGCGGTAGCGTTCAATGATCTGCGCGGACGTGTTGGGATAGACCACCCGATCGCTGCCCGCAGGCGGCGGATCTCCGGCGACGACCAGAATGGAAGTCAGCTCCGGCCGGTCCGCACCCGGCAGCGGCGCGTCCGGGGCGATGTCGGTCGCACGGACATGCGCGATCACCTCGAACGGCGTCTGTTTCACAATCAGCGATGCGGCGTCATGGCTGCGCAGATCAAAGCGGATCAGATCCGGGACGTTCAGCATGCTGACCTGCGGCAGAATATCCCGCACGGTCTGCACATCCGCCATCAGGGATTCCGGCGTGCGCGGAACCAGTTCAACAGAAACGCGCGTCACGAGGAGGCATCCGCAAAGGTTGCGGAGGATGTGGCGCGGGCGGCCTGAAGCGTGTTGTGCAGCAGGCAGGCAATCGTCATCGGCCCAACGCCACCCGGAACCGGCGTGATGTGCCCCGCGACCGGAAGTGCTTCGTCAAACACCACGTCCCCGACCAGACGGGTCTTGCCGTTTTCCGCTGCAACGCGGGTGATGCCGACGTCAATCACGGTCGCGCCCGGCTTGATCCAGTCCCCACGGACCAGACCGCTCTTACCGGTCGCAACAACCAGAATATCGGCCTCGCGGGCCAGTTCCTTCGTGTTGCGCGTATGGATATGCGCGACCGTAACCGTGCAGTTTTCCTTAAGCAGAAGCTGCGCCATCGGCTTGCCAACGAGGTTGGATGCGCCGATCACCACGGCATGCTTGCCGGTCATGTCCTTGTGGACGGACTGGAGCAGCATCAGGCAGCCTAGCGGCGTGCAGGGCACGATCCCGTCGATCCCGAGCGACAGACGGCCCGCATTGACTTCGCCCAGACCATCCACGTCCTTGTGCGGTGCGATCGCGTTCGTCACGACAACCGGATCAATCTGCGCTGGCAGGGGAAGCTGGACCAGAATACCGTGAATTTTCGGGTTGGTGTTGAGCTGTGCGATCAGGTCCAGCAGTTCGTCCTGCGACGTGCTCTGTGGGAGCATGTGCATGAAAGAGCGCATCCCCACGCGATGGGTCTGGATTGCCTTGTTCTTCACATAGACTTCCGACGCCGGATCGTTACCCACCAACACCACGGCAAGACCGGGGATCGTGTTGCCCTGCTCGACGAATTTCGCCACTTCACGACCGATCTTATCGGTCAGGGCGCGGGCGATGGCCTTGCCGTCGATGATCCTTGAGGCCAGTTCGGACTGCTTCTCGGGGGACAACATGCTCATGGGCTCTCCGGATGACAACAGGCGGTCGTTTCAGTTACGCTGGCGAATGGGCCGTAACGGCTACAGGAACTGAGGATGGTCTCGTGACCGACGAAATACGCAAGAACTTCGCCAGTGACAATGTTTCTCCCGCATGCCCCGCCGTTATGGACGCCATGATGCGCGCCAACGCGGGCAATGTGGGTTCGTATGGCGACGATGCGCTGAGCCGGTCCCTGAATGCGCGGTTTGGCGAAGTTTTCGAAACGGAGGTTGCGGTCTTTCCGGTTATGACGGGAACGGCGGCCAACAGTCTGGCGCTGTCTTCGCTCGTGGCGCCCTATGGCGCGGTTCTGTGCGACCAGAGCGCGCATATCAACAACGACGAAGGCGGCGCGCCTGAGTTCTTCATGCATGGCGCCAAGCTCGTCACGCTCCCCTCCGCCGACGGCCGCATGAATGCCGAGGCCCTGCGCACGGGACTGCGGGTTAATGCGGAGGGCGGAATCCTCAAGCCCCCCATCCACGCCCTGTCGCTGACGCAGGCCACCGAATGGGGCACGGTCTATGCGCCGAAAGACCTCGCAGCACTTTGTGAGATCGCGCACGACCATGACATCCCCGTCCATCTGGACGGGTCGCGGCTGAGCAACGCCATCGCGCATCTGGGCTGCACACCTGCCGAAGTGACATGGAAAGCCGGGGTCGATGTGCTGTCGTTCGGCGGCACCAAATGCGGAGCCATGGCGGCGGAAGCGGTCGTGTTCTTCGTCAATGACCGCACGCGCCCGGTGCTGAAGGATTTCGAGCGTCGCATCAAACGCAGCGGGCATCTGTGGTCCAAGGCCCGCTTTCTGAGTGCGCAGCTTCTGGCGCTGCTGGAAGACGATCTGTGGCTGAAAAACAGCGCCCATGCCAACGCCATGGCCCAACGCATCGTCGAAGGCCTGCGCCGTCACGCGGGTGCACAGCTTCCGTTCGAGACGCAGGGCAACGAGGTGTTCGTCATCCTGCCGGACCGGCTTGTCGAGGAACTGGAAGCGGCAGGATTTGGCTTCTATCGCTGGCCGACGCCGGAAGGCGTGTCGGGCACGCTCATCCGCCTCGTGCCGAGTTTTCATACGCGCATCGAAGACGTCGATGCGCTGCTGGCCGAGCTTGCCGCCTGAATGATCAGCCTGTTCGACCTGTTCAAGATCGGCATCGGGCCGTCCTCGTCCCATACCGTCGGCCCCATGCGCGCGGCCGCCCGCTTTGCGGAGAGTCTGGGCGATGCGCCAGACGTGGCGCGACTGCGGGTAACGCTTTATGGCTCGCTCGCCTGGACGGCCCGGGGCCATGCGACGGATCGCGCGGTCATTCTCGGGCTGGCGGGAGAAAAGCCCGACACGATGGATCCGACGCTCGCGGACGGCATCGTGCAGTCCGTGACGCAGGCGCATCTCATTGCGTTCAACGGCCATCCCACGCCGTTCAACCCGGACACGGACATCGTACTCGACACGAAGACCGTCCCGCCGGTTCATCCCAACACGCTCCAGTTCGAAGCATTCGATTCCACGGACACCCTGCTCGCCTGCGCGCGGTTCTGTTCGGTCGGCGGCGGCTTCATCGTGCCGGAACAGGCCACCGAAACCGCGACCTACGCCCAGCCCGACATGCCCTATGACTTCACCAGCGGCACGGAGCTTCTGGAGCGCACGCAAAACACGGGGCTCGATATCGCAGGCGTCGTTCTGGCGAACGAAAGCGTGCTGCGACCCCGTGCGGAGGTCGAAGCCTATCTGGACCGGATCGTCTCCGTGATGATGGACTGCGTGGACGCCGGGCTGCACCGTTCCGGCACGCTGCCGGGGCGGCTGAACGTCCGCAGACGGGCCGCCGCACTCTACGAACGGCTCAAGGAGCAGAGCCGCAGCAATCAACCATCCGCACACGGCATCATGGACTGGATCAGCCTGTTCGCCATTGCGGTAAACGAAGAAAATGCTGCCGGAGGGCGCGTTGTCACGGCGCCCACCAATGGCGCTTCGGGAGTAATCCCGGCCGTGCTGCGCTATTATCGGGAGTTCTGCCCCGAATATTCGCTCGACGGACAGCGCCGGTTTCTGCTGACGGCCGCGGCCATCGGCGGACTGTTCAAGCTCAATGCGTCAATTTCAGGCGCGGAAGTCGGCTGTCAGGGCGAGGTCGGCGTCGCGTCCTCAATGGCGGCGGCAGGGCTGGCGGCGGCTCTGGGCGCCACGCCGCTTCAGGTGGAGAACGCTGCCGAAATCGGGATGGAACACCATCTGGGCATGACCTGCGATCCGGTGGCGGGGCTGGTGCAGATCCCGTGCATCGAGCGCAATGCGTTCGGCGCAATCAAGGCCATCAACGCGGCGTCCCTCGCCATGCACGGCGACGGCGCGCATCATGTGTCGCTCGATCAGGTCATCCGCACGATGGCCGAGACGGGACGCGACATGAACCACCGCTACAAGGAAACATCGCTCGGCGGTCTGGCCGTCAATTTCCCCGAATGCTGAAAAGCCTCACGCTGCGGCCATGAACTCCGCAATGGCGTCCGCAGCGCGTTGCGATCCCCCCAGAAGCGGGTTGCCAAAGGTTTCCTGAAACAGGTTTTCCTGAGCCGGACGATACGCCGCATGGCGTTCCTGCGCGCGGGCGATGGCAGGCATCAGATCGTCCAAATCCTCCACCACTTCACCCAGCGTCCAGTGCAGGAAATACGGGTCATCCCGCCAGGGCAGCTTGCGTGGATTGAGGAAAACGCAGGGCCGCGGAATGCCGAGGAACTCGTAAACCTGACTGCTGACATCGCCAATATAAAGTGCCGCCTGAGACGTGTAAGTCATGTCCAGCATGGCGGACGACCCGGTATCGACCATCACTTCAGGGCTTCGCTGCCGCTTGAGCTGGCGTTCGCGAATACCGAACCCCTTGTGGAAGGTCTTGATATGCGGCGCCACGACCAGATTATAGTCGCTCTCTCCGGTCTCGCTTTGGGCCTTGAACCCCCGGATCAGCGGCATCATCCAGCCTGACGCCGATGTCAGCTTGCGCTGGTAATGCGGGTTATACAGCGCAAACGGGCGACCATTGCCGAACGCGATCGTCTTTTCGCGCTGTACGGCCTCGAACACATCGAATTTCGGATACCCCACGACCCGCGTGGTTTCCTGCTTAAGCAGGCCCTTGTCCTGAAAATAACTCTCGACCTTGGGGCCGGGAACAAGCGTCAGATCAAAGTCCCGCACCAGATGTTCGTCATTGACGTAGCGGTCTCCGGCGCCATGCATCAGCAGAATGAGTTTCGGACCACAAAGCCCCATTTCCTTGAGCACACCGGCTGTATATTCCGTCGCCACCACCGCATCATACTGGTTCAGCTCGGCGATATTCTCGCGCAACACCACCAATCGTTCCTGATCGAGGCGTCTTGCGCGCTTCAGAAGACGGGCTTTCAGCGATTTGGGAAAAGCCTTCAGCGGCAGGTCAGGCACGTCCAGCGCACGGCGGATGCGTGCGAGATGCTTCACCGTCTCGGGAAAGCTGTAATATTCCACCACCTCATGACCGGGGATCGCGGCCAGTGCGCTGGCGACGGACGCCGTGTGGTAACACTGATAGGGTTCGGCAATATAGATGAAGGCGATTTTCATTAATCAGAGCGTCCTGCCTGAAAAACAGGCCGGAAACCTGCGCTTTTCGGGATTAAGGCCTTCAGGAGAAGACGGGTCGCCGCAAGATCACGTCCACAGAAATCCTGACACCGAATATGTAACATTTTCTTCATAATCTCTGACCTTTTTGTGTCAAGAAACCTTCCCGAAATGCTACAATTCGTTACCGGCATAGACACTCTGGCGGCTTTGTGGTCAGTAAGGCCCGCATGTCCGGCGAACGCTCCGTTTTCAAATCCATTTTCAAAAATGTCAGTGTTCTCACCCTCGGTCGCATTGCCAATGCGCTGTGCAGCTTTATCTATATTGCCGTAGCCGTCCGGGCGCTTGGGCTGTCCGATTTCGGACTTCTGATCCTGATCCATTCGCTGGCCTCGACCGGCTCCGTCCTGTCGCGGATGCAGTCCTGGCAGACGCTGATCCGCTTCGGCAGCGATAGCTTCAGCAGCAATGACACAGACCTCCTGCACCGGGTGGTCCATTTCTGCATCCGTCTCGACACGCTTTCGGCGGCATTCGCCATCGTGTTCGGCCTCGTGGGCGTGCAGATCTATGGACACACCGCACACTGGTCGGCGCATGTGCGGTTTCTGGCGGATCTGTATGTCTGCGTCAGTCCGCTGATGTATTCAGGCTGGGCGAACGGCATCCTGCGGATGGCAGGGAAATTCCATCTCGTCCCGATCATCGACAGTTGTGCCGCCATCGCCAAGACATTCGGCGTTCTTCTGGGCTATGTGCTGCATCTGAAGCTCGGATATTTCCTGCTCGTCTGGGCCATGACGATCGTTATCGATTATGGCTTCTACATTTATTATGCGCTAAATATCCTGCACCGGAAATTCAAGTTCCGGTATTTCCGGGCGTTTCGGCACTGGCGCTGGCAGCTTCCGGGCATGTGGCAGTTCACACGCGCGGCCAGCATCAACCAGACGCTGGGCAACATCTCGGGCCATGTGGCAACGCTGGTGGTCGGAACGGGTCTGGGACCGGCGGAAGCCGCCGTTTTCCGCGTCTGCCGTCAGATCGCGGACGGAATTGTTACCCCGGCACAGCTCATCTCCCCCGTGCTGTATCCCGAACTGGTCCGGATGCGGGACCGGCAGGACTGGCGCGGCCTCAAGCGCGTGACGTGGAAAATGTTCGGTGTTCTGGGCGCATTATCCTGCGCGCTTCTGCTGCTGTCGGCCTTCTTCGGATCGACGATCTTCCGCTTCCTGCTACATGTTCATGTGCATCACACGTCGCTCTATATTTCCATCATGCTGCTGGCGGCGGTGTTCAGCCTGCTGGTCATCCCACTGGAGCCGTTGCTGATCGTCGTGGGGCATGTGAAGTTCCTCATGAAGAACCGCACCGCCGTCATGGCGATCTATTTCCCGGCGCTCTATGTCCTGACGCGGCATTTCGGTCTGGCAGGGGCCTGCCTGTCGACAGCGGCCTGCAATGCGACGATCCTGCTGTCGCAGATGCTGGGCGTCTGGTTCTTCTACGACCGGATCGGCAAGGCGGAGCGCTGATCCCGATCAGTACAGAAGATGCGTGGCGTGGGAAGAGTGATGGAACACGGCATACCCCGTCACCGCCACTTCCACGAAGACCAGTTCCAAAACGAGCAGGATCTTTTTGCGGGTTGAAAGCGCCCTGAAGCGGGTCTTGATCTTCGCGTCGTCTCCGGTCGCAGCCCATGCGATGGCGGCGAACCAGCCTGCAAATGTAAAAGCAAACGCCAGATTGACCACAAACGCCTCACGCCAGTGAACTTTGCGGGTACAAAGCGCAATGATCGTTGGGAGAAAAGTCAGCGCCAGCAAAGCCAGCGCTCCACCGACGAATTTCATGACAGTAACCAGGTGCACGACAACACAGTCCCGGACGGGTGAAAGCCCGAGAGTATTTCGGATTCGATATAAAAACAAACATAAAAAAAGGCGGGAAGGTCTGACCCTTCCCGCCTTTTTGAGTTCTGACGTGCCTCTTACTGGGCGTCGTCGGAGCTGTCGTCGTCTGAACCGGTCGGGGAGACGGCCACGAAAAGCTGCTGCCCGTCACGCAGGATGCGCAGGAGCGGCGGCTGCTTGCGGCCCAGAGCATCATGCACCTGCGCGACGACGGCCTTGGGCGACGGCGTGACGTGATTGCCAACCGCCACGACAATATCGCCCGGACGGATGCCAGCCTGATCGGCAGGTGAACCCTGCACGACATCAGCCACGACCGCGCCCTGCACGCTGTCGTCCAGACCCAGTTCCTGACGCGCACGCGGCGTCAGAGAGGCCAGCGACACACCCAGCTTACCCGCACCGGACTGCGCGCTGTCGGTCGCATCACCCGAAGCATGATCCTGCGCGGACAGGTTGCCGACCGTGAAGTTCACCGTCATCGGCTTGCTGTCACGCAGCAGCCCCAGCGTCGCCTGCGTGCCCGGTGCAATGGAAACGACCTTCACCGCCAGATCATGACCATTCTTGATCGGCTTGCCGTTCAGCGTGGTGACGACGTCGCCGCTCTTGATGCCAGCCTTCTCGGCCGGGCTGCCCTTGGAGACAGACGCCACCAGCGTTCCGTGCGGCGGCGCGCCCGGCTCGGGGGACTGGAGGTTCAGCGCCTGCGCCATCGTGGGCGAAATGTCCTGCCCTTCAATGCCGAGATAGCCGCGCGTGACATGGCCGGTTTTTTCAAGCTGGCTCACGACGGATCTGACGGTGTCGGACGGGATGGCGAACCCAATACCGATCGAACCACCACCATTGGGCGAAATAATCATGGAATTGATGCCCACGACCTTGCCGTCCTGCGTGAACAGCGGACCGCCAGAGTTACCGTGATTGATCGGCGCATCGACCTGAATGAAGTCGTTATAGGCACCCGAATGCAGGTCACGACCCAGTGCCGAGACGATACCCGCCGTCACCGTGCCGCCCAGACCATACGGGTTGCCCACGGCAATGACCCATTCACCCGGCTGGACCTCGTCGGAATCGCCCAGTTCGATAAATGGCAGCTTGCCGGTCGGCTTAACACGCAGAAGGGCCACGTCCGTCTTCGGGTCGCGACCGATGATCTTGGCCGGAAGCGTCGTGCCGTCATCAAGCGTGACCGTCACTTTGGTCGCACCGTTCACGACGTGGTTGTTCGTCACGACATAGCCGTCAGACGAAATGATGAACCCCGAACCGCGAGCTTCGACCGTCCGGTTGGGCTGCTGCTGTTGCGGCATCATCTGGAACGGGAAGGGAAACGGGAACGGCGAACCCTGTCCCATACCACCGCCGCCACCGCCCGGACCATTTTCCTCTTCTTCCGCCACGTCCGCCTTGATGTGGGACGTGATGGACACGACAGCCGGCTTCACCTGCTTGACGAGCGTGACGAAATTGGGGAGCGCCTGAACGCCCGTCTGGGGCTTGATGGCGCCGCTGGGTGCTGTGGCTGCGGGCGTTGTGTCCGCAAACGCGAAGGGGGCCGCGACCAGCATGGTGGTGGCAGCGAGAGCGGACAGGGACGTGCGAAAGCGTGTGGTCATATCAATCCCGACTTGTTGCGAAACATCGTGGCTTATAGCGCTGAACTATGAACCCCGTTCCCGTTCCACAAGCTGACCGCCGGGTGAAACATCCGTAAGTTCGTGACGGACTGTGAATTTCGCCCTCCACAACGTCATTCTGCGATGGGTTTACGGAGTTTGCGGAAGAAATCTTTCAGCAGCGCCGACGCCTCGCGCTCGCACACCCCGCCGATCACTTCAGGGCGGTGCAGACAGGAAGGGCGCTCGAAAATCCTTGGCCCATGCTCCACGCCGCCGCCTTTGGGATCGTAAGCGCCAAACACGACCCGTCCGATGCGGAAATGCACGATCGCCGCCGCACACATCGGACACGGCTCCAGCGTCACGACCAGCGTACAATCCGTCAGGCGCGGATTTTTCAGACGCGCGGCAGCCTCGCGCATGGCCAGAAGCTCGGCATGGGCCGACGCATCATGCCCGCTCTCCACGTGATTGCGCGCCACTGCCAGAACACGCCCGTCAGGTGCCAGCACAACCGCACCCACCGGCACTTCCCCGCACGACGACGCCTCCCGCGCAGCCTGCAACGCGGTCTGCATCGCCGGACCGATATCCGTGTAAATCCTTGTCTGTCCCTGATTCATGATGCGATGATGCGGCGCATGACCCCTCCCCGTCCATCCCCTTCGCAGCGCGCGCCGCTGATCGGTCTGACGCTGGATCATGAACCGGGCGGGCCGGGGCAGTTCTCTCGCTACCCCTTCCATGCGCTGCGGGAAAACTACCTGACAGCCGTGAGCGATGCGGGGGGAATGCCGGTTTGTCTGGGTTATGGCTGCGATGCCGAAGCCCTGATGGCGCGGCTGGACGGGCTGATCGTCACGGGCGGCGCATTCGACGTCGATCCGGCGCTTTATGGCGAGGCGCCCCATCCGCTGACCAGCCCACGCCCGGCCCGCACCACCGCCGAACTGGCGCTCCTGCGGGCGGCGCTGGCACAGGGCAAGCCGGTTCTGGGCATTTGCGGCGGAATGCAGCTTCTGGCCGTACACGCCGGAGGCACGTTGATCCAGCATCTTCCGGAAGAGCTGCAACACGAACAGCCCAACCCACGCCACGAACCCGGCCATGACATCGACATCGTTCCCGGCACGAAACTCGCGCAGATCGTGGGGGCGGAGCGCATGAGCGTGAACTCCTCACATCATCAGGCCGTGCGCGACCCCGGACGGGCCAAAATCTGCGCTTATGCGCCGGATGGAACGATCGAAGCGATCGAACTTGATGGCCCCGGTTTCGCCATTGGCGTACAGTGGCACCCCGAATTCTCCCTCGACCCCGGCGACCGTCGCCTGTATGCGGCGCTTGTGGAGACTGCACGATGACCGACGACAACACCGAAAACACCGCCCCTGAGATGCCCGAAATCTCTGACCTGCACGAGGACACTGCACCCGAAGCGGACGCAGCAGCCCCGAGAGGCGAGCGCATCGCCAAGGCGCTGGCCCGCGCCGGCGTGGCGAGCCGCCGCGATATCGAGCGTATGATCGAGGACGGGCGCATCAAGCTGGGCGGACAGATCGTCACGCATCCGGCGACATTCGTGCAGCCGGGCGACATCATGCTGGTAGACGGCAAGCCCGTGGATTCCCCCGAGCGCACCCGCCTGTGGCGGTATCACAAGCCCGACGGCCTGATGACGACCCACAAGGACCCCGAAGGCCGCAAAACCGTGTTCGACACGCTGCCCGAAGGCCTGCCGCGCGTCATCAGCGTCGGGCGTCTGGATATCAATTCCGAAGGTCTGCTGCTGCTGACCAATGACGGCGAACTGGCCCGCCGCCTCGAACTTCCGGGCAATGCCTGGGTCCGCCGCTACCGCGTGCGGGTGTTCGGCGTCGTGGACGAGAAGCGTCTGGCCTCACTGATCAATGGTTTCGACTATGACGGCGTGCGCTATGGTTCCATCGAAGCCGCACTGGACTCGAAAAAAGGCGACAATGCCTGGCTCACGGTCAGTCTGCGTGAAGGTAAGAACCGCGAAATCCGCCGCGTCATGGAAGGCCTGAACCTGCATGTCAGCCGCCTGATCCGCCTGTCCTACGGCCCGTTCCAGCTTGGCTCACTCAAGGCGCGCGAGCTGGAGGAAGTTCCCGGCAAAACCCTGCGCGAACAGTTGCCGGACCTCCCGGCTCCAAAGCGTCATCGGACGCGCTGATCCATGCGGATCGTTGGAGGAGACAACAAGGGCCGCGCCCTGACCGCGCCGTCCGGAACCAGCACGCGCCCCACGTCTGACCGCACGCGGCAGGCGATTTTCGACATGCTCGCCCATGCCCCCTGGTACGGGCAGGAGGAGTTGGAAAAGGCCTTCGTGCTGGACTGCTACGCCGGAACCGGCGCGCTGGGGCTCGAAGCCCTGTCGCGTGGGGCGGAAAAAGCCGCATTCATCGAACGGGACCGCAGCGCGCTCGCGGCCCTGCGGATCAATCTGGACATCTGCAAGGCCCGGGATCGCTCCCGCGTGCTGAGTTGCAGCGTCACGCATCCGCCCAAAGCCACGGAACCCTACACGCTGGTTTTCCTCGACCCGCCCTATGGCAAGGGACTTGTCGAATCGGGTCTGCGGGCGTTGGCGCGGAACGGCTGGCTGGCGCAGGGCGCGCTGATCGTGACCGAAACGGGCGCCACGGAAGAATTTACGCCCATCATGCCACCTTCCGAACACTTTATGCCCACACTCACGCCAGAAATCCTCTGTGAGCGTCGTTTTGGGGCAGCAAAGGTGACGATCTGGAAGCATTCCTCCACTTTTCCTTAATTTTCCCTCTGTATTCAGTACCCTGTCGGCTATAGTTCAGAGTGAATTTTACAAGCCGCAATCCAGAAAACCGACGGGGTGACGAGACTTGGCCGCGTTCAGCCGATCGACCAGTACAGTGCGCAACATCGTCCGCGACGCGCATGACCGGCACATGACACCGAAACTGCGAAGCGCCCTGCGCGCGCGCTGCATGGAGCTTCTCGGGCTGGTCCTGCTGATCTTCGCCGTGGCGGTCGGGATCGCGCTGTGGAGCTTCAATCCGCACGATCCGTCTTTCAACACCTCGACAGGAACGCAGCCGACGAACCTTCTGGGCCGTACGGGCGCGACCATTTCGGATGGTCTGATCCAGTGGCTCGGCCTCGGCAGCGGTATGCCAATCGTCATCCTGCTGGCTTGGGCGTGGCGCATGGTCCGCCATCACGGCATGAGCCTGCCGATCCTGCGGATCGTGGCCGCCCTCGCCCTTCTGCCCGCCGCCGCCACCTTCATCGGCACGCTCCAGCTTCTCATCCCCGGCCTTCAGGTCGACTGGCCGACCGCCAGCGGTCTGGGCGGTGAAATGGGCGTTTCTTTTGCCCATCGCCTGTTGGATGCCGCCCATGCCGAAGCCGGGGCCGCCGGAAACGCCATTGCCGTTCTTCTCGTCCTGCTGCTGATGGGCCTACTTCTGCCGTTGGCAATGGGTCTCGAAGCCCGCGAATGGCGCGCTCTGGGCAAGACGGCCGTGGTGCTGGGTCGCCAGCCCTTCTCACTCGCCAAGCGTATGAATGGCCCGCAGACATCCGATCATCGTCCCGCGCCCGATCCGCGCCTGTATGAATTCCAGCCCAGCCCAGCCGGTGGCGCTCCAGCAGCGGATGCAGCCCCCCTGTCCTTCCTACGCCGCAGCTTCGGTAAGAGCGATCCGCGCTCCCGCCCCGAGCCGTTCGTGCCGCAGAATACCGGCTGGATGCAGCCCCCCATGGACACGCAGGACGATCCCTACAGCCAGCCAGCCGCCGAGACGCGCCCGGTCAGCCGGACGGAAGCCGCGGCTGCCCGCGCTCGCCAGACTGCTACGCCGGAAGAGGAAGACGCGCCCTCCAACCCCTATGCCGAGCGTTTGGCCCAGATCGCCCGCCAGCGCGATACGCCGCTGCCGCCCGTGCGTCGTCAGATCGACGACGAAATGGACGAGGACCTGCCCCAGAGCAGCATCGACACACCGCCCGAACCCGAACCGCAGAAGCGCGGCCTGTTCGGAATGCGCCGTCCCGAACGTCCGCCCGAACCTGTCGCCCCACGTCCCGCCGCGCCGCGCAATGCCGTGACGACGGGCTGGGAACTGCCCCCGCTCGCCCTGCTGAACCCACCGCCGCCGCATGCCGTAACGGGACCTTCGCAGGAGACATTGCAATCCAATGCCCGCCTGCTGGAGAGCGTTCTGGCCGATTACGGCGTGCAGGGTACGATCGGCGACATCCATGCCGGTCCGGTCGTCACGCTGTACGAACTCGAACCCGCACCAGGCATCCGCTCGTCCCGCGTGATCGGACTTGCCGACGACGTGGCCCGCTCGCTTTCGGTTCTGAGCGTGCGGATCGCGACCGTACCCGGACGCAACGTCATCGGCATCGAGGTGCCCAACGCCAAGCGCGAGACGGTCTATTTCTCCGAATTGCTCCGCACGCCGGAATGGATAAACGGAAACGGCCGTCTTCAGATCGCGCTCGGCAAGGACATCGCCGGCGTTCCGGTCTATACCGACCTTGCGAAAATGCCGCATCTGCTCGTCGCAGGTACGACGGGTTCGGGTAAGTCGGTCGGCGTGAATGCCATGATCCTGTCGCTGCTCTACCGGCTCAGCCCGGAAGAGTGCCGCCTGATCATGATCGACCCCAAGATCCTCGAACTGTCGATCTATGACGGCATCCCGCATCTCCTGACGCCGGTGGTGACGGAACCGACCAAGGCCGTCAGCGCGCTCAAATGGACCGTGCAGGAAATGGACCGCCGCTATCGCCTGATGGCGCAGCTTCAGGTCCGCAATATCAACGGCTACAACGAGCGCGTGAACCAGCTCCGCTCTTCGGGCGAGATGGTCACCAAACGCGTCCAGACCGGCTTTGACCCCGAAACGGGCCGCCCAGTGTTCGACGAACAGCAGGTCGCCACGGAAAACCTGCCTTATATCGTCGTCGTCATCGACGAGATGGCTGACCTGATGATGGTCGCGGGCAAGGAAATCGAAACGGCCGTGCAGCGTCTAGCCCAGAAGGCCCGTGCCGCCGGCATTCACGTCATCATGGCGACGCAGCGGCCGTCCGTGGACGTCATCACCGGCACCATCAAGGCCAACTTCCCGACCCGGATTTCCTTTCAGGTCATCAGCAAGTTCGACAGCCGCACCATTCTTCAGGAACAGGGCGCCGAACAGCTTCTGGGTCAGGGCGACATGCTGTTCATGCAGGGCGGTGGCCGCATCACGCGTGTCCATGGACCGTTCGTGGCGGATGAGGAAGTCGAGGCCGTCGTGGCGGATCTGCGCTCCAAGGGCGACCCGATCTACAACGACGACGTGGTCTCGGGGCAGGACGACGACAGCGCGGGCGGCCTGACGGCAGGGTCCGGCTCGGGCGGTGACGGTGAAGGTACCCTGTTCGATCAGGCCGTGGACATCGTGATGCGTGAAGGCCGCGCCTCCACGAGCTTCATCCAGCGCCACCTCTCCATCGGATATAACCGCGCGGCCAAGCTGATCGACCAGATGGAAAAAGAAGGCATCATCGGTGCCGCGAACCATGTGGGCAAACGCGAGATCCTTGTCCGCCGCAAGGAAGAGCATGAAGACTGACCGCAAGGAGCGGATCCGACGGGCCAAAGCCTCGCGCAACGCCCACAAGCCACGCCGCCTGCCCGCGCAGGAGGACTCCCCCGCCTCCGAAGGCCCGCGCACCCCGTTTTATCCGGGAATGGAGATTCCCGTCCTGCTGGAAACGCCCCGATTCCTGATTCTGGACAAGCCAGCCGGACTGGCGGTGCATCCCGGCCCTTCCACGCAGGATTCCGTAGAAACCCGCCTGCTGCCGCATCCGCGCGGAGGGCCTTGGCTGGCGCACCGACTGGATACGGACACATCCGGCTGCCTGCTGGTTGCACGGCGCAAAACGGCGCTGATCGAGGCGCAGGCAGCGTTTCAGGACCGACAGGTTCGCAAACTCTACTGGGCGGTTGTGATGGGGACTCTGCCGCAGGACAGCGGCGAGATTGACGCGCCGCTTCTGCGGAAGTCCGGTCCCTCGGGCTGGCGCATGGTTGTGGATGCGAAAGGCGATGAGGCCCGGACGCGCTGGCGTGTGCTGGGACGCGGGAAGAGTCTGTGCTGGGTAGAGCTGGAACTGCTCACGGGACGGACTCATCAGGCCCGCATCCATTGCGCGGAACTGGGAACGCCGATCCTTGGCGATACGGTTTACGGTGCTTCGGCAGGGTCATCTTTGCCGGGGCTGCATCTGCTCGCCCGCAGTCTGGAACTGAACCTGCCGTCAGACACACTCGCCGCAGAAGCCTCCCCGCCGGACTTCATGGCGGAGACGCTGCAACGGATGGGTTGCGAGGGCGTGGTTCAGTCCTGAACAAGTTTCAGCGTACCGACCACGCTGTGGATGATGACGTGATCGCGGCCATCGCCAACCTTCCCGGTGGCCGTGATCGTCCGGACCTCTACTGACCCACCGGATTCTTTTTCCCAGTTCCCGATCTGCACCGTCAGGCCGAGAGACTGCTGGAGAGGCAGCGTCTTGTCTGAGCGGCGCTGTTTCAGGTGAATGTCGAAGGTTCCACCAAATCCATGAGGCAGGTGGATCGTCATGTCGCCGCTGACCGTGCCGATATCAATCATGCGCATCTGCGGCGCGGCATCAAGCGTAAGGTTTGTATCCCCGCTAACACTGCGGATCATGACATTATGGGTCGCATGATCGATCGTGCTGTCACCATTCATGGTACGGATCGAGACTGCACCGTCGGAATGATCGAGCGTGATATCGCCGCTGGCACTGCGGATTTCCACAGCGGCTACCGCATGATCCACATCCAGCGCGCCATTGACCGTATGGACCTCGAGCGGCCCTCTGGACTGCTTGATATGAATGTCGCCGCTGACGGTCCGGACAGACAGCGGACCGTCTGACGTCCCGATACTGACATCTCCGTTGATGCTGGAGAGTTTTCCACCCTCGGGCAGAGTGGACAGGGACATATCGTCCGAAATTGAGGACTGGCTTAGGGGCGCAGCGCAGACCGGAAAGGCCAGGGCTGTGCCGAGGGCGAGGACAGGAAGGGAAAGCACGAAACGGTTCATGATATGGGCCTTTCGGGCTTCAGCGACCTGCGACGGAACGATTGAGCAGAGCGGCATGGACGCCACGGGCAATGGCCCAGGCCGTGAGAATGCCCCAAGCCAGAGTCAGCCCCCAGGGCACCACCATGAACACCAGCCCAAGCCCGCCCGTAATAGCGCCCAGACCCGCGACCATGAGATGGATCGTCCCGATGACGGTGAGGGCGAGCGCGCCATACCAGAACATCCGCACCTGCCAGTCGAGCTGCGTCCGCGTCAGGCCCGTGGCGGAGCGGCGGCTTTTATGCGCGATCATTACGCCGATCAGGGCCGTCACACCGGTGAAAAATCCGGCGACGTACAGCGCGTAAATCAGCAGAACCAGATCACGGCCGCTCCGGGCATCATCTCCGCGACCGTAGCGGTTGGCAGGTTCGTAAGGGGCGTAGGATGCGTACATGAGGGAAACATTCCTCTGAGAAAAACTCGACAGCAACCTTGATGCACAAACCGTGCCAGATAGAGATTCCCGGCATTCCGACGCATTAACCTCGTCGGAAACTCTGAAGAAATGGCGTATTGCGCCAGTTCCCGGCGAGCTTATTCCGCCAATGCCCGGAAGCGTTCAGGAAGCGGGCCATCTCCGGCGAGAATACCACGCACACCCACGATCAAAGCCACCAGCAGGACGATATTCCAGACTGCGAAAATACCGATCGGCAGCAGGAAAAGAAGCTGGCCGGGGCCGGAACTTCCGGGCGGTTCCGTCAGGAAACACGCCAGAAACAGAGCGGCGGAACCGACGATGAAGGCAACATCATACCAGAACAGGCGCACCAGCCAGTTCAGATGCATCCGCTCTATCCCGACGCTCGGTCGGCGCAGGAGATAGGCGACGATGACACCCGCCAGAAGGCTGATTCCCGTGAAGAAACGGGCGATATACAGCGCGTAAACAATCAGCACGCCGCTTCTGCCGACGACGGGGCTGGAAGCTCGGGGAGATCTGGAAAATTCGCTCAAGCGCGTCTCCTGATGGAATGTTCAAACGAAAACGCCCGACCAGAGAGGCCGGGCGCAAGATCACGCGATGGTGATGCCCCGGAAAATATCAGCGGCCCAGTTTGCGGAGTTTTACACCCGACATGAGCCGTTTTTCGATGACGGCGAGGGACATTCCCCGCGTCTCGGGGACGAACAGGATCGTCAACAGCAGGAACAGCGCGTTCAGCCCGGCGAAGAGCCAGAACGTACCTGACGTGCCGAGGGTTTGCATGAGGGTGAGGAAGCTCACACCGACCAGAAGATTGGTCATCCAGTTGGTGAAGGTTGAGATGGCAATGCCGAAATCACGCCCGCCGAGCGGCTGGATTTCGGAACACAGCACCCACATCAGCGGCCCCGCCGACATGGCAAATCCGGCGCAGAAGATCATGAGCAGGAACACCGCCGCGATCTGGGAGGACTGCGTGGTCATGCCGGTCTGAAGCAGAATGGCCAGAATACCCATGCCGAACGCCATGACCGTAAAGCCCGCATACAGGATCGGCTTGCGGCCCCACCGGTCGACCAGTCCCAGCGCTACGAAAGTCGCCAGCATGTTCACCAGACCGATGATGGCCGTGCACCACATCTGCGACTGTGCATCGAAATGCGCTGCCGCAAGAATGTTGGGCGCGTAATACATGACGATGTTGATGCCCGCGAGCTGCTGCATCATCTGGAGCATCACGCCCAGCGCCACGGAGCGGCGGAAGTTGGGATTGGTGCGGAAGAGCTTGAAACCCTCCTGCTTCGTCTCAAGCTGCTCGCGGATGGCGCGGATTTCCTTGGCAGCCGTCAGCGGGTCATCGCGCAGATCCAGTAGGATCTGCCGCGCTTCCTTGTGGCGCCCCTGCGCCATCAGCCAGCGCGGACTGTAGGGCAGGAACAGCACGCCGATCAGGAACAGAATGGCCGGAATGCCCGCCACGCCGAACATCCAGCGCCAGTTGCCGCTATAGGAAAAATACGTGTCGGACAGGAACGCGATGAAAATGCCGACCGTCACCATGAGCTGATAGGTCGAAACCATCGCCCCGCGCGCATCCTCGCTGGCGATTTCCGACAGGTACAGCGGGGCGGTGAAGGCGGAAATGCCGACCGCGACACCCATGACAATCCGAAAGGAAATCATGGACGCGACCGACCAGCTCATGGCGCAACCAAGCGTGCCAATAACGAAGATCGCACCACCCACGATCAGGGAATGTTTGCGCCCCAGCGTCTTAGACATCCAGCCCGCACTCAGAGCACCCGCCGCTGCCCCCGCCATCATGGAACTGACGACCCATTCCAGCGCAATGGTGGAGGCGTGGTATTCCTTGCCGAACAAGTCCAGCGCTCCTGCCACTACCCCAATATCAAGCCCGGACATGAGACCCGCCAGCGCCGCGATCACGCCAATGGCGATGATCTTGAAACGCGTTGCGTCGAAAATGGATGTGCCGCTGTCATCCTGCGGCGAAATGGTCCCTGTCATTCCGGGCTGATCGTTCATAGGCCAGTGCGTTCCTCTTGCTCAGTCATAAAATGACACCAATCTTTCATGCGGATGTCATATCCGTAACCTATAACACAAAACCGTTTACAGCGTGAGCGCACTGCGGAGTTCGCCAACGGTGAACCCGTTCCAGTTCCGCATGGTCTGCGTGGCGGTTGCGTCCAGAATGTCGCGGTCTGCGGCGTCCCGACACAGCGTTTCGCCACCGAAGCGACGCAGCAGGGCGGACATTGCGACTTCCGCAGCGCGATTGGCGCCATCATCAGTCTTGATGGCCAGACCCAACCCCAGTTCCGGCAAAGACGCGATCATCACGCCTTCCGCGCCCATCTTCACAAAGGCCCGCGTACCGAACCAGTCCATGATTTTCGTGTCATAGCGCCCCGTCCCGGCGACCATGAACGGATTGGCCGCCACGGCCTCACGAAGACGTGTTGCCGCACGGAAACGCCCTTCGGACAATCCGGTTCCCGCGCCAAATCTTGCAAAACCTTTCGCAAGTGCCTTCAGCGGGACGGCATAGGTCGGCATGGAACAGCCATCCATACCCCGGTTTGCGTCGTCATGCGGCGTGTCCATCATGGCGGCCAGCACATCCGTCACGCGGCGCTGGATCTCGTGGGACGGGTCGATATAGCCGGTCGGATCAACGCCCTGATCGCAGGACAGGCACACCATGCCCGCGTGTTTGCCCGAACAGTTGTTATGCAGCGGACAGGCCTCCTGATGGGCAGCAGCAAGCGCGCGGCCAGCCGGTTCATAGGTCGGCCAGTGCGTTCCACATTCCAGAGACCCGACATCGCGGCCGACCGTTCCCAGCATCGTGGCCGCCATGTCAGCATGGGCTTTCTCGCCGCCATGCGAGGCGCAGGCCAGCGCCAGCGCATCGCTGCTCAGACCGAGACGGTCCGCAGCGCCACTTTCCACAAGCTCGATCGCCAGCAGGGATTTGACGGTCGAACGCGGAAACACCGCTGCCTCCACATCCCCGCAGGACCAGACCACACCACCATCGGCATCCACCACAACCGCCCGACCCAGATGATGGGATTCGACGCGTCCGCCACGCGTGACTTCGGCCAGAAGGCCCGACTGTGCTGCCATATGATACTCTCCCTGCCTCTCATGATGTTTCCGGACCGAGCACATAGCACGGACGGCCGTCCTGACGATCCGCCGTCAGCCAGGGCTGGATCAGACGCCGCCGGACACGCACGATCCCCAGATCTTCCGTCACCGGAGCATCCGCAAGATCCTGCGCCAGATGCGCGGCCGTGCGGAACCTGATTCCGTCCGTCAGAGACAGGCCATTTTCCACAATCATCCGGGCGCTGACGATATCCGTCAGATGATACACAAACGCCTCCCCGGACGGAGGGCGGAACCCGACAGGAGACAGGAAACAGGCTTCGACCTCTCCCGCATCCAGATGCGTCAGCGGTGGCTTCCAGCCCAGAAGATCCGGTTGGTCAGTCGGGGCCACAGAAACGCGGGGCAGCGGATTTTCCGGGCGCGGACGGCGGGACTGGGGCAGCGTTTCAAACAGCGGCGCCGACGACGGGGAACGACGACGGCCCATGCGTTTCAGCCTGCCGTGGTTTTCGGTCGGCGGACCGGCAGGGCACCGGCTTTTTGGCAGGCCACGCACAGGCCTTCGATTTCGACGGTCGCGGACTCGGCTTTAAAGCCCATGCTTTGCGCGGCACGGGTCAGAACCGGCGCGATGGCCTCCTGCTCCAGTTCCCACGCCCGGTCACAGCCCCGGCAGATCAGAAACTGCGCCCGGTGCATTCCGCCTTCGTCATGGTGGTTGCAGCCATGCGGACATTCCACGGCATGGGAACAGCCCACGAAGGCGCTCAACCGCTCCAGACGGTGAATCAGGCTATTTTCCAGCAGGAAATCCAGCGCCCGGTACACGGTGGGCGGGGCGGCTTTCGGGTGGGCGGGGCGCAGTCTGGCCAGAAGATCATAAGCCCCGGACGGCTTCTCGCTGGACAGGATCAGCCCCAGCACCTGACGCCGTGTTTCGGTCAGGCGCTGCCCGTTGCGCTGGCACCACTCTGCCGTGAGGTCGAGGCGCTGTGTGACCTCAGGCGAGAAAACGAGCGTATCAGCAGTAGCAGAAGAATCCGGCATGGACGTCAATATGGCATCCCCGCCCCGCTTTGCCGAGAGACCCACGCACAAACAGTGTCAGGTTGCGAACTGCCGCACCAGATCCTGGATCAGGTCCGGATCGCTTTCCAGCATGACCTGTCGGCGGAGTTGGTCGCAGTCTTCGAGCGTCAGGGTCCGGATCAGGCGCTTTACGCGTGGCAGGGAGGCGGAATTCATGGAAAAAGAACGCAGACCCAGACCGATCAGCAGCGCCACCACCCGCGGATCAGACGCCATTTCTCCACAGACCGAAATCGGACGGCGCGCCTTCAGGGCCGAATCCGCCGCCGCCTCAATCAGCCGCAGCACACCCGGATGAAGCGGGCTGTAGCGGTCCGCCACCATGGAATCCGAACGGTCCACGGCGAGCGTGTACATCGTCAGGTCATTGGTGCCGAGCGCCATGAAATCAGCGTGCCGGGCCAGCGTATCCACCGTCAGAGCGGCAGCGGGAGTTTCGATCATGATCCCCAACGGCGGCAGCGGATCGGGCAACGTATGGCCTTTGCGTTTGAGGCGTCGGACCACCCGGTCATAGATCTCCCGCGCCGCAACGATTTCGTCTGCGGACGTCACCATCGGCAGCAAAATCCGCACCCGACCGATGGCTGCGCCTTCTTCAGACTCGGCGGCCCGCAGGATCGCGGCGAACTGCGTTTCCAGCACCTCCGGCACCCGCAGGAGCAGACGCACGCCTCTCAGGCCCAACGCAGGATTGCCACCATCCGCCACCTGCTCCGCCAGCCCCAGCCGACGCATACAGGCCCGACCTTTCTCGCCGCCCCAGTCCAGCACGCGGATCGTGACGGGACGGCCATCCATGGCCTGCACGATGGCGCGATAGGCGTCGGTCTGACCATCTTCGTCCGGCAGGTCTTCGCGCTCACCGAACAGGAACTCGCTGCGCAGAAGACCTATGCCCTTCGCACCATTGCGCAGCAGCATCGGCATTTCCGCCGGCAGTTCCAGATTGGCCGAAAGCTCGATGTCCTCGCCACTCTGAAGCTGGGCAGGCAAGCGCTTGAGCCGTCCGAAGGCCCGCTTTTCCCTGACCTCACGCTGTGCGGACTCCGCCGCCAGACGCAGTTCGGTGTCGTTTGGCGACAGCGTGACGGTCCCGAGATGCCCGTCCACGACCAGCATCTCGCCTTCCTGAACCTGCGCCATAAGGTTCGGCACGGCGAGAATGGCAGGAATATCGAGCGCGCGCAGCAGAATCGCGGTGTGGTCCGCCCCGCCCCCGCCCTGCGTGACGACCGCCGCGATGCGTGCGGGATCGATCATGGCAACATCGGCTGGACGCAGCTGCTCCGCCACCAGAACGGAGCCGGAAGGCAGGCTGGAAAAGGCACGATAGGAGATGCCGGTCAGGTTCCGCATCAGGCGACGCCCGACTTCCTCGAACTCCCCCGCAAGACGCAGATTGGCGTCAGCGTCCTGTGCGCTGTTTTCCCGTGCAACGGCATCGGCCATGCGCGAAACCTGCGCCGCCAGCTCCTGCGTGACGTCCGAAACGGCTGCCTCCGCACAAAGCCCCTCACCCGCGATCCGCTCCCGCACCTGACGCACCAGCCGCGACGGGCCGAGCATCCGTTCATAGACCGTCAGGAGGGAGGCGATTTCCGCCCGGCCCTCTTCCGGCAAGCCAACCAGCCGGTCGCGCATCTTCTCGATCTGGTGGAACGCCCGGGCGATGGCTTCGTCCAGACGGACGTTCTCTGCCTCCGGCCCAATGGCGCTGTAGCGTTCAGTGATGTCGGGCAGCGGGAGGGCTTCAACCCGTCCGGCAGGGCCGAGTGCCATACCGGGCGTGATGGCCTTGCCCTGAAGAAACGTACTGGAGGACGCGCTGCGGCGGGGCTGTCGGGAAGAGCGGCGACGGGGCGGCGTTTCAGTCACGCTCGCCAAATCCGTCCGCAATCAGAGCCTCCAGAGCGTCGAGCACCTCGACCGCCTGAGGCCCGTGGGCACGGAGCGTCACGCTCTGCCCCTCCCCGGCTCCCAGCATCATTAGTCCCATGATCGACAGGGCGGAGACGACATTTGAGCCGTGAGCAATCGTGGCTTCAGCGTCGAAGCGCTCGGCAGTCGTCACGATCTTGGCGGCGGGGCGGGCATGAAGGCCCAGATGATTGACAATGCTGACAGTACGCGGCGGAACGGACAGGGTCGTATCACTCATTCAGCGAACTCGATTCAATGAACCGGCAGCGTACAGGCACGCGGCCCGCCATGGAGACAGGGGGCAGGAAGTTGTGACGCCACGGCGATATACTTCCGCCCCGCCATTGTGGCCTTTTCCACGCAGCCCGCAAGGTCCAGATCGCGACGTGTTTTCGCCAGCTTGACCAGCATCGGCACATTTACGCCTGACACGACTTCGACATGCCCCGGCTCGCGCAGGGACAGCGCCAGATTGGAAGGCGAACTCCCAAAAATATCCGTCAGCACCAGAACGCCATCGCCGGTATCGAGGCGCTGGAGCAGGCGTTCGGCCGCAGGACGCAGCACGGCGGGATCGTCATCATCCGCAACGCCGACCACGCCCACCTGAGTCTGCGGACCCACGACGTGAACCAGCGTTTCCAGCAGGACATCGCCAAGACGTCCGTGCGTAATCAGCATGAGTCCGATCATACTGTTCTGTCCTGTAAAGAAAGATCCTGTGGCGGGTCCTGTGGAGGGACGGCCCAGCGCCGGGGGGCCACCCCTTTGCGGGCGAGTTCGCGGTGCAGAACCATCATCGGCCCGACCGGCATGGCTTTGGGGAGAATACGGGCCAGTTCTTCCACGATCGTTACCGAGCGATGGCGTCCGCCGCTGCATCCGATAGCGATGGTGGCATATTTCTTGCCTTCCGCGACAAAACGGGGAAGCACCAGTTCCAGAAGGCTCTGGATATGGCCGAAAAAGGCGGGATAGGCCGGGTCCGACTTCACGTACTGCACAACTGCCTCATCCAGACCGGTCATGGGCTGGAGGAACGGATCATAATGCGGATTACGCAGGAAACGCGCATCGAAAACCATGTCGGCTTCGCGCGGCAGACCTGACGGATAGGCAAAGGACATCAGCGCAACCGTCAGCCCGTCCCCACCCGAGCAGCCAAAGCGCGTTTCGATCAGCTGACGCAGCTCCGGCGAAGGCAGGTCGGACGTGTCGATCACCAGATCCGCATTGGCGCGCAGCGGAGCCAGAAGAGCAGTTTCCTGCTCGATTCCGGGAAGAATGGTGCCACTTGTCACTAGCGGATGGCGGCGGCGCGTGGCGGTGAAGCGACGCAGAAGGATTTCAGGTTCGGCAGTGGCGTAGAGGAGCTGCACCACACAGTCCGGCAGGAGGCGAAGACGTTCCAGCTCTTCAAGAACGCGAGAGGCTTCGAACCCGCGACTGCGGACGTCGATTCCGATGGCCAGATTCTGTCCGGCCCGTGACGCGAGCGCCTGGATCAGGTTCAGAGGTGGGTTGTCCACGACCTCATGACCCAGATCTTCCAGAACCCGCAATATGGATGATTTTCCCGCCCCGGACAGACCCGTTACAATCAGGATCCGACGGGACCCGTGACCATAGCCGGATAAGGAGCCAGACTCGGGATGGTTCGCCGATGCCATGCCACACTCTAGCCTTTTTTCTTTTGGTACGGAACTATTTCAAACCTTCACGTTTTTTTAGCGTTTCTCCGGCCCCTGCAACCCATTCATAAGAACCGCAACAAGCTTTGAGCGCCGCCCTGATCCGGGCCACTGTTCCCGGAAAACCGGGCTCCAGACACAACATCACCGCACCCGTCCAGGGGTCCCGACGCGATTCGGGCAGGCGGGGTTGCCCCTGCCCCAGACAGACCCGCAGGTGGACCGTCGCTTTCGCAACAAAAGATGTCCGCAGGATTCCTACCCCCCGGACCTCGATCAGCCCCGCAAGTCGCGCCGGGGCCGAAGCCACCGCTCCCTCCAAAAGCACACGATCATCTGCCACCAAATCAAAACCCGCATCCATCAGCCGCAGAGCCAGTTCCGATTTCCCCGCGCCCGATGGCCCTGAAATCAGGACAGCTGCCCCGTTCCACGCCACACAACTTGCATGGACCGAACCTTCAGGCAGGGATGTCGGGACAGACATGACGGATTGCGACCTCCTCAGGAGCAGACTAAGACCTTGGGCCGGACAGGGGCATGACGGCCCCCTGACATGGATCAGGACTCAGAACCACCATGGGCACATCCTTCCCCTCCCCGACCGTCACCGTACATGGAGACGAGGTTACCTGCACGGATTTCAGCGGTTTCAGCCCGGATGGGGATCGCCCCGGACGGCTGACGGATGAATGTCAGGCAGCACTGTCGGCCATTTCTCTGGCGCTGGCCGATCATGGCCTCACGCTGAACCATACCCGGCATGTCGCGGCCATGATCCGCGAGGGACAGACGTTCAACCAGTGTCAGACAGCCCTGAACGAGGCTCTGGGCGCAGCAAAACCGGCCCTGACCTTGCGGATCGTGCAGCGTTTCCCCCTTCCCGAACAGCGCATCGCCCTCAGCCTGACCGCCACACCTCACGGATAGTGAAAAAATACGCCACTTCATGGCGGATTTTATGATTTTACCTAAATAATCCATTTTCAGCCTGCTGAAGATCGAATTTTTCTGACTGAAAATAAAAACTGGCACGCTTCCTGCATTGAAGATTTCCAGACGCAATCAGCGTCGGAACCGACTTCAGGAATGTCGTGCCATGACCCGTTTTTCCACTCTGCTGCTCTGCGCTCTCTCCACCGCCAGCCTCGCCCTGCCGCTTCAGGCCGCCCATGCCGCTCCCAGCGGGATCGGGACGACCAGTACGGAAATCGACCTCTCGTCGCTGGATCTCAGGACTACGCGCGACTGGACCATCGCCAACCAGAAAATTGCCCAGGCATCCCACGCCGTCTGCCAGAAACTCATTCAGGACAACTGGCTGGTGGACAGCGATGGCGCCGACTGCGAGCAGGACGCGTTCTCCCGCGCCCATGAGGATCTTTACGTCCTGCGGGACCAGCAGCGCGCGCGCCACCAGACCGGTCATGTGCTCCTCGCCCTTTCCTCCGGGAAATGACGGCCATGTCCCGGCCTGCTTTTGCGGCCCTGCTTCTGGCGCTGCCTGTCGCGGCAGCCCTTGTTCCGGGCGCAATCGCGGGTCTGTTCCCGGAGCCCGCCATTACGGTGCAGGGAACGGGCCAGATGGCAGCGTCAGGACGCGCGGGGGAGCCGCACCACGAAACAGGCACCCCTGATCGCACCGGACGCATCCATCCGGTTCTCGGCGAACAGGTTGCCGCGCAAGGCGTGAATGATCTGCCGGCTGATCGCGAGCCCGAGGCCGGAATGCTGGCCGAAATTCTCGGTCTGGGGGCGCTCTGAATAGAAGCGGTCGAAAATGCTTTCCAGCTTGCCGGGCGGAATCCCGGGGCCCTGATCGGTGATGGTGATTTCCACCACACTCCCCGTTCCCGGCCCGCTGCCCGCGATGTCCCGCGCGCTGGCATGGAGCGCGATGATGCCCTTGGGCGGCGAGAACGAGACTGCATTTCCGATCAGGTTCCGCAGCACCTGAACCAGACGGTCCTCCACGGCCAACGCCTTGAGCGGCGGATCCTGATCGCGAACATCCAGACGCAGCACGGGATCGTTTTCCCGGCGGGTGGTCTGGTGCATTTCCGCGAGAATGGCGAGGAGGGCGACGACCGAAACGGGTTCGGGACGCACGCGGGAGAGTTCGGCATCAATCCGGCTGGCGTCGGAAATGTCGGTAATCAGACGGTCCAGCCGTTTGACGTCGCTGTTGATGATCCCCATCAGCCGGTCGCGACGCTCGGCAATCTGGATGCGCGGCAGAGTCTCGACCGCGGAGCGGATAGAGGAAAGCGGGTTCTTGATTTCGTGGCTGACATCAGCGGCGAAGCGTTCGATGTCATCCATCCGAGCCCAGAGCGCCAGCGCACTACCCCGAAGCGAACGGGCCAGAACGCCGATCTCGTCCCGGCGGACCAGTAGCCGTTCAGGCACCAGATCCTTGCGCCCATCCGCCTCGCGCATGTCGTTGGACGCCCGCGCCAGCGTCAGCAACGGGCGGGCGATTGTGAGCGACAGATACCACGACAGCAACACCGTCACGACAAGCGCCGCCAGCACCAGCGACAGGATCGAGGACCGGACGGCAAACAGCGTCCGGTCCACTTCCGGCGCATGGCGCGTTAGCTGGATTTCGCCCACCGTCACGCCGTCGCGGACAACGGGCTCCACCACCGTCACGACAAGCTGATGGTCCTTGGTGCGGCGGATGAAGGGGGGCAGTTCAGCCTGCGACTGGAGAGGCCGGGCATCATGCGGGCCGTCCATGGCGGTATCGTTGGTGTCGAGCGTGACTTCCTCGCTGGAGGTCAGCGGCAGGAGCGACAGCAGCCAGTCATAGAAACTTTCCAAAATATTGTTGCGCGGTGGCTGCCACGGCGTGCCGTCGGCAGGATCGGGGAGCGCATGGTCCTGTTTGCGGCGCGATGCCGTGCGGCTGTCCACGACAAGCTTGCCATCCGGATCGAACAGCAAAGCATGGGCGTTCGGACTCGGCTCGGTGAGGCTGGCCAGAAGCGGGCGGGCCTGCGCGACGTCCAGTTCCAGATTGCCTCCGGGCACGGGGTGGCCCGGCCCGTGCGCGTTCACACGGACAGCGGACTGGCCGAGGGCGCCAGCATAGATATGGGCCTGTTCGCGCAGGGCGTTGACGTCGGTTTCCAGCAGCCCGTTCTGGAACTGGTCCAGAAACAACAGTGTGACGGCCAGAAGGGCGAGCGGCAGAGCGTTAAGCAGCAGAATTCGCACCAGAAGCGGGGAAGCCAGACGCCGCCGCGATAGCGAGATTTCCGAAGCCCGGGGCGGGCGCAGGCGCTTCAGGATCTTTGCGCCGATCCTCCGCAAAGACTCGCCCAGCCCTGCCCGCAGACCAGCCCGGGCCGATTCGGCACGCCGCCGGTCCCGGCCCTGTTCCAGCCGTTCAGCATCGAGAATATGGCCTGTCGGAAAAGCCCCCGAATCATCGTCCACGCGCGCTTACTCGTCCCGGTAGCGGTAGCCGATGCCGTACAGCGTCTCGATCTGGTTGAACTCGTCGTCCACCTGCCGGAACTTCTTGCGGACGCGCTTGATGTGGCTGTCGATCGTGCGGTCATCGACATAGATGTTGTCCCCATAGGCAGCATCAATGAGCTGATCGCGCGACTTCACCATCCCCGGACGCAGGGCCAGAGCCTTGACCAGCAGAAACTCCGTGACCGTGAGCGCAATGTCCTGCCCGTCCCACAGGCACTGATGACGCGTCTCGTCCAGCGAAAGCTTGCCGCGAACGATGGCGGAGCCGACGGCTGCCACCCCCGTGGCCTCGGCCCGGCTGGCATCCTGACGGCGCAGCAAAGCGCGGATACGCTCGATCAGCAGGCGCTGAGAGAACGGCTTGGTGATGTAATCGTCAGCGCCCAGACGCAGGCCCATGAGCTGGTCCAGTTCCTCGTCCTTGGACGTCAGGAAAATGACCGGCAGGTTCGAGCGCGAGCGCAGGCGCTGGAGCAGTTCCATGCCGTCCATGCGCGGCATCTTCACGTCCAGAACGGCGAGGCTGACCGGGCGCGACGTGATGCCCTGCAGCGCGCTTTCGCCGTCGGTATAGGTGTGAACGGTAAATCCTTCGGCTTCGAGCGTCATCTGAACCGACGCGAGAATGTTCCGGTCATCGTCCACCAGCGCGATAATCGGCGCGGCGGAAGCTCCGGGCGGCGTCTGCGAGGCAGGCGCGGGCGGCGCGTAGGGGGTTCGGGGCGTCTCCATAAGGGGTCCGTCTGCTGAGAACTGTTGCGGCTTTTTACCTATAACCCATGATCCATGATGGCGGAAAATAGGCTTTTCAATGACATGATGCGTCGTTATGCGACGGCGCAACCCTTGTCTTTAGGACAATCAGCGTTATCTCCTGAAGAAGAACGGGGCCGCATGATGGCCCGTCCCACCAAAGAAGGTCGTGACATGACAGACCACAACGCCTCGCCGGAAACGGCCCATGACGTGCCTGAACAGGGCGTCGAGACCTCCGGACACGAGACCCCGGGCATGAACGAAACCGGCGGTGAAACGCTGGAAGAGACGACTCCCGAAGCCCGCATCGAGGCTCTTGAAGCCGAGGTTGCGGAACTCAAGGACCGCTGGGTTCGGTCGGAAGCCGAAAGCCAGAACATCCGCGCCCGCGCCAAGCGCGACATCGAGGATGCGCGCCAGTACGCCATCCAGAAATTCGCCCGCGACGTGGTGGAAGCCGCTGACAATCTTGAGCGCGGTCTGGCCTCCCTGCCCGCGAAGACGGAAGGTGAGGACGTCCTCATCACGAAGCTGCGTGAGGGAATCGAGGGCACACAGCGCTCGTTCCTCGGCATTCTCGAACGCAACGGCATCACCTGCGAAGACCCGACCGGCAAGCCGTTCGACGCCAACCTGCATCAGGCGATGGCGGAACAGCCATCCGACCAGCATCCGTCTGGCCATGTCATGCAGGCCTGGACGCCGGCATGGCTGCTCAAGGGCCGCCTGCTGAAGCCCGCCATGGTCGTGGTCGCCAAGGGCGAACCGGCTGCGGCACCGCAGGGCGTCGACACCACGGCCTAATCGGCCACAGGGCAGATTTTCTTTGCGGAACGGCGGCTGGGAATGGTTGGCGTTCCGCAACACCCTGCTAAAGTCGGCTCATGAGTCGCATACTTGTTATAAAGCTCGGCGCGCTGGGCGATTTCGTTCAGGCTTTCGGCGCTTTCGCGTCCATTCGGGCCGCCTTCCCCGACGCCACGCTGACCCTTCTGACGACCGCGCCTTTCGTGGATCTGGCCCGCGCCGCGCCGTGGTTCGACGAGATCCTGACGGATGACCGCCCGTCGATGCGGAATCTGCCGGGGCTGTGGCACCTGTCGCGAAAACTGCGCGGCTATGACCGGGTGTTCGACCTTCAGACCTCCGGTCGCTCCAAAACCTATTTCCGCCTCGCAGGACAGCCAGAAAACTGGTCCGGCATTTCCGATGGTTGCTGCCATCCGCACGGCAATCCGTCGCGCAACGCCATGCACACCCTTGCTCGGCTGGACGATCAGCTCCATGACGCCGGGGTCACGCCCCTGCCGCGCAGTGTTCCGCGCTGGCTTCAGGGCCATGGACCGGAGATTGCTACCCCCTATGCCGTTCTGGTGCCGGGCGCAGCCCCTCACCGCCCTCAGAAACGCTGGCCCAGCGCCCGCTTCGCCGAAATCGCAAAATCCCTTGCCGCGAAGGGCATCCGTCCGGTCATCGTGGGAACCCGGACCGAAGCGCCTCTGGCTCAGGATATCCTGCGCGTCTGCCCAGCGGCCCTCGACCTGACGGGCCAGACCACGATGGTTGAACTCGCAGGCGTGCTCGACCGTGCCTCCCTCGTGATCGGCAACGACACCGGCCCGATGCATCTGGCTGCCGCGATGGACACACCCTGCCTCACGCTGTTTGGCCCGGACAGCGATCCGCGCCTGACAGCCCCCCTCACCCTCACGTCCGGCAGAACAGAGCTGATCGTGGTGCCCGATCTGGCGATGCTGCCCGTGGAACGGGTCGAGGCCTGCATGAACGCCTTGCTGTCCCGATGACCCGAATCCGCTGCGTCATGATGCAGAAGAACGAGGCGACCCTGCTGGAGCCGTGGATTCTGTGGCACGCGGCGATTTTCGGTTTTCCCAGCCTGACCGTGATCGACAATGGGTCGACCGATCCCGCCGCTCTGGAGATCCAGCGCCGCTATGAAGAAAAAGGCGTGCGGATCATCCGCGATCATACATCGCCCAGTGATTTCCTGCATAAGGGCGAGGTCATCGCGAGCATCATCCGCCAGTGGGATGCAGAAGAGTCCTACGATTTTGCCGTCCCGCTGGATTGCGACGAGTTCCTGACGGTTTTTCTGGACCAGCTTTCGCTCGATCCTGACGTTATCCGCCGACAGTTCGACTATCTGGAGCAGGAAAACGCGACCTTCATTACCGAACGCCTACTGCTGAACGTGCCAGAGGCGCCGGATTATTACCTGCCCCAGATCGTCCGGCGCAGTCTGTTCAAAGCACGAACGATCGTCAGTCTGGACCGCGGCTTCCACAATCCCCAAAGCCTTTATCCCGAACGCTATGTCCGCACGCCTTTCGTGCATCTCCATCTGCACAACCGCCCCGATTATGAAGATATCCGCCGCTTTGCGCGCCAAAAACTGACCGCCACAGACACCGGCGAGACACTGGAGCACCCTGCAGACGGGACACATCTTCACTTTTATTTCCATACGGACGCCGAGGATTTTGCTGCCGGTTACCGGCCTGTTCCGAATATTTATGCCCCCATAGTCGCGCAGCGCTTCCGCGATCTGGGCATCGATCCGGGCATTCTGCTGGGCACGGAAGAGAGCGTTCCGCACCCTCCACTCAGCATCCCGTCTGGCTTTGTGGCCCATCGGGCGCAGCATGACGGGCAGCAGCACGAGTATCGAGTGTTCGATCCGCTATATTATGCCCGGAGCAATCCGGACGTGACGCAGGATGCCTATTACGGGATCTGGCCGCTCCTTCATTATGTCACGCTCGGATGGGACGAAGGACGCTCGTCCGATCCTTATGATGGGCCGTCTCTGGTGATCCAGACGGACAAAGCAACCTGAAAACGGTTCGACTGTTCGTCTGGGGGTTGCGGCGGGACGGGGATTGAGGCCATTTACCCGTTCATTTTTCGGCAGAGCGATCTGCCGGCCCCACTCGCACAGGAGCGATCTCCATGCCCGCCATCACACTCCCCGACGGAAGCGTCCGCACATTCGACGGGACGGTGACGGGCACGACGATCGCCGCCTCCATCGGACCAGGCCTCGCCAAGGCCGCCATGGCGATGGAAGTAGACGGCAAGCCCGTCGATATCAGCACCGAAATCAGCAGCGACGCGTCCGTCAAGTTCGTCACCCGCAAGGATGAGGACGCGCTGGAAATGATCCGCCATGACGCGGCGCATGTTCTGGCCGAAGCGGTGCAGTCCCTGTGGCCTGAAACGCAGGTCACGATCGGGCCGAGCATCAAGGACGGGTTCTATTACGATTTCTCCCGCGAGAAGCCGTTCACCCCGGAAGATTTCCCGGCCATCGAAGAAAAGATGCGCGAGATCGTAGCGGCCAACACACCGTTCGTCCGCGAGGTCTGGGATCGTGACGAGGCCATCCGCTTCTTCGAAGAGAAGGGCGAAGACTTCAAGGCCCAGCTGATTCAGGACCTGCCGGAAGACGAGCAGATCTCGATCTACCGTCAGGGCGAATGGCTCGATCTGTGCCGCGGCCCGCATCTGCGCACCACCGGCGATGTCGGCACGGCGTTCAAGCTGATGCGCGTGGCCGGGGCCTACTGGCGCGGCGACCATCGCAACCCCATGCTGACCCGCATCTACGGCACCGCCTGGCGCGACAAGAAGGAGCTGGACGCCCATCTCCTGCGCCTTGAGGAAGCCGAAAAGCGCGACCATCGCCGCATCGGCCGCGAGATGGACCTCTTCCATATTCAGGAAGAAGCCGTCGGACAGATCTTCTGGCACCGCAAGGGTTGGCGTCTCTACACGGTCCTTCAGGACTACATGCGCCGCGCGCAGGAGCGGAACAACTACGAGGAAGTCCGCACCCCGCAGCTCGTGGACCGTGCACTCTGGGAGGCTTCGGGCCACTGGGACAAGTATCGCGAGAACATGTTCATCGCGAGCGTCGAGGACGAAGACAAAACCCTCGCGCTGAAGCCCATGAACTGCCCGTGCCACGTGCAGATCTTCCGCCACGGCCTGCGTTCCTATCGTGAGCTGCCGCTGCGGATGGCGGAATTCGGCGCGTGCCACCGTTACGAGCCGTCGGGCGCGCTGCACGGCATCATGCGCGTTCGCGGCTTCACGCAGGACGACGCGCATATTTTCTGCACGGATGACCAGATCGCGGACGAAACCGCCAAGTTCGTGGCAATGCTGGCCGAGGTTTACACCGACCTCGGATTCGAGAGCTTCCGCGTGAAGTTCTCGGACCGTCCGGAAACGCGGGCGGGTTCGGACGAGGTCTGGGATCGGGCGGAAGGCGCGCTCAAGAAAGCCTGCGAAATCGCGGGCGTCGAGTACGAATACAATCCGGGCGAAGGCGCGTTCTACGGCCCGAAGCTCGAATTCGTGCTGACGGACGCCATCGGCCGTGACTGGCAGTGCGGTACGCTTCAGGTGGACTATGTCCTGCCGGAACGTCTGGACGCCTCTTACATCGGCGAGGACAGCAACCGTCATCGTCCGGTTATGCTGCACCGCGCGATTCTCGGCAGTTTCGAGCGCTTCATCGGCATCCTGATCGAGCAGTATGCCGGCAAGTTCCCACTCTGGCTGGCACCGACGCAGGTTGTCGTAGCGTCCATCGTCTCCGATGCCGGCGATTATGCCAACGAAGTCGCCGCGACGCTGAAGGCAGCGGGACTCCAGGTCGAAACCGACATCCGTAGCGACAAGATCAACGCCAAGATCCGCGAACACAGCCTCGCGCGCGTTCCGGTCATTCTGGTCGTTGGTCGTCGCGAAGCCGAGGAACGCAAGGTCGCCATGCGGCGTCTGGGCGGCGCGACGCAGGAAATCCTGTCGCTCGACGAGGCCGTTGCGGCCCTCGCGAAAGAAGCTCAGGCCCCCGACATCGCACGCGCGACACAGGATTGAACGTAATCCCCTTGCACCGGGCGTAAGGCGGGACTATGTGCAGAAGGAACGGGATCGGGACTGGCCGTATCCCGCCTTTCCTCGTGAAGGCGGATGCAGGCTTCCGGGCCCGAACGAAACTGATGACAGGAGCTGACCATAGCTAGACCGCCGATGCAGGCCGCGCCCACCCGTGAAGGACCGCGCGTCAACGAGGAAATCCGTGTTCCGCAGGTTCGTCTGATTGACGAAGAAGGCGAAATGCAGGGCATCATGACGACCCGGGATGCCATGATGCGCGCTTTTTCGGTGGGTCTCGATCTGCTGGAAATCAGCCCGACCGCTGTTCCTCCTGTCGTGAAGATTCTCGACTACGGCAAGTTCAAGTATGAGCAGCAGAAGAAGAAGAACGAAGCCCGCAAGAAGCAGAAGGTCGTTGAGATCAAGGAAGTGAAGGTCCGTCCGGGTACGGGCGAGCATGACTTCCAGACGAAGCTCAAGGCCATTCACAGCTTTCTTGACGAAGGCGACAAGGTCAAGATTTCCCTGCGCTTCAAGGGCCGTGAAATGGCCCATCAGGAGCTCGGCATCAAGATGCTTGAGCGTATCCGGCTGGAAGTCGAAGAAAAGGCGAAGGTGGAGCAGATGCCCCGCCTTGAAAACCGCCAGATGCTGATGGTGATCGCTCCACGCTAAGGGAGAGGTCATCCAGAGACTGAAAAACCGGCCTCTCCTGGAAAGGAGGCGGCCGGTTTTTTATGATCTGCGTCTTAAGCCGCTTCGGCCGCGAGATTCGTCCGATACAGCGCGACGAACTGCCGCAACAGACCCGCAATTTCGGCCACGGGGGTATCCCAGTCTCCTGAACGTGGCTGACGGAAAATCCGCATACTGGGATACCACGGCGTCGTGGACGCGGTTTCACCCCAGCGCCAGCAGGCGTCACTCCGCGAAATCATCCAGACCGGCAAACCGAGTCCACCCGCCAGATGCACCATAGACGTATCAACGCTGATCAGCAGATCCACGCCGTACAGCCGGGCCGCAGTATCGGCGAAATCCACAATACCGTCCGTGACGTCAATCACGGGCAGTCCGGTTTCAGCAATCTGGTTTTTCGCGGCACCAAGCTGAAAACTGACGAACCGGATTCCCTCCACACCCATCAGAGGGGCAAGCTTCTCCAGAGGCACACTTCGGCGGCGGTCCACCTGCGTGGCGACGGAATCATGAGGGCGCGGATCACCATTCCAGACCAGCCCAACGATCAGCTCGGGCTGGTCTGGCGTCTGCGCCACGCTCTGCCGCAGCCCACCACCAATGCGCTCCTGTTCTTCAACAGGCACGGACAGATACGGACAGTCTGGAGCCGTGTCTGGTGTCAGACCCAGACGCATCGGCAGACCGACCAGCGGACAATGCAGATCCAGAGGCAATGATGATTCAAGAACCGAGATGACCCTGTCAATGCCGTCCATCCGCTCCAGAAGCCGAACCAGCGTAGGCGGAACCTGCACTATGGTCGTCGCTCCAAGCGCCTTGAGCAGGGGCACGAAACGGATGAACTGAAGCGTATCGCCATAGCCCTGTTCGTGATGGATCAGGATGGTTTTGCCTGTCAGATCCTCTCCTTCCCAATGCGGGACGGAAAGATCCGTGCGCGGCGTCTGGCTGCACCGCCAGCGCCATTCATATTCCCGCCATCCAGCCTCGAAATTTCCGATTTTCAGAAGACTGACAGCCCGTCCGAAACGACAGACGCCGTTTTCCGGCGCCAGAGCAATGGCGCGGTCATAATAAGGAAGCGACTCTTCACTCCGGCCAAGGCACTGGAGCGCGTGAGCAATATTATTGATGGCCGGGACATGATCCGGACAGAGGGAATCGCCGATTATGGCGTTCTCCAGAGCCTCGTCGAACACGCCTTTACGAGCCTGAACCAGACTCAGATCGACGTAATAAGGCGCTTCGGACGGTTTTTGCTGAATGGCGACCTTCAGAGCCCGTTCCGCCCCATCCAGATCGCCCCCTTCCAGACAGACAATTCCCAGACGGTGCCAGATCCGCGGGGCATTGACGTCCAGATGCAGGCTCTGGAGATAGAAGCGCCGCGCCTGCTGCCAGTCCTTGAGGCGTTCATACAGACATCCCGCCAAGAATGCGGAATGCGGTTCCTCAGGGAGGGTCTGAACGCCCTCGTTCAGCTTTTCGAATGCAGCAGATACGTCGCCCGCATCCGCCAGAGCGAGAATATCCTGTGCCAGCAAACGGAAAGAATTGGGCATGAGGGCTCCTTTTTTTCCGTGGTAGCGAAAGCCCCCTAAGAAACCCTTAAAATCCTTCTCTTTTGCGCCCTGACAAATGCCCTACCGGCAGACAAGCCATTACTGCGACAGCTCTGCCTTGACGAAGACATTCACACGAACAGTCTGTTCATCAGGGCTGCGCTGCGGGGGCGCGGAATCGGCCATGCGGGCCGCCATGAGCATGACGGGGCGCGGACCCGGCTCCTGCGAGGAAATACGGATTTCACTCAGACGCACAAGGTGCAGACCGAGCGTCTGTGCGCTCTGCTCCGCCTGATCGCGGACCTGTTTGAGGGCCGCCGTCCGGGCATCTTTGAGAAGCTGTTCGCGGGTGGCATCGTCCAAGGACCAGTCCATCCCCTCCAGCATCAGGGACTGCGACTGGAGCTGCCCGGCCAGAGCGAGAAGCTGCACGGAATCCTTGCCGCTTAACTCAAGCTCCTGTTGGGCCGTCCAGCTTTTCGGCGCGTGTTCGGGCGTGTTCTCGTAAATGGAGTATCCCCCCGCCTTCGCTTCGATTCCCGCCTGACCGCCCGCGAGTTTGAGGGCTGCGGCCATCCGGGTATTCACGTCCTTCTGCGCGGTCGCGGCAGACGGGCTGTCGGCACGGACGGACAGGCGGATCGTTAGTTCCGTTGGCGCCGCATGAGCGGTGCCGGTCACGTTGAAATCAAGCTGGGTTGTAGCTTGAGTTGTCGTCTGGGGCATGTCAGCGGCCTGTGCTGTGGAGAACATCCCGGAAAGGGGAAGCGGAGACACGGCCAGAGCGGCCACCAGAAGCGGGGCTGGCCGGATCAGGGAGGAAAGACGGGTCATCGGATCTCCTGAAGACAGGTATCGTGTGGAACGCCCCGAAAAGGCAGCAAAGCACGTCAACGCGGCTCGATCAGCGCGGCTCCGGGGCATGTTTCAGCAGGACCAACGCCCGACGCAGGCGTTCGATCCCTGCCCGGACATGCCCCTGTGTGCACAGCAGGTTTCCCTGCGCACGCAAATGACGCGCATCTTCCATCATCCCCAGCGCAATCGCACCGGAAGGAGCGGTCAGTTCGGCATCCACGCTTTTACGCAGCCGCGCGCAGTATTCTGCCGTTTCGGACGTGACCGAAATCGCGTCGTCCGAACGCCCGGACGGCTGGTGCTGCGCCGGATGCAGGACCGGCGACGCAGCCAGACAGCCGAGCAGACAGAAAGCCGGGAGGATCACCGGCGAAGGGAGGGAAAGGCGCATTCAGGACTGTCTAACCCATTACAGCTAAGCGCAGAGTGGGGCTGGCATGAAACTTCCGTCATGCAGCCTTGGCGGCGGGAGGCACAACCGGCAGAAGCAGCGTCGCGGACAGACCCTGATCCCCGTTTTTCAGTTCAAGCGCACCGCCATGCAGGCTCATGACAGCCTGGACAAGCGACAGGCCAAGCCCGGCCCCCGGCGTGTTGCGAGCCGCTTCAGCACGGAAGAAGCGCTCGGAAGCGCGGCCAAGATCGTCCTCGCTCATTCCCGGCCCCTGATCCGCAACGGTAATGGCCAGCCGATCATCCCGCATGTCCACCGACAGGGTAATGGCCGTGTCGGGCGGTGCGAACTTGATGGCATTGTCCAGCAGATTGGCGACGGCCTGTTGCAGCAGATGCGGGTCGCCATTGACCGGCCGCACACTCCCGGCCCTGAAGACAAGTCGTAATCCGGCATCCTCGACGGATGCCTCATAAAGCTCGCTCAGCCCTTCCAGAAGGGCACGGGCATCCAGAATCGTGAAGGCCGCCCGTCTCGCCCCCGCCTCAAGCTGCGCGATTCGCAGCAGAGCCTCGAAAATCGACGTGACCCGGTCGAGATCGACAACCGCGCGGTCGATCGCGGCATGAAGTTCTTCGGCGGAGGTGGCGGTGCGGTTGGCATCCTCAAGCCGGGCACGAGCGCGAGCGATGGGGGTTCGCAGGTCATGAGCGATGGCGTTGGAGACCTGTTTGACGCCGTCCATTAGACGGTTGATCCGCTCCAGCATGGTGTTGACGGTCTGCGCCACCAGATCGGTTTCGTTACCGGTCAGAGGGATACGCTGGCTCAGGTCGCCCTGCGCCACCGCCGCCGTCGTACGCGCGATAGAGCGGACGACCTGCCGGAAGATCCTACGGATCGCCAGCGCCCCGCCCGCCGCCAGAAGCGACACCATGACCCAGGCCCAGATCAGCGTGTCGGTCAGAACGTGCCGGACGAGCGGACGCCCGCGCACATCGCGCCCCACGATCATCCGAAACCCCTGCGTCAGGGCATAGGCGTGCATCTTGGCATTGGTGCGAAAGCCGTCGCGCTTGATGGCCAGCTCATAAAACTGGTCCATCTGGCTGATGACGACCGGCCATCCGGGCAGATTTCCGGCATATTTACGCCCGTCAGGACCGACCAGAAGATACAGCTCGTCATCATCGACATTCTGGTCCAGCCGGTCCTGAATGGCGAGACTGAGCGCGGGCGGTCCACCCTGTGCCCAGCGATGGGAGAGATCAGCCGCATCGACCTGCACCGCCAGTTCTACCTGACGGTCGAGCTGGCCGGTCGTGTTCCACCAGATGAAGGACAGAAACGCCCCGGCCGAAATCACGAACACCAGCCCGTAAGCCAGAGCAAAGTTCAGCCCGGCCGAGCGCACCGGCCAGCGCAGGCGCCGTTTCAGGAGCAGCCAGAAACAGCGGGCCTTACGCAGGAGCATTCCCAATCAGTCCGCCCGCAGGATGTAGCCCGCATTGCGGATCGTGTGGATCATGGGCTTGTCGAACGGCTTGTCCACCTTCTGGCGCAGGCGCGAAACATGCACGTCGATCACGTTGGTCTGCGGGTCGAAATGATAGTCCCACACGCGCTCGAGCAACATGGTGCGGGTCACGACCTGCCCGGCATGACGGATCAGGAATTCCAGCAGACGGAACTCGCGCGGCTGAAGATCAATCTTCTCGCCGCCCCGTTTGACCGTCCGCGACAGCAGATCCATCTCCAGATCACCCACGACCAGCCGCGTCTGCGGCGCACTTTCGGGGCGGCCACGACGGCCCAGCGCCTCGACACGGGCCAAAAGTTCGGAGAAGGCAAAGGGTTTGGTCATGTAGTCGTCGCCGCCGGCCTTGAGGCCCGCAACGCGCTCGTCCACATCCGCCAGCGCTGACAGCAGCAGGACCGGCGTTGCATTCTTCTGACCACGCAGCGTTTCAAGAATCCGCAGACCATCAATGCCACCCGGCAGCATCCGGTCCAGAATTACGACGTCATAGTTTTCGCTGACGGCCAGAAACAGGCCGTCCTTGCCGTTATCCGCTTCGTCAACGACATGCCCGGCTTCCCGAAGCCCCTTGAGCACAAAAGCACGAACCGTCGGATCATCCTCGACCAGCAGGATACGCATCGTTGTCTCTCTTCCTTCCGAACGCAGTCTCGCCGTTCCTTGCCAGAAAGAATACCGGCTTGAAGGGCGCCGTCAAACGCCGTTGTTACAGAACAGACTGCCTAGCGGGGAATTGCGTTGTCAAACGCATCCTGCTGCGCGTCGCGCAGGGATGAGGCGCTGATCGGGCCCCATGAGAACGGGGAAGCCTCCGAAAGCCCGTCGCGATAACCGCTCTGCCCCCGCGACGGCGGCACGGCACTGCACCCGGCAAGCCCGGCCATCAGGACCAGAGCCCAAAGACTGACTGAACTGCGGGATGGCTCAGTCATCCGCATCCTGCGGACGCGGACCGATATGGATGGGCAGCGTCAAAGACTGTTTGCCGCGTCGGATGCGAAAACTCAGGACCACACCCGGACGCGCCGCCGCGATACTCCGCAGAAGCATCCGCGCGCTGGTGACGGGAACATTGTCCACCTGCGTCACGATATCGCCCCGCCGAAGGCCGCCCTTCTGGGCCGGCCCGCCATTATCGACACCGGCAATCCCAATCGCCGTGTCGCCATCATCAAGCGTGATGCCGAGCCAGCCATGTTCGGCATGGCCCGTCGCCTCGATTTCCGCGACGATCGGGGCCACGATTTCGGACGGAATGCCGAACCCGATCCCGACCGAACCGCCCGCAGGCGTCACGATGGCGGCATTCACGGCCACGACCTGTCCGCGCATGTTGAAGGCCGGACCGCCCGAATTTCCCGGATTGATCGGGGCATCAAGCTGAATGAAGTCATCGAGCGACCCAATCCCCAGATCCCGCCCGACCGCCGAGACAATCCCCGCCGTGACGGACGACCCGAACCCGAAAGGATTGCCCGCGACGAGAATCCAGTCCCCGATATCGGTCTGCTGGCTGTCACCCCACGTGACATGCGGAAGCGGCTCGGGACTATCAACCTTGATGACGGCAATATCCGTCAGCGGATCGGCCCCCAGCAGGCGCGCTGGCATTTCATGCCCGTTGGACAGAGAGACCACAACCTTGTCCGCCCCGCCCACGACATGGCGGTTGGTCACGATAATCCCGGACGGATCGACGATGAAGCCCGATCCCGCGCCGACCATTTCTTCCTGCTGACGCTTCATGCGGTCCCGGTAGCGCTTTTCCAGCGGGGTGCCGCGGATCTGGGGCGGAATATGATCGTGGCCGTCAGGGCTGTTCTGGGTGATGGCGATATTGACCACGGCCGGGATCACCTGCCGCACCAGCGGTGCGAAACTTAAGGGGCCATATTTAACCAGAAGCGGTGGCAAAGCCGGGGCCGGAGCCGGGACCACGGCGGGCTGTGTCGGGATGCCATGCGCGTCCGTGTTTTCGCCTGCGACGGTGCGGTCAGGGATGATGGTCGGGAGCAGTTTCGGCGCAGGAGCCGGCATGACCGCCGACTTCTGCGGCTGTTCCACGGGATGTGCAACGCTCTGCGGGCTGTTGCCATGACCGCGCAGGGCCAGCATCAGCCCCACCGTCACCACAGTGGCCGTTCCGGCACCGATCGCAGCAGCCTGCAGGGTGCGGTTCATGGGAAACAGGACAAGAACATCGTCATACCGAATCTGCTAACACAGAATTGTTCCACATCCCAAGATCCTGACGATTCAGCGCCCCTGCTGAGATTTCGAACGCGGTTTTGGCGGCTCTGCCGTTGCGGGGTCCTCAGGCCAGTCATGGCGCGGATAACGCCCCCGCATGTCCCGGCGCATATCGGCCCAGCTGCCTTTCCAGAAGCCTTCCAGATCGGCCGTGATCGCCTGCGGACGTCCGGCGGGGGACAGCAGCGCGCATTGCAGGGCAACCTGTCCATCCGCGAGTTCCGGCGTCCGGGCCGTCCCGTAAAAAGCCTGCGCGCGGGCGGAAACCGTAGGAATCGCGCCGGTATAGTCAATATCGTGCGTGCTGGCCTTCAGCGTCAGGCGCGGCGGGAGCTTGCGGTCCAGCGCGGACAGATCGGCATAGTCCAGTCGCGCACGCAGGATGGACAGCAGGTCCAGCGCCCGAACCTGCGCGAGACGGTCACATCCCGCAAGATACGGCTCCAGCCACTCCAGAGACGCCGCCAGCCTGCCGTCGGACAGATCCGGCAGATGCGGCGCATAGGTCGCGCGGGCATGGGCCACGCGGGCCTGAAACTGACGCCCGGCCTCCGTCCATGTCAGAGCCTGCGCCGGAGTCGCGGCGATCTGCTGCAAGAGAAGGCTCTGCGCCTCCTCGGGGCTAATCTCGCCGTTGCGGTCACGCAGGACCAACGCGCCCAGACGGAGCCTGCGACGGGCGATGATGCGGCCCGAAGTGCCGTCCAGTGTTGTTTCGACCTGCTCGCGGGTGCGTTCCAGAAGGGTCTGGGGCAGATTTTCGGCGTCCAACGGGGCTGCAAGCGTGATTTCCGTTGAAGTTCGCGTGTGAAACGCCGCCCCGGCTAGCAGTTTCTCGCGCGCCAGCGGATCATTGGCCGAAACGCGGGCACTTCCCCCGCCTGCCAGACGGAAACGCCCAAGCTCGCCCGCCGCCTGCGCCACACGATCCGGAAAACCGGCGGCCAGCAGCGCGCCCGCATGGTCCGGCAAGGGAATAAGCGGTACGTCCCGCTCTCCCATCCGGCGCAGGAAGCGTTTGGCGGACTGACGCATATGGAACAGGCTGGCCCGGTCCGCGCGCGGGTCGTCATGCTCGAACAGGGCGAAGCGAAGGCGGATATCAGCGCCCGGCGCGGGGCCGGAAGGGCGGTTCGGGCGTGGACGGAGCGGATCGCGTTCTTCCAGCAACGCCGCCAGACAGGCCGCCGTTACGCGCTCGGGCAGGGTCCGGGCCGCGCACAGCATCGCGGCCAGACGCGGATGCGTGCCGAGGGACGCCATGCGTTTGCCAAGCGCCGTAATGCGGTTGGCATCATCCAGCGCGCCAAGTTCCCGCAACAATTCGCGTCCGCCCGCCAGAACACCGGAGGGCGGCGTGTCCAGCAGTGGCAGACTATCCGGAGCCGTGCCCATGACCTCCTGCCAAGCGGCGGTGACGAGTGCGAAATCCGTCAGATCGGCCACGAGAATTTCCGGCGCATCCTGCGGGCGCAGGCTGCGCTGCGTCATCTCCGACCACAGGCGGATGGCAATGCCCGGAGACTGCCGCCCCGCACGGCCTGCGCGCTGGGTAGCGGTGGCACGCGATATTTTCAGCGTTTCCAGCCGCGACAGGCCCGTATTCGGATCCAGCCGCGGAGCCCGTCGCAGGCCACCATCCACTACAATCCGCACACCGGAGACCGTGACGGACGTCTCGGCAATGGACGTCGCCAGCACGACGCGACGCGTGTCGGACGGTGCAATGGCGCGATCCTGATCTTCGGTCGTCTGTTCGCCGTGCAGCGGGAAGACCGGAACCGTACCGTCCAGCAGCGCCTGAGTGCGGCGGATTTCACCGACGCCGGGCAGGAACGCGAGAATGTCGCCGTCTTCTTCCGCCAGCGCCTGACGGATCGCGCGGGCACAGGCTTCGGGCAGGTCCCGCATGTGGGGAATGTCGCGGGTATGGCGGATGTCGATGGGGAACTGACGGCCTTCGCTCTCGATCAGCGGGGCGTTCATCAGCGTCGTGAACGCCCGGCCATCGGGCGTGGCCGACATGGCCAGAATCCGCAGATCGGGCCGCATTTCGCGCTGCATGTCCAGACAGAACGCCAGCGCCGCATCCAGATCGAGCGAGCGTTCATGCACTTCATCGAACAGCACCGCGCCCACACCATCCAGCAGCGGATCGGTCAGCAGACGGCGCAGGAGCAAACCCTCGGTCACCACTTCGATGCGCGTTCTGGCGGACATGGCGGAATCAGTGCGCGTCCGGAACCCCACGATCCCGCCCGGCTTCTCACCCAGCGACGACGCCATGCGCGAGGCCGCCCCACGCACCGCCACACGACGTGGCTCCACGAGGATCAGGCGCTGCGTGCCGAGCCATGGCGCGTCCAGAAGCGCAAGCGGCGTCAGCGTCGTCTTACCCGCACCCGGAGGCGCGACGAGAACGGCGTTGGGCTGCGTCTGCAACGTCACCAGAAGCTCCGGCAGAATCGCCGTAACGGGAAGTTCGGGAGGAAGAATGAAGGTCAGAACGCAGCCCCCGCACCGGCAACACCAGCCAGCAGTTTGAAAGTTTTTGGTGAAGCTTTTTTCAAAAAGCTTCGACGCTCTCCGCCTTTTTGAAAAAAGGCGGAACCCAAAAACTTCTCTCTGTATTTTTTACCGCAACGGAAAACCGAGTTTGTGCAGCACTGTGCGCATGACGTGCCGTCCGCTCAGGCCCTTGAAGCTGTCCACACGACTGGCGACCGTTTCCGACCAGGCGCGCGACGACAGGCCCTGTTCCTTCTGGTAGTCGTCCGCGATCCGGTCATAGGCCGCGATGCCTGCAGCTTCGTTTTCAGTGCTATAGCGCTCGCGGTGCAGGACCACATCCTGACCCAGACGCGGTTTGTGGCCGTTCTGGGCTGCGGGATCGGGTTGACCAACGCACAGGCCCACAACCGCAACAGACCGCGGCGGCAGGGACAGGAGGCGTGCCACCTCTTCAGGATGGTTCCGCAAGCCGCCGATATAGACCGTGCCCAGCCCGAGGGACTCGAAGGCGGTGACGGCGTTCTGGGCCGCAATACCGGTATCGAGCGTCGCCATGAGGAAGATTTCTTCATAGTCGAGCGCTTCGTGTCCCGTCCCTGCCCGCTCGGCGATCCGCTCCAGCCGGGACAGATCCACGATCCATGCGAGGAACAGCGGGGCGACTTCGATATGCTTCTGGCCGCCGCACAGTTCGGCAAGTCTGGCCCGCGTTTCCGGGTTTTCGACGGCAACGACGGACCAGACTTGAAGATTGCTGGAGGTCGCAGCCGAGGACGCGGCCGCAATCCCGGCCTCCAGCGTCCCTTCAGGCAGGGCATCCGGCAGATAGGCCCGGACCGAATGGTGCGACAGCAGCAGGTCGAGCACCGCATTGTCCGGCAGGGTTTCCGGCGCCGTCGTGCGGTACCGTGTCTGCCACAGTGCGGAAATCCGTTCGGAAGAGGTGCCCGACATAAAGTTTTTCCTTACTCGTCGTACGTCATCAGAGCGTTCAGCGGAACGTCCAGTTTGTCACGGCCCTTCAGATCCGCAAGCTCGATCAGCACGGACGCACCCACGACCTCGGCGCCCACCTTGCGCAGCAGGTCGATGGACGCAGCGAGCGTGCCACCCGTCGCCAGCAGATCGTCCAGCACCACAACGCGCTGGCCCGGCTTGATGGCGTCTGCCTGAATGTGCAGTTCGTCTTCGCCGTATTCGAGGCCGTATTTCAGGGAAATGGTCTTGCCCGGCAGCTTGCCCGGCTTACGCAGCATCGTGAAGCCACAGCCCAGACGCAGCGCGAGCGGAGCGGCGGTCAGGAAGCCGCGGCTCTCGATTCCGGCCAGCATATCGGGCTGCCAGGCGGCGATCGCACGGGCCAGACGGGCGGTGGCGACCTGCCAGGCGTCGGGCGAGCGGATCAGCGTCGAGATGTCATAGAACAGGATGCCCGGCTTCGGAAAATCCGGAATTTCGCGGATGTAACTCTTGAGATCGAGCGGCTGGGGATCCTGAAACGACATGGTGGCACGGCTTTCATCTGGTCATGGCAAACAGCGCGGCATGTAGGGGAGTCTCCCCCCCAACTCAAGTCCCGGGCTCAAGTCCGGATCACGGCTGCCGCCTGTTCGATGGCTGCGAGGAGCCCGGCCCTGCGGAACGGTTTGGGCAGAACGGCCATACCATGCGGAGCGGTATCGCGGTCTTCATAATCGCCGGACATGAGCACGACGGCCATCTGCGGATGACGCTCGCGCAGCAGATGCGCGATCTCCAGCCCGTTGCGCGAACCCGGCAGGTTGAGATCCGTCACCAGAAGATCAGGGACGTCCTCCCCCTCCAGCGCGGCCTCCCCGTCCAGCACATGCCGGACACTCCAGCCCTCCCGCTGGAGAACCGTCTCCACCACCAGCGCAATGGCGGCGTCATCTTCGACAAGCAGAGCTTTCATGACGGATGTTTCCTCAGGAATGGCGCGGAGGTTCCGCAATGACCGGCAGGCGGGGCCGCAGCAGGGCGAAGCCCATGGCAGCAACGAAAGCAAACGCCATGAAAAGCGCCATCGGAACGGCCGTCCCGGACGGCATCAGCCCGAACAGCGCGCTCGCCACGGCACCGAAAAGATACTGCATCGTGCCCGCCAATGCCGAGGCCGAACCGGCGCGATCGGATTGTTCGGACAGCGCGCCGACCATGGAGTTCGGTCCGATAACGCCCGTGGGCGCCATGGTGATGACGAGGGCAATAATGAGCGGCCACAGGAACATCGCCTTGATATGGCCCTGCGCGTCGAGATCGTAGTTCGACACCAGCGCCAGCAGAAGCAGGACCGCACACCCCGCCAGACTGACACCCAGCGCGGAAAACAGCATCCTGCCCGTACTGACGCGCCCCACAAGCTGCCCGTTAAGAGCAGACGCGCCGATCATGCAGATCGCGAACAGACCAAACAGCATGCCGTAATGGAACGGCGACATCCCGAACACGTCCTCGAACAGCATGGGCGCTGCGGTCAGGTAGGTGAAGGTTACGAAGCCCAGAAAACTCCAGACCAGACCATTCGTGATGAAGCTGCGCGTCCGCAAAATATAGGTGTAGCGTTCGATGATGGAGATGGGTCGCAGATCCCGGCGGTCCTGCGGAGCGAGCGTTTCTGGAAAGACCGTCATCAGCAAAAGGGTACAGAGCCCGCCATAAACGGCCGTGGCCCAGAAGATCATGCGCCAGTCCACGAATTTCAGCGCAAAACCGCCCAGCATGGGCGCGAGGATCGGCACGGTACCCTGAATGACAATCAGCCGGGACATCATTTTCGACGACTCGTCCCCTTCCGTCAGATCGCGGATGCACGCATTCGGCACCACGAGCCCGGCGGACGCCATGATGGCGGAAAAGACGCGACAGATGCACAGAAACGTCATGCTCGGTGCCATCGCGCAGCCGATTTCACCCAGCGTATAGCCCAGCATCCCGATCAGCAGCGGCCAGCGACGGCCGAAGCGGTCCGAGATCGGGCCGATACTGATCTGCCCGATGGCCAGCCCGATCACCCAGGCCGCCATCGTCGCACTGCCCGCACCAGGTGAGGTGTGAAGCTGGCGCTCCATTTCGGGGAGAGCCGGAAGATAGACATCCGTCGAAACCGGCCCGACAGCCGTGAAAATTCCCAGCAGAACCGGAAGCCATGCGGGCAGGGAATCTCCCCGTCTGAATCTCATGGTCTGGTCTGTCATGCGCGTCTGCCTGTTCACTTCAGGTTGCGGATTGATAGTCTGATGACGTGGTCAGGGGGCGTCCCGTTCCCGTGCATCCTGTCCTCGGCCATGCTGACGCAGCAGGACAGCGCCCAGCACACCCGACACGACGAACAGGATTCCCGCAAGCCCCAACTGAAGGACATGCCCGATCCGCGTCCCGGAGCCGACCAGAACGAAAATCAGCGTCTGCGGCAATCCGCCCAGAAAGGTCGCGACCGAGAAAGGCAGCAGCGGCAGTTCAAACAGCCCCGCCGCCGTTGAAACCAGCAGGGCGGACCCCACGGGCATCAGCCGCAGCGTCAGAACCGCGCGGAAAGGCTTTACGTGGAGCGTGCGGGCCAGAGCGGCATAATCCGCTTCCAGCCTGTCATGCAGCCGCGCCCGGAACGCTGCCGGGGCCAGAAGCCGCGCCCAGCCATACGCCAGAACCGCCCCCAGCATATAGGCCAGCGAACACAGGACAAGCCCGCCCCATAATCCAAAAGCCAGCCCCGCCGCCACGCATAGCGCCTGACGCGGCAGACCGCACGCGCTGTAGGGCACAGCCAATAGCAGGAACCACAGCGGCGCGCCCGGCGTCTCATGCCAGTGCGGAGCGTTTTCCAGCAGATGATGGATGAACGGCAGCCGCTGGAGTGCTGCCACCAGCACCAGCATCGCGCCGATCGTCAGCGCGGCACGCCACGGCACGATCTGCCGCAATGTGCGGCGCAGGTCCGGATCGGGGGGGAGAGACATCGGGCTACCCATTCCTGCCCGATACCAGCAGCAGGCCGCCGCGGCTATGGGCCGGACCGTAAACACGTGTTCATGCTGGCGCGCTTACCGTTGAAGGATGGGAATCCGAAAAAATCATCCGGCCATATTTTCCTCTTGAAGATATATCGTAAGATACTATATCGTTCGATATATCGAATAGGAGAACATCATGTTCAGACGTAAAATGGATTTTTTTAACACGGACCGTCATGGCCATCATCATCGCGGCGGTTTCTTCGGCAGGGGTCGCCCCGTCGCGGAAGGCGATGACCAGAAAGAGGGTCGCAATAGTGAAAGCCGAGGCGGCGAAAATCGGAGCGGTCGTCACCGGGGCATGGGCCGCGGCGAAGGCGGCTTCGGGCACCGGCATGGCGGCCGTGGTGGCGGGATGGGCGGCGGCATGGGAGGTGGACGTTTTGGCGGGCGCTTCGGAAGAGGCTTTGGCGGCGATCTCGGCGGCGAAGACTTCACACGCGGTCGCAAGCTGACGGCCGATGAGCTTCAGCTCGTTATCCTCGCGTTGCTCGCGGAAGCCCCGGCCCATGGCTATGAGCTGATCCGGCGCCTCGAAGAGCGTTCGGGCGGATTCTACAAGCCCAGCCCCGGCGTGATCTACCCCTCCCTCACCTATCTTGAGGAAACCGGCCTCGCCGCCGTCACACAGGAAGGCAACCGCAAGCTCTACAGCCTGACGGAAGAAGGAAAAGCCAACCACGAAACCCGCAGTGAGGAAGCAGCCCGCATCCTCGACGTCCTGAGCCGTATCGGTGCCCGTATGGCGGATGTCCGCGAGGCTTTCACCGGCGTCAACGACCTTGATCCCACCCTGGGGCAAGCTTTTCACGATGCGCGTTTTGCCCTGAAATCCGCTCTGAAATCCCGCCGAGGCGCGGGTGCAGACGAACTGCGGCGGATCGTGGCGATCCTCAACCGTGCGGCAGCAGAGATCGCAAACCCGGCTTCCGATCAAAAGACATCGGACGAATAAGGCAGAACGCGCCTCTCCCAACGCCTGCACCGATGCCGTAAAGGATGGTCCATGATCGTTCAGGACCATCCCAATTTCTGCAACATGCCCGAGGACATGCGTTATTATCGACCGGAGCAGTTCGGGGCAGGATTCATCGAAAAATCGATGGTGTTCCTGCTGCCGGAACGGCTGAGGAAGTTCCGTCGCAATCTGTGGCATGTGCGGCGCAATCCCGGTGACGATGCGGTCTATATGCCGTTGTTCCGCGTCAATTGCGTCCTGCCGTCGGAACCTGCTCCCGTTGGGCTTCAGGGACCGTTCGACGTCTATCCCTTCTATACCCGCACCACGAAAACCCGCAGCCGCGAGCTGGATTATTACGTCCTGTTCGTCTTCCGGGACCGCATGTCGTGGATGCGCTGCAAGGCGCTGCTCGAAAAGCCCTGACCCTCACGCAGCTTTGCCTTTGCGGACAGGCTCCGGCGGGTCAATGATGCACCATTCTCAACCACCACAAGGCTCTCCGCCATGCCCAAGACCCTTTACGCCACGCTCAAGGCCCTTCCCGGACAGCGCGAAACCCTGCGCGGCCTGCTAACGGCACTGGCAAACGACGTCCGCGCCGAACCCGGCTGCGAACGTTTCAAGGTCTATACGCTCGCCTCCGACCCCGACCTGTTCCATGTGGAAGAAACCTACCGGGACGACGCGGCCTTTGCCGCCCATATGGCCACCGAACACGGTAAGGTGTTCAACCAGACGATCACGCCGCTGGTCGAAGGCGGCGGATCGGAGGTTGTTTTTCTGGACGCGGTGATCTGATCTCCCGTTCAGGGACGTCTTTTCAGATCAGACCTTTCGCCCGGATCAGGGCGAAAGCGGCCAGCGAGACCATGCATTTCAGTTCGCCTTCACGGATCATGGTCTCGAATGCCTCCAGCGTCATGTCATGGCTGGTGATGTCTTCTTCCGTGGCTTCAAGTTCCACTTCACCACGCGTCAGATTGCGGGCCAGAAAGACATGTCCCTTCTGGTTCGAGTACCCGGCGCCCTGATACATCGTACCGACATGGATCATCTCGCCAGCGCGCAGTCCGGTTTCCTCGCGCAACTCGCCTAGGGCGAGTTCAACCGGATCGACGTTCTCTTTCGTCTCCCACATGCCCATCGGCAGCTCCAAAAGCCGCTCGCCCACCGGGTAGCGGAACTGCTGGATCAGCGTGACCTTCCCGTCAGCATGCAGCGGCAGGATCACAACGAACTCGCCCCGCTCCACGATGCCATAAAGACCCTGCTTTCCGTTGGGATGGACGATGATGTCCTCACGCAACGCGGTCCAGGGATTGCTGTAGGCCAACCGGGTCGAAAGCGTCTGGAAACCGGCGTCCCTGCGGGCGTCTTCGATGGTCTTATCGGTGCTCATGGACGGCTCCTGATCTTGTTTCGTTCTTTCGAATCGGCGACACTCACATCATGGAGCAACGCCGGATCGTGCATATCGACATGGACGCATTTTACGCGTCTGTCGAACAGCGGGACGACCCCTCCCTGCGTGGCCGTCCGCTCGCGGTTGGGCGGGGCGAAGCGCGGGGCGTGGTCGCAGCCGCAAGCTATGAGGCAAGGCGCTTCGGCGTCCGATCGGCCATGCCATCGGTTACGGCCAAACGCCTGTGTCCGGAGCTTGTGTTCGTCCCGGGACGCTTTGATGTCTATCGGTCAGTGTCCGCCCAGATCCATGACATTTTCTCCCGCTACACCCCTCTGATCCAGCCGCTGTCGCTGGATGAGGCCTATCTGGACCTGACGGACCATTTGGGCGCCTATGGCTCCGCCACGCTGGTCGCGGATCGCATCCGCGCGGATATCCATGCCGAAACCGGCCTGACCGCCTCGGCTGGCGTGTCCTACAACCGGTTTCTGGCCAAGCTGGCCTCGGATTATCGCAAGCCCGACGGGCTGTTCGTGATTACGCCCGCCATGGGGCCGGATTTCGTCGCAGCGCTGCCCGTGGATGCGTTTCACGGCATCGGTCCGGCCACCGCCCGGAAAATGCGCGCCCTCGGGATCGAGACAGGCGCGGACCTGCGGACACACGACATCGAAACCCTGACGCGGCATTTCGGCAAGGCGGCGGCGTTCTATTACGGCATCTCACGCGGCATTGATCATCGTCCCGTCGTTGTGAACCGGGAGCGCAAATCCCTCGGAACCGAGCAGACCTATCTTCAGGATCTGACCTCCGAAACCGACGCACACATGGCCCTGACGCAGATCGCCGCCAAGCTGTGGGGCAGTCTGCAACGGCGCCAGCTTCAGGCCCGGACCGTAACGCTGAAGGTCAAATACGCCGATTTCCGCCAGATTACCCGTGCCCGTACCCTGTCTGCACCGGTCCCGTCCGAAGAGGTCCTGCTGCAAACGGGCCAGAGCCTCATGATGCCGCTGTTTCCTTTCGTGCCGGGCGTCCGTCTGCTGGGCCTGACCCTTTCGGGCTTTCATGCCCCCGCACCCACGTCGTCCGACCAGATGGAACTGCTGTTCCGAGACGCGCCCGACCCCTCATAAGCGCCCTCCACGCGGAATTTATGACCCAAAGACAGGGCGGCCCTCGTGACGGCACCCGTCATCTGGCCTATGCCATGGGGGATCTTTTCACAGACAAGCCTCAGGAGAGCAGAGCCATGACCGCGCAGGAAACGTCGGCGGCCTCACCGACGAAACGCGTTCTTGCCGTCGTCCTGTTCAATCTGCTGGTCTATATCGTGATCGGCCTGCCCAATGCCGTTCTGGCGATTTTCGTCCATCAAGGGCTGGGCTACAGTACCACCGTCGCAGGCATCACGTTCTCGCTCCAGTATTTCGCGACCTTCGCCGCACGCCCCTCCGCCGGACGACTGGTGGACCGGATCGGCCCCAAACCCGTCGTTATTGGCGGACTTGTGACCTGTGTGCTGTCGGGCCTGCTGATCGCAGGGTCCGGGCTTTTGGCCGCAACACCGCTGCTGTCTCTGGGAGTGCTGCTGTCCAGCCGCCTGCTGCTGGGCTGGGCGGAAAGCTGGGCCGCGACCGGGGTGATCGTCTGGAACATCCGTCGCGCCGGGGCGGAGAATACCGCCATCGCCATTTCATGGAACGGCATCTGCTCCTATGGCGGAATCGCGCTGGGCGCACCGGTCGGCGCGAAACTCTCTCTGCTGGCCGCGCCTTATGGCGGTCTGGTCTCGGTGGGTATCCTCTCGGCGGCGCTGCCCCTGTTCGGCCTTGCGATCATCGGATTCTATCCCGCCGTCGAACCCCTCCCCGCAACCAGCAAGCCCATCGCTTTTTCGCGCGCCCTCAGACTCGTTCTGCCGCATGGATCGGCGCTGGCAGCAGGGTCCATCGGATTTGGCGCCATCTCGTCGTTTCTGGCCCTGTACTATTCCGTCCTGCACTGGGAGGGCGCCGCCACCGCGCTGGCGGTTTTCGGGTTCATTTTCGTCGTCATCCGGTTTTTCTTCGCCTCACAGATTGCGATCCGTGGCGGCGTGTTCGTAGCGATCGTCTCGCTGCTGGTGGAAGCGCTGGGACTCGCCACGCTCGGCCTGTTCCAGACGCCGTTCGCAGCCCTCGTCGGGGCCGCGCTGACGGGAGCAGGCTTCTCCCTGCTCTTCCCCGCACTCGGCGTTCTGGCCGTCAACAGCGCGGGTCCGGAGAACCGTGGGGCGGCTCTGGGCGCCTATTCCATCTTCATTGATCTTGCCATCGCCTTCTCGGGGCTGTTTCTTGGACAGGTCATCGAGTTCGCGGGCTACAGAACGATGTTCGCCACCACCGCAGTCTGCTGTCTGGGCGGTGTGCTGATCAGCCGTTCGCTGGGCCGCCGGATTTCCTGACAGATCCTTGCTTCAACTGACACGGACCCGACATGATCATTCGTTCCTGCGCCGTTTTCTGTGGTTCCCGCTTCGGCAACTCCCCCGCTTACGCTGAAGGGGCAACAGAGATCGGAACGGCTCTGGCGCAACACGGAATCACGCTGGTCTATGGCGGCGGGCATGTCGGGCTGATGGGCACGGTGGCGGATGCAGCGCTCAAAGCAGGCGGCAGGGTCATCGGCGTCATCCCCGAATTCCTCCATGCCCGCGAAGTCATGCACAAGGGCGTCACGCAGCTTGAAGTCACACCCGACATGCACACCCGCAAGGCCCGCATGTTCGAACTCTCCGACGCCTACGCCATTATTCCCGGCGGCCTCGGCACCTTCGACGAACTCATGGAAATCATGACCTGGAAGCAGCTCGGCCTGCATCAGGGGCCGATCTATATCGTCAATATCGACGGCTGGGCCACATCTCTGGTGCAGACGCTCAACGATGCCGTCGATCAGGGTTTCGCAGAGCCGTCAGCCCGCCATCTGTTTACGGTCGTGCAGGACGTGCCGGAACTGATGGAGCATCTGTCCGTCAGCGTCCCGGCCTGAGTTCTGGAGCGGGGCGCGTCCCCGCTCACCCCTCCAGCGTTGCCACCAGCAGCGCGACAACCTCTTCCAGCCGCACACGGTCCGCGTCCGAAAACCGGTCCTTCACCGGGCTGTCGATATCCAGCACGCCCACAAGCGCGCCCCCCGCCACGACCGGCAGCACGATTTCCGATTCCGACGCCGCATCACAGGCAATATGGCCCGGAAACGCATGGACGTCCGGGACCACGAGCGTCTCGCGGTTCTGCGCAACCGTCCCGCACACGCCCCGGCCCAGCGGAATCCGCGTGCAGGCCAGCCGCCCCTGAAACGGCCCCAATACAAGCTGCTGTTCCGCCTCTTTCCAGAGATAGAATCCTGACCAGTTGATCTGCGGCAGGGCCTCGAACAGCAGGGCCGCGATATTGGCCATGTTGGCGATCATGTCCGTCTCGGTCGACACGACGGACCGCACCATCGGAACAAGCTCGTCAACGCTCAGGCGATGGATGGGAGCACTCATAAAAAGACAGTCCTGCAAAAACAGAAGATTAGGACCGCCGATCATAGGTCAGATCGGAAAAAACGCGAAAGGACGCCATTTTTAATAGAAAAGCGTTCGTTTCCCGTAATGCTCCCGGGTCTGCGAGAATTATTAGAAATTATTCACAAAATAAAAAACAGTTTCTTCAAATGAAGAGACTTCTAAAAGAAGCCGGTCCTTTCGTCTGAAAGATCCTTTCCATGATCCTGACATCCCAGACCCTTCCGACTCTGCCGGACTCCATCCTGACCTCCCCCTATGATCGGGAAAACGTCACACCCGGCATTGTCCATCTCAGTGTCGGCAACTTCCACCGTGCCCATCAGGCCGTCTATACGGACCGCGCGCTGGCCCTTCCGGGACAGTCCGACTGGGGCATCGTTGGCATGGGCCTGATGGACTTTCCCGGCGAAGTGGCAAAGGCCGAGGCCCTGTACGCACAGGACGGCCTCTACACCCTGCGCGTCTGCCCGCCGAACCGGCCCGATACGGTCCGCGTCGTCAAGTCGCTGGTCGAATACATCCATGCCCCCGCCGACCGCGAAGCCGCTCTGAAGCGCCTGACGGACCCTGCTATCCGCATCGTCAGCCTGACCATCACCGAAGGCGGCTATTACATGGACGAGGCGGGCCGGTTCATGACCGAACACCCCACCATCGCCGAAGACCTGCACCGCCCGATCCCACAGACCGCCTTCGGCATGATGACCGAAGCCCTGCGCCAGCGCCGGGACGCCGGGATCGCCCCCTTCACCATCCTGTCCTGCGACAATGTGCCTGCGAATGGCGATGTCGCCCGCAATGCCGTGCTGTCCTTTGCCCGTCTGCGGGACGCGGAACTGGCGGCGTGGATCGAAGCTGAAGTGGCTTTCCCGTCCTGCATGGTCGATCGCATCACCCCGGCCGTTCATCCCGCCGACGTGGCGCGCCTCAATGCACAGAGCGGCATCGAAGACCGCGTTCCGGTTTTCTGCGAAGACTTCATCCAGTGGGTCGTGGAAGACAATTTCCCCGCCGGACGCCCGGCCTGGGAGCAGGTCGGCGTCCTGTTCACGGACGATGTCGAGCCTTACGAACAGGTCAAGCTGCGGATGCTGAACGCATCCCATTCCATGCTGGCCCTGCCCGGCGTGCTGATGGGATACCGGCTGGTCGATGAAGCGATGGGCGACGAACATCTCGCTGCCCTGCTGGAGCAGTTCCTGCGCCACGACGTCGCACCACAACTGACGGCGCCTCCGGGCATCAGCCTGTCGGACTATGCCGCCCAGCTTCTGGAGCGGTTCCGCAACCATGCCGTCAGCGACCAGCTTCTGCGCATCACATCCGACAGCACGTCCAAACTGCCGGTCTTCCTTCGCGCCACGGCGGAAGACGTTCTGAAAAATGCGCAGGACCCGCGCCGGATCGCCTTTGGCCTCGCCTGCTACTGTGCCTATCTGGTGGGCCGCGACGACGTACAGGCCAGCTTTGCCGTCACCGAACCCCGCCTGAGCGCCGACGACCGTGCTCTGGCGCTGGACCCGAACCCGGCCAAGGCGCTGGAGATGAGCGTGTTCGCCGGATGGGGCCTTGAAGACTCCGCCGAGTTCCTCACGCGCTTCATCCAGACCCGCGAAGACCTGAAAACACGCGGCACCGCAGCCGTCCTGAAGGATCTGGTCGCAAACGTCTAAAAGTTTTTGGGTTCCGCCTTTTTTCAAAAAGGCGGAGTTCTTTGAAGCTTTTTGAAAAAAGCTTCACCAAAAACTTTTATCCCTGTCAGTCCGAGACGCGGGCGATATCGGCACCGCAGGCGGCGAGCTTGCGGTCCACGCCTTCATAGCCCCGGTCCAGATGGTAGATGCGGCTGAGCTGCGTCTCGCCTTCCGCTGCCAGACCCGCGAGGATCAGCGAGAAGGACGCCCGCAGATCGGTCGCCATGACCGGCGCACCCGACAGCTTCGACACGCCACGGATAATGGCCGAGCGGCCATGCACGTTCACGCGCGCGCCCATCCGGTTGAGTTCCGGAACATGCATGAAGCGGTTCTCGAAAATCGTCTCGGTGATCATGGACGCCCCTTCCGCCACGGACAGCATCGCCATGAACTGCGCCTGCATATCCGTTGGGAAACCGGGATATGGCTCGGTCATGATGTCCACGCCCTGAAGCGTCCCGCTGCGACGGACCCGCAGGCCGCGCTCCTCTTCCACAACCTCGACGCCCGTTTCTTCCAGCGTGCGGATTACGGCACCCAGATCATCGGCCCGTCCGCCCACGAGCAGCAGATCACCGCCCGTGATACCAGCCGCGCAGGCATAGGTGCCGCACTCGATCCGGTCCGGCATGACGGCGTAATGCGCGCCGTGCAGCTTTTCCACACCATCAATAACCAGCGTGCCCGAGCCTTCGCCCGTGATCTGCGCGCCCATGGCGTTGAGGCAATGCACCAGATCGCTGATTTCCGGCTCACGCGCGGCGTTGACGATATGAGTGCGCCCCTTGGCCAGCGTTGCGGCCATCAGCAGGTTCTCGGTCGCGCCCACACTGGCAAACGGCAGGATGATCCGGTCACCCTTCAGCCCGTCCGGAGCGGTCGCATTGATATAGCCGTTCTCCAGCCGGATTACGGCCCCCAGCGTTTCCAGTCCCTTGAGATGCATGTCCACGGGCCGCGTTCCAATGGCGCAGCCACCGGGCAGCGAGACCTTCGCCTCACGCGCCCGTGCCAGAAGTGGTCCCAGCACCAGAATAGAGGCGCGCATCTTGGAGACGATGTCATACGGCGCCTCGACGGAACCGATCTCGCCGCCAATGGACAGGGTGCGCGGCCCGGCTTCCTCAACCGCAATGCCCAGCCCAAGCAGCAGGTCGCGCATCGTCTGGATATCCGCGATGCCCGGCACATTGGACAGCACCAACCGCTCGGACGTCAGAAGACCGGCGACCATGAGTTTGAGGCCGGAGTTCTTGGCCCCGCCGATCTCGATTTCGCCTGTCAGGCGGCGGCCACCGCGAATGATGAAACGGTCCATGGTGCGATCCTTGAGAAACGGGCCTTGAGAAGCGGAGGTTAGAGGCGGGGCGTGGTGACGCCGGACTGGCGCATGTATTTTCCGGCACGGTCGGCATAGCTGACCTCACAGGGGCTGGCACCCTGGAAGAACAGGAACTGGCAGATGCCTTCGTTCGCATAAATTCGCGCAGGCAGCGGCGTGGTGTTGCTGATCTCGATCGTGACCTGCCCCTCCCATTCCGGCTCCAGCGGCGTGACGTTCACGATAATGCCGCAACGCGCATAGGTGGACTTGCCGAGACACACCACCAACGTGTCACGCGGGATGCGGAAATACTCGACCGTATGCGCCAGCGCGAAGCTGTTGGGCGGGATGGTGATGTCGCCTGTACGGGTCACGAAACTGTTGGAGGCAAAATTCTTCGGATCGACGATGGCGCTGTCCACATCCGTGAAGATCTTGAATTCATCGGCCACACGCGCGTCATAGCCATAGGATGACAGGCCGAAAGAAATGACGCCCTCGCGCTTCTGGGCCTCCACGAACGGCTCGATCATGCCTTTTTCCCGGGCCATCTGGCGAATCCATGTGTCGGGCATGATGGGCATGAAAGCACTCCTGGGCGGGGGCGACAGAAATCGCCGTGCGTCTAACCCACCTGCTCTAGCGAGCGACGCCCGATCACGCAATGTGTCGGATCAGTCATTTTTCGTGAGCGCCTGTGACGAACGGCCCAGCAGAGCTTCCAGCCATTGCGGACGCAACTCACTGGTCAGCACACCGCCCACGATCAGCACAGCACCCAGCAGCGTCGCAGGAGGCAGATGATCGCCTGCCATCCATCCCACAAGCCCGCCCCAGACGGGCTCTCCGGCGTAGATCACGGCTGCTTTAGTCGGGGAGACGGATTTCTGCGCCCAGTTCATCACGACCTGCACCAGCGCGCTCAGCCCACCCAGTGTCAGCGCACAGGCGATCCAGACCCATGAGAAAGCCGGAAGCACTTCTCCCGAAACTGGGATCATCAGCCCGGCAAACAGACTACCCGCTAAAAGCTGCATGACCGTTATGCGCAGACTGTCCACACCGCGGGCATAAAGGCTGATGAGGACGATTTCGATCGCAATAGCAATCGCGGCACACAGCGTCAGCAGATCACCACGCCCAAAAGACAGCGACAGCGCCGCCGGCCCCGCCAGACAGACCAATCCTGCGAACGCCAGACCGATCCCGAGCCAGCTCATGAGATGTGGCGCCCGGCGCAGGAACGCCCATTGAAAGATCGGCACCAGCGGCACATACAGCGCCGTAATAAAGGCGGAGCGGCTGCTGGTGATGTCGTGCAATCCTGCGCTCTGCAACACATAGCCGGTCGCCAGAGTAACGCCGATCAAGGTTCCGGCCCAGATTTCCCGCCGGTTGAAATCCAGCAGTTTCCGCCCGGCCAGAAGGCCGACGAAAACTGCGGCCATCATGAACCGGACAAAAACGAAAAACCGCGGTCCGCAATGCTGCATGGCGGTATGCAGCACAAGGAAGGTCCCACCCCACAACACTGTCACGCCCGTCAGCGCCAGCTCCTCTGGGGACGGCATGGGGAACTTGCGTTTCACCGGCTCTCAGCGCTCGTCGGGAGCGGATGAGGGAGCCTCATCCTGCGGACGCGCACGCTGCTGCTGTTTGCGGCGCATCAGATTGGCCCGGAGCGCCTTGGCCTCCCGGCTTTCGCGCTCTTCCTTTGCGGCGGCAGCGCGGTCACGGATGATCTGCTCCGTAGGGTTTGCGTCCTTACCGGTCATGGGTCTGTTCCTCGAATGTCGTCCGCAGACGGGTACCAAGAAGCTCGTCATAAACGCCGAGCGTGCGGGCCTGCATGAGCGATGTCGTATAATGGGCGATAGCATGGGCGCGGGCCTTTTCCGCCAGCCAATTCAACGCATCTTCGTCCGTTTCCAGCACGCTTTTTAGCGCATCCGCCAACGCCTCCGCATCACCGGGCGGCACGACAAGGCCCGTCTCCCCGGGCAGGATCGTTTCCATCATGGCCCCCTGCGCCGTGCCGATCACCGGACGGCCCATCATCTGCGCTTCCACTAAGGTCCGACCGAACGGTTCTGGCCGAAGCGAGGGCGCTACGACAACAGTCGCCAGATCACAGGCCGCAGGCATGTCCGTACATGTTCCGGCAAACCGGACACGATCCTCAAGACCAAGTTCCCGCACGCGCTGCTGCAATCGACGCGAGAACTTCTGGTCACCCTCCGGCCCCGCTAGAACGCAGATCCATCCTGTATCCGCCCGATCCCGCAAGAGCGCCAGCGCCTCAATCAGAACGCCCTGCCCTTTCCACTCCGTCAGCCGGGCAGGCATGAGAATGACGTCTTCGCCATGCAACACCCCCCAAGCTTCAGCAAGTTTCTGCACGCGCTCACCGGAAATCACGCCGGGTTCGAACTCCTGCGGGTCTGCCCCACGCGGAATGACACGAAGACGGCTTTCCGGCACGCCGTATTCGCTCCGCAAACGGTTCGCAATGAACTCCGAAATGGCGATGACGCGCACGCCCCGCGCCAGCACGGAATTGTAGAGTTTCTTGCCCCACCATGTCGCCTCATGCACGCCATGCCATGTCGTCACGAGCGGGATGTTTTCGCGGCGACAGGCGATCCATGCTGCCCAGGCCGGAATCCGCGAGCGCGCATGGACCAGATCCACGCCTTCACGCCGGATAATCGCCTGAAGACCCCGCGCCCGGCGCAGAACGGCGAAAGGGGATTTTTTCTTCAGATCAAGCGCGATATGCCGCCCGCCCGCATGACGGAGCTGCACCAGAAGACGCCCCGGACGCGAAGCCACAATCGCGGTCCCGCCTCCTTGAGTGATGGCGGCGGCAACCTCAACAGCCCCGCGCTCCAGACCGCCGGTGCCCAGCGCCGGAAGAACCTGAAGGATGACGGGAGAGCGGTCGGTCATGAGGGTTCTGCGGAGCCTGTTCCGGAAGGGTATTTTCAGATGAAAACAGCCTGTAGCCGGGTCTGCCTCCCCTTCCCACCCGAAAAATGAAAAACGATCGCCCTGAACGACAAAAGGGGTGGGCCCCGTGCCATTTCCGGCACGAAAACCACCCCTTTCGCCTGTATCGGGAGCCGTAGCTCCCGGTTTTATCAGCCCTTGTGATCGGGCAGGGCGTAAACCACAAGCTGGTCGCTGACCGGCGTCATCATGAAGTGATGTCCACCCGCCATGATGGCGACGTACTGGTGACCATTGGCCTCGTAGGTCATCGGGTTGGCCTGTCCGCCGCCCGGCAGAACCGCGCTCCAGACCACCTTGCCGGTATGTTCGTCGATAGCGCGGATCTGGTTATCCGTAGCCGCACCGATGAACACCAGGCCACCAGCCGTCACGACCGAACCACCATTGTTCGGTGTGCCGATCTCCCAAGGCAGACCAGTCGGCAGACCCCATGGACCATTGGCGCGGGCCGTTCCCAGCGGGTGCTGCCACAGCACCTTTTGACCATGCTTCATGTCGATGGCCGTGATCATGCCGTAGGGCGGACGGTTGCACATCATGCCCGTGTACTGGTTCCAGAACGGGGTCACGACGATGCCGTAAGGCGTGCCGTCCATGGCGCCGTTACCTTCTGCTCCGCCACCACCCGGCTTGTAGTTCGGGTCGTCGATCGGCATCAGGCCAAGCTGGTCAGCCTTCTTTCGGGTCACGAGCTGGTCGTACATCGGGGTGATGTTCCAGTTCGCGATCAGGATGCCGCTCTGCGGATCATAGGACATGGAGCCCCAGTCACTGCCGCCGTTATAGCCCGGATATTCGATCCACGGCTTGTCGACGCTCGGCGGGGTGAACTCGCCCGTATAGTTCGCACGACGGAACTTGATACGGCAGAAGAGTTGGTCAAGCGGAGACATGCCCCACATGTCCGTCTCTTTCAGATCCGGCACGCGCAGGGCGGGCATCCCCGTGGACCAAGGCTGCGTCGGCGTACGCGGATCGCCCGGAATCACACCCGGAGACGGAGCAGGACGCTCCTCGACCGGCAGGATGGGCTTGCCGTCACGACGATCGAGCACGAAGGTCTGACCGCGCTTGGTCGGCATGATCAGCGCCGGAACCGTCTGGCCATCCGGGCCAGGCATGTCCATCAGCGTCGCCTGCGAGCCGATGTCATAATCCCAGACGTCCTTGTGAGCCGTCTGGAAGACCCAGCGCGGCGCGCCCGTCTTCACGTCGATGGCAACGACTGCCGAGGACACCTTGTTTTCTTCAGGGCTACGCAGCGCACTGTAATAGTCCGAAGCCGAGTTTCCGGTCGGGACGTAAACGAGGCCGAGCGCATTGTCGCCGGTCATCGCAGCCCAGGAGTTCGGCGTACCACGGCTGTAATGGTTGTTGCCCGTCGGCTGGCTGTGATCGTTGGGATTGTTCACATCCCAGGCCCACAGGAATTTGCCGCTTTCGGCGTCATAGCCACGGATCACACCCGACGGCGCCCAGCGACGCTGACCGTCGAGGACTTCGTGGTTGACCACGACCACACCATTCACAACCGGCGGCGGCGTCGTCATGGACACGAAGCCGGGAACGGACTCGCCCATGCCCTGCATCAGGTTGACCTGACCACCATGCCCAAAGCCTTCGCACAGATTGCCGGTCGCGGCATCAACCGCGATCAGGCGCATATCGAGCGTGCCTTCGAGAATACGATTGTGGCAAGGCTGGCCTTCCGGCACCTGCGAGGACGTGAAATACGTCACACCCTTACACGCGGCGGTGTAGGGAATGGCTTCATATTTCTCGTTGATGTTGTGACGCCAGATCTCCTTACCCGTCGCCGGGTCGAGCTTCATGATGTCGTTCTGTGCCGAACACATATAGAGGCCATCGCCAACCTTGATCGGCGTGGTTTCGGCAGCCCATTTGTTCGTCTGTCCCGGACGCGGATAGCTGCCCGTGTGATAGACGAAAGCAACCTTGAGCTGGTCGGCGTTCTGCGGCGTGATTTCCGACAAGGGCGAATAGCGCGTCTGGCTGTCATCACGACCATAGGCGGACCAGTCTCCCTGCGCAGGAGCGGCGCTCTGCTGCGGCACCATCTGCGGAACGTCGTTCGGGTCCATGGACCCGATATCCGGCAGATTGGCAGCGTTCACACCCGCAGCCTGCGGCGCATAGGGAGACGGGCCGGAGAAGCGGCTCGTACTGGCAGGAGTCGTTGCCGTCGGTTCGTCGGCATTGCCGGGGCCGGGAACGGAAGCCGTCGGCGAACCGCCACTTCCGGCAGGAGCAAACTGGGCGTTGGCAGCCAGCGGAGCACAGGCCAGCGTGACGCAGGCTGCGGTGGCGAGAAGATGGGATCTGCGCATCAGATGGCTCCCCTCAGGGTGCGGCGGGTTTCCAGTCGGCGAAGAACAGGAATGGTGAGAACGACGAGGATACCCAGCAGCGTGGGGCCAAAATCGCGCGGCAGAAGATCAACCGGGCTGAAACCCACTTCCCACAGCGACCAGACCCATGTGTAAGCCAGCGCGCCCAGATAAAGGAAGGCACCGAGCGTACGGCCCAGAACCATGAACACGCCGCTGGCAACCAGCACGACGCCACAGATCAGATAATAGACGGAGCCGCCCAGCATCGCGAGTTGAGCCCCGCCGATAACAAAGAACAGCCCCACCAGAACGATAACAACCCCGAGCACGAGCGTGAGCCACTCGGTCAGGGTTCTGTTGCCATAAGTATTTGGCATCGGTGAAAGCCTCCTGCACTGATACCCCGGACGGTAATTCCGGACTTTCAGGAAAGCTACGGCTCTTTTGCAATATTCCCCTGTTTTATTCTAACAAAACCGTGTGCGAATACAGTTTCATTATGGTGAATTCAAATAAACGTTATTCCAATTACCCAGCCGGAATCGTGACAACCGCGCCACCCGTATGGTTGGTCGCCGCAAGGGCTGCCAGAACCTGCACCATCGTAAAGGCCAGTTTGCTCTGGAAATCCCGATCGCTGATCCAGAACCACGCATTGTGATAACTGACGGCGGCATAAGGGCCGTCCGGCTCGTCCTTGCTCGAATGGATCACGACTTCCGGCCGGTTTTCAATTCCGACCTGCCCGATCGTTGGCGGGGTCCGACCAGCCTTGATGTCGCCTTCAGGAACTTCAACCTCATAGGCAAGCTGCGTCAGCATCGCGAGCATCGAGCGCGTCAGAATCGCAATCTGGCCCGGATGCTTGGGGTACGGCCCATAGACGATCTCGGCCTCTTCCGCCGTCGGATCGAGATGCAGCAGACGACGCACTTCGGCCTGAATCGCGAGCAGATTGCTTTCCGAAGTGGATGTCAGAACAAGATAGGACCGCTCAGGCCCCGGCCCGCTGCCACTGCCGTTACTGTCGGACTTGCCACCGTTCTTCTTGCTGTCCGTCGGCGTCGCCGGATCGGTCGTGATGCGGATGGTCATGGCGCCCGCAACCTGAAGCTGCCTCAGATCATGCAGCAGCAGATAGAACCGTACGGACCCGCCGCCAAACGGTCCCGCGCCGAGGCCCCGCACATTGGACAGGCCATCAATGGACTGCGCCGTCAGACGCAGCAGCGTGTCGATCGGCAGCCCGCCAAGGCTGAGCGGCATAATGACGGTCGGCGAGATCGGCCGGACCACGTTCTCGGCATATTGCTGCCCGGTGACGGGCTGATAGGTGAAAGTCGGGCTTTCCCCCAGCGACATCGTCCCTGTGCCGAACAGGTAGTTCCCGACCGCCGTGGCCGGATAGGCGTAAAAACCGCCGCTGACGCTCTTGGAGACACTGTAACCCGCAATCACCTGAGTTGTATCGAGGAAGGTCGGCGGATCGGCATAGCGCAGCCGCACGATATTGAGCAGCATCTCGTGCTTCTGGGTATCCCCCAGCGCGCGGGAGTATTCGAGCTGGTCGTTACGCAGCTTTCCCGGGCCCATGGGACCACAGGCAGAGAGCCCGATTGCGGAAAAACAGGTCAGGGCAGCCAGCAGCGTGGCACGAAAGTAGGAAGGATTCGGCATGGCTGTATGAAGACTGTCCCATTGGCAGGCAAAGCGGAAGGCCCGACCTTACTAAAGGGCGGTGGGCATATCTGAAACCGCCATATTTCTTTTGAATGCCCTTTTCACCGCGCGGCAGGACAAGATTCTCGACGAAATGTGTCGTCCAAGTGCTTGAAACACCCTCCAGCCTTGCCTAGATCAGTAGTCGAAACACAGGCCCGTGAGGGTCTGGGGACGTCAATAGGGTTCGATCCGGTGCCTCACAGGGCCGGGACGGACCGCTGAGAGGACTGATTTTACATGAGCAAAGTCATTGGCATTGACCTTGGTACCACCAACTCCTGCGTCGCCGTACGCGAGGGTGACGAAACCAAGGTGATCGAAAACAGCGAAGGCGCTCGCACGACGCCGTCCATGGTCGCTTTCACCGACAAGGGTGAGCGTCTCGTCGGACAGGCCGCGAAGCGTCAGGCTGTCACCAACCCCGCCAACACACTGTATGCCGTCAAGCGCCTGATCGGCCGTCGTTACGACGATCCGACCGTCCAGAAGGACAAGGAAATGGTGCCGTACGGCATCGTCCGTGGCGACAATGGCGATGCATGGGTCGAAGCCCGCGGCGAGAAGTATGCTCCGTCGCAGATCGCAGCCTATGTTCTGGGCAAGATGAAGGAAACCGCCGAAAGCTATCTCGGCGAGACCGTCTCCCAGGCCGTCATCACGGTTCCGGCCTACTTCAACGACGCCCAGCGTCAGGCCACCCGTGACGCTGGCAAGATCGCTGGCCTTGAAGTCCTGCGTATCATCAACGAGCCGACCGCAGCAGCCCTCGCCTATGGCCTTGGCAAGCGCGATTCCGGCACGGTGGCCGTTTATGACCTTGGCGGTGGCACGTTCGACGTCTCCATCCTCGAGATCTCCGACGGCGTGATCGAAGTGAAGTCCACGAACGGCGACACGTTCCTGGGCGGTGAAGACTTCGACAACCGTATCATCGGCTTCCTCGCCGACGAGTTCAAGAAAGAGCAGGGCATCGACCTGCGTGGCGACAAACTCGCCCTGCAGCGCCTGAAGGAAGCCGCCGAAAAGGCCAAGATCGAGCTGTCCTCCTCCAAGGAGACCGAGATCAACCTGCCGTTCATCACCGCTGATGCTTCCGGCCCGAAGCACCTCGTCGTCAAGCTGTCCCGCGCCAAGCTGGAAAGCCTCGTCGATGATCTGGTGCAGCGTACCCTCGGCCCGTGCCGCGCAGCCATCAAGGATGCGTCCGTCTCCCCGAGCGAGATCGACGAAGTCATTCTCGTTGGCGGCATGACGCGTATGCCGAAGGTTATCGAGACGGTTAAGGAATTCTTCGGCAAGGAACCGGCCCGCAACGTCAATCCTGACGAAGTGGTCGCCATCGGTGCTGCCGTTCAGGGCGCTGTCCTGAAGGGTGACGTCAAGGACGTCCTGCTCCTCGACGTGACGCCGCTGTCGCTGGGTATCGAGACGCTGGGTGGCGTGTTCACCCGTCTGATCGATCGCAACACGACGATCCCGACCAAGAAGAGCCAGACCTTCTCCACGGCCGAAGACAACCAGAACGCCGTGACCATCAAGGTCTATCAGGGCGAGCGTGAGATGGCAGCCGACAACAAGCTGCTGGGCAACTTCGACCTTCAGGGCATTGCGCCTGCACCGCGTGGCGTGCCGCAGATCGAAGTTACGTTCGACATCGACGCCAACGGCATCGTGAACGTGTCCGCCAAGGACAAGGCCACGAACAAGGAACAGCAGATCAAGATCCAGGCTTCTGGCGGTCTGTCTGACTCTGACATCGACCGCATGGTCAAGGACGCGGAAGCCAACGCAACCGCCGACAAGGCCAAGCGCGAACTGGTCGAGCTGCGCAACAGCACGGAAAGCCTCATCCACCAGACCGAGAAGTCCATCACCGAAGGTGGCGACAAGGTTCCGGCGGCTGACAAGTCCGAAGCTGAAGCAGCCATTGCCGAAGCCCGCGAAGCTCTGGGTGGCGACAATCTCGACGCCCTGAAAGCTGCCAGCGAGAAGCTGACGCAGGCTGCCATGAAGGTTGGTCAGGCTGTTTATCAGGCTGGTCAGGGTGCTGAAGGCGCTGCTGCTCCGGAAGCTGAAAAGAAGGACGACAACGTCGTCGATGCCGACTTCGAAGACCTCGAAGACGACCACAAGAAGCACTGATCGGGTGACTTTCCCGGATGGAGCGCAATGCTCCGTCCGGCCCTGTTTTCCGAGGGCGCCCGTTCCCGCAAGGGGGTGGGCGCCATTCTTGTTTTTCCGGCCCATAACAGGGACCGCCTTCCGGAACGCCCCCTAAGGACCGAACATGGCCATCAAAATTGACTATTACGAATCCCTTGAAGTCTCCCGCACGGCCTCGCCGGACGAGCTGAAAAAAGCCTTCCGCAAACAGGCCATGCGTTACCACCCCGATCGCAATCCGGGTGATGACGCCGCCGAGCAGAAGTTCAAGGAAATCAACGAAGCCTATGATGTCCTGAAGGACTCGCAGAAGCGCGCGGCCTATGACCAGTACGGCCATGACGCCTTCGAAGGTGGTATGGGCGGAATGGGCGGCGGCTTCGGCGGTGGTTTTGCCGGTGCGGGCGGTCTGGGCGATATCTTCGACCAGATGTTCGGAGACATGATGGGCGGCCGTCGGGGTGGTGGACGCCGGACCGGGGCGGATGTCCAGGTTCAGGTCGAAATCACGTTGATGGAAGCCTTCACGGGCGTGAAGAAGGATGTCGAGGTTCGCACCCGCGTGGCCTGTGAGTCCTGTCACGGTTCGGGCTCGGCTGATCCCAAGGCGGGCAGCACCACCTGCCCGACCTGTCATGGTGCGGGCAAGGTCCGGGCGCAGCAGGGCTTTTTCCTCGTCGAGCGCCCCTGCCCGACCTGTCATGGTTCGGGACGGACCGTCGCCAATCCGTGCAAGGTCTGTCACGGCACGGGAACGCAGGCGAAGACCGAGACCATCAGCATCGATATCCCGGCTGGCGTCGAGGACGGCACCCGCATCCGCATGGCGGGCAAGGGCGAAGCTGGCGGCGAAGGCGTGCAGCCGGGCGATCTGTATGTCCACATCTCCGTTCTGTCGCACGACATTTTCCAGCGCGACGGTGCGAACATCTATTGCCGCGTTCCGCTGCGCATGACGCAGGCAGCTCTGGGTACGGAAGTGGAAGTGCCGGTTGTGGATGGTGGCCGCAGCAAGGTCCGCATCCCTGCCGGAACCCAGACGGGCGAGACGTTCCGTCTGCGCGGCAAGGGTTTCTCGGTCCTGCGGTCTTCAGCACGCGGGGACATGTATATTCAGGTCTCGGTCGAAACGCCGAGCCATCTGACGAAGCGCCAGCGCGAACTTCTTGAAGAATTCGAGAAGGAAGCCGGGGACGACCACGCCAAGGGCAGCCCCGAAAGCAGCGGCTTCTTCGCCAAGGTCCGCGACTTCTTCGACGGCCGCTGATCTTTATCAGGCTCACGAAAAACCCCGGTGCCCTCTCTGAAGGCACCGGGGTTTTTTTTTGTCAGTTTTTTTATATCAGGCCGCGCCGAAAATATCCTTCAGGGTTTTTTCCATCACATCGGCATCCAGCGTCTTGCCCAGCCAGTGCTCCACGCAGATCACGCCCTGATTGACCAGCATGCCAAGCCCGTCCAGCGCGGTGCAGCCCTTGCCTTCCGCTTCGCGCAGCAGGCGGGTTCTGGGCGGGTTTGGAATCACATCCGCGACGATCAGACCCTTGCGCAGGGTTTCGACCTTCAGCGGCGGCATGGTTTCGGAATCGCCCAGACCAATGGATGTCGCATTGATCAGAATGTCCACGTCTTCCGGCACGCTGGCATCACCGTCCCAGGCCTGAACATCCGACTTGGCCGACGTATTGTCCCGGACGAGGGCGGCGATGGTCTCGGCTTTCTTCGGATCGCGGTTCATGACGGTGATATGGGCGGCAGAGGCCAGACCCAGTTCCACAGCAATGGCGCGTGCGGCCCCACCTGCGCCCAGAAGCAGGACCTTCTTGCCGGACGGGTCGGTGACCTTTTTGAGAGAGGCCAGAAAGCCCTTGCCGTCCGTATTGTCGCCGATCAGACGGCCATCGCGGATGGAGACGCAGTTCACGGCCCCGATGATCCGGGCGGATTCGGCCACTTCGTCGAGATACTCGATCACCTTGACCTTGTGCGGCAGGGAACAATTGAACCCGACCCATTCCATGGCCCGCGCGCCTGCTACGGCGTCCTTCAGACCCTCGGCCTTGACGTCACAGTTGATGTAGCGGGCGTCGATGTCGTGGTGCTGATAGGCGGCCTCGATCATGGCGACGGTCGGGTTGTCGTCGCAGGGTGTCGAGAACGATCCCGTCAGGATGCTGCGGAAATTCTGCTGGCTCATGAGAGGCTCCTCGGATCTGTGCAGTCTTGCGTTCACACGACATGACGCACGAGAGCGCAGAAGGTCCATTCACATTCCGGAAATCCCCAATTTTCTGTCTCAGTCGTCGACGGGCACAATCAGACCCAGAAGGGCCGCCTCCCGTCCCGTTAGCAGATCAGCGAGCGTATAGCCGTCCAGAACCGCCAGGAACGCGCCCAGCGCATCGCCCAGCACGCTCCGCAGCACACAGGCCGGAGACAGCACGCAGGGCCGTCCATCCGTGCTGTTACGGCCTTCGCAGTCCACCAGCGCCATGTCGTCTTCGGTAAAGCGCACGACCGCGCCCACGTTGATTTCCGCAGCTGGCCGCGCGAGTTCCAGCCCGCCGCCCCGTCCACGGACGGTGGTGACGAAACCGCCCTGCCCCAGACGATGGACCACCTTCACCAGATGGTTTTCAGAAATACGATAAGCCTGCGCGATCTCACGGATGGAAACACGGCGTGAGGCATGGGCGCCCGGATGGTGAATCCCCAGATGGATTAGCACGCGCAGGGCGTAGTCAGTGTGCAGTGTCAGACGCATGGCGACTCCTCTGCCAGATTGACAGGATCAGGTCACGTTTATAAAGATGTATTTTATATACACCTTTTAGGGGACCGCTCATGTCCACTTCCGCCGACCGCAGCCTCACGCCAGACGTCATCGCCATCATCAAGGCCACCATCCCGGCACTTGAAGCGCATGGTGTGGCCATCACATCCGAAATGTATCGTCGTCTTCTGGCTGATCCGGCGATTGCGGAAATGTTCGATCCGACCCATCAGTCGACAGGAATGCAGCCCCGCGCACTGGCCATGGCCGTGCTGGCCTATGCGAAAAATATCGACAATCTGGGCGTGCTGGGCGGGGCGGTCGAACGGATCGCCCAGAAACATGTCAGCCTCGAAATCCAGCCCGAACACTATCCGCATGTCGCAACAGCTCTGCTCGGCGCGATTTCAGCCGTTCTGGGCGATGCCGCAACACCGGAAATCCTTGATGCCTGGGGCAGGGCCTACTGGGCACTGGCCGATATCCTGATCGGTCGCGAGCATCAGCTTTACGACAGCAGCGCCCATACCGAAGGAGGCTGGACGGGTTGGCGGGCTTTCCGCATCGCGCACGCCACGGCAGAATGCGCGACCGTCACGTCGCTCGAACTGGAACCTGTGGACGGAAAGGCGGTCATTAGCGCCGTTCCGGGTCAGTATCTGGGTGTTGATCTGGACATTCCGGGCCATGGCCGGACCCGCCGCAATTACAGCATTACCTCCAGCCCCAACCGGACGGGCTATCGCATCAGCGTGCGTCATGTTCAGAACGGCGTTGTTTCAGGCTGGCTGAACAGCAACGCCTGCATCGGCACGCAACTTCTGCTTTCACCGCCTGCGGGCAATTTCGTCCTGCCGGAAAAAATCGAGGGACCGCTGGGCTTCATCTGCGCCGGGATCGGCATCACACCCATGATCGGAATGCTGGAAACACTGGCCGGACCAGACATCACGACGCCTGTTCAGGTCGTACAGGTTGCCCATTCCACCGAAACTGCGCCCTTCGCGGCGCGTCTGGCGGAACTGTCCCACAACACGGCAGGGCGCATCCGGGTCGTGACACGTCTGACTTCAGAAGACGGACACCCGACCGCCGCCTGGGTCGCAGAGCAGCTGCCGGATGGCGTCTCGGCCTATCTGTGCGGGCCGACAGGCTTCATGCGCGACATGGTGCAGGGCCTGCCGGGCGCCGGAGTTCCGACCAACCGCCTGCGTTACGAGACGTTTGGACCGGATACCGGCGTAACGGACTGACTTTAGAGCGCGCTGGCCTTCTGCTCCGCGTCCGACAGGATGCGGGCACGGTCAGCGCCGCCATTGGTGGCGAGGCCCTCGGCTTCGATCACGGTGATGTCTGTAATGCCGATCATGGTGAAAACGGATTTCAGGTAGCTGAGCTGATGCTCGAAGGAGGCTGCGGGCGAGCCTTCGCCATACAGACCGCCACGCGCCACGGCCAGCACGACTGTCTTGCCCTTGGCCAGACCTTCAATGCCGGACGGGCCATAGCGGAAGGTCTGGCCCGCCACCATGATACGGTCGACCCAGGATTTGAGCTGGCTGGGAATCGACAGGTTGTACATCGGCACACCGATGACGACGACATCCGCAGCTTTGAAGTCGCTCAGAGCCTTGGCGCTGGCAACCAGTTCGGGACGGGCCGACACATCCGGCGTCAGTTCCTTGCCGAGCCATGACAGGGCTTCGACGTCGAGATGCGGCAGCGGATCGCTGGCGAGATCGAGGGAAATAACCTCGACGGACGGGTCTTTCTTGCGAAACTGGGCGACGGCGGCGGCGCTGACCTGACGGCTGGCGGAGCTGTCACCGAGAATGCTGGAATCGATGTGAAGAAGTTTCATTTTGATCTTTCCGGTTCCTGATCGTAACCAGCACCAGATAAGGAACCTTTGAACCTCGCCGCAAGAAGGCACATTCCGGAGCCATAGGCACATGGATGTTCGCGTCAGTGACACCACCCTTCCCCCGAAACTGTCCGTAAAGCCGGGTACGACGCCTCTGGATAGCGCGCAGGACAGCAGCGCCTGCGCCGTCATCCGCTCCATTCTCGCCCGCACGACGGACAAATGGAGCATCCTGATCGTCAAATCGCTCGGACGCGGACCACACCGTTTCAGCGAACTGCGCCGCGCGATCGACGGAATTTCACAGCGGATGCTGACGCTCACCCTCCGCAATCTGGAACGCGACGGCCTCGTCCTGCGGACAGTCACCCCCACGACTCCGCCGCGCGTGGACTATGAACTCACGACGCTTGGGGAATCGCTCTGGACACTGACGGAAGCCTTCGGTCAGTGGGCCATGTCGAACCGCCCCGAAATCGAGGCGGCACGCGCCCGCTTTGACGCCCGGCTTGACGCCGATCTCTGATATTTTCGTACGCAAGGCCCCGATCATGACCCTGATTTCCGCCCCCCGTATTGGTATTGCCGGCATCACGGGCCGACTTGGCACCCTCTGCGCCGAGGAAGCCGGAAGCGCCCTTGCAGGCGGCCTCTCACGCACAGCAGATGCCTCACGCAACATCACGACCGACCCTGCTACGCTCGCGAAGAACTGCGATGTGGTGATTGATGTCAGCCACGCCATCACTGTCCCTGCCCATGCGGCCGCTTTCGCGCAGGCCGGATGTGCGTGGGTTCTGGGGACGACGGGGCTCGACCAAGGCGCGCAAGACGCCGTGAACGCGGCAGCGCAGCATATTCCTGTGCTTCAGGCCGCCAATTTCTCTCCGGCGCTGACGCTGTTTCTGGAACTGGCCCGGCAGCTTGGCGCGGGCCTGCCGGATTATGATGCGGAAATTCTGGAGGTCCATCACCGCCAGAAGCTGGACGCCCCCTCGGGAACGGCGCTGGCGATCGGTAAGGCCGTGGCGGAAGGACGCGGAGTCGCATTCGAGGAGGTGGCCCGAACCGATCAGAACGGTCTGCGCCCGGACGGGGCGATCGGATTCGCCTCCCTGCGCGGCGGGCAGATCGTAGGCGAGCACGACCTCGTCCTGATGGCAGCGGACGAACAGATCACCCTGTCTCATCGCGCGCTGGACCGGAGGGTCTTCGCCAGAGGCGCCCTGCTCGCCGCAAAATGGCTCGCCGGACGCCCCGCAGGCCTCTACACAATGGCAGACGCCTTAAAACCCTAACCCCGAATCAGGGTGCAGGGATCAAGATCCCTGCCGGGCCCGGGCAGAGCCCGGACACCCCCGATCAACCACCAGCGATCGGCAGATTCACCCCCGTCATAAAGCTGGAATCGTCCCCCAGCAGAAACGCCACCACACCGGGGATTTCGTTGATATCGCCATAGCGGCGCATCGGCACGCTGCCGATCATCTGCTCGGACACCACCTTGGGGTCGGTGGAGAAATACTGGCTTCCAACCTTGGCCTGAAGCTCGACCTGACGCTCCCACATGAAGCCGGGGCCCATATAACCAGGGCTGATGGCATTCACGCGGATGTTGTAGGGCGCAAGATCCAGCGCCGCCGTTTCGGTCAGGGCGATGATGGCCCCCTTGGACGCACCATAGGCGGCCATGTTCGGCGGCCCCTTCACGCCCGCCATGCTGGCGGTGTTCACCACACGACCGTAATTCTGCGCGATCATATGCCGCACGACGGCCTTGAGGACGTGAAATGCACCTGTGACGTTGATCGTCAGCACACGCGCGAAATCTTCGGACGGGTAATCCTGCACCGGGGCGAAAGCGCCCTGATATCCGGCATTGTTGAACAGGAAGTCGATCTTCCCGAAATCCCGCACCACGGCCTCCACGGTCTCGGTCACAGCCTCTTCGGACGTCACGTTACAAACATAAGACCGAGCTTCGACGCCCTTTTCCCGCACGGCGGCTTCGGCTTTCTCAAGAGCCTCCCGGTTCATGTCCAGCAGGGCAATGGCCGTCCCTTCCCCGGCCAGACGGAGGGCGGTCGCAAGACCGATATTGCCACCCGCACCGGTGACGAGACAGACTTTACCGCTGAAGTGATTCGACATTTCAAATGCCTCAAATTCTCTGTTTTTCCCGGACTCGACCGTGGGCGGCGCCTTTGACGGGCCATGACGGTCACGGGAACACAAACGCAGCATGACCGGTGTCGTTGAAAAATGAAACGGGGGCCAACGCTCTCTTTTTCGTAATATCCGTCTGGTTTTTTTTGTAATTTCAGAGTGGCTTTCCGGACTTTTCCGCAGAAAACCGCGTTCAGACCTCACACGGCCCCTTGACCCTTGCGCCCAATTCCGCCAAGCCGTCCCCTCCCTGAATGCCACAGACCGCCTGCCAAGGCACACTGTGGCCCTTCTCACCACTCATTCCCTGCGAGGTCCCTGAGTGCGCAATCACGGCGATTTCCTTTTCACATCCGAGTCCGTTTCCGAAGGCCATCCCGACAAGGTGGCGGACCGCATTTCCGATACCGTTCTGGACGCCTATCTGCAGGCCGATCCGGAAGCGCGTGTTGCCTGTGAGACGCTGGTCACCACCAACCGCGTCGTCCTGGCCGGTGAAGTCCGCGGCCCCAAAGAGGTCGAGGACACGCTGATCGACCGCGCCCGTGAAGCGATCAAGGACATCGGCTACGACCAGGAAGGTTTCTCCTGGAAGAAAGCCGAAATCACCTCCTACCTGCACGCACAGTCCGCCGACATCGCTCAGGGCGTCGACAGTGCCGGTGACAAGGACGAAGGTGCTGGCGATCAGGGCATCATGTTCGGCTACGCCACGCGCGAAACCGAACACCTGATGCCTGCGCCGCTGTTCTATGCGCAGACGATCCTCGAGCGCATCCGCGACTACCGCAAGAGCGGCGACGCCCGTGGCGTTGGCCTTCTGCCGGATGCCAAGAGCCAGGTTACGTTGCGTTATGTCGACGGCAAGCCCGTTGGCGTCACGTCCGTCGTGATTTCCACGCAGCATGTCGAAGGCATGAGCCAGCACACGATCCGCGAGACGCTGCGCGACGTGGTCAACGGCATCCTGCCCGAAGGCTGGAACTGCCCGGAAGACGAGTTCTATGTGAACCCGACCGGCAACTTCGTCATCGGCGGACCGGACGGCGACGCAGGCCTCACGGGCCGCAAGATCATCGTCGACACCTATGGTGGCGCAGCCCCGCATGGTGGTGGCGCATTCTCCGGCAAGGACCCCACGAAGGTGGACCGTTCGGCAGCCTATGCCGCGCGTTACCTCGCCAAGAACGTCGTGGCCGCCGGCCTGGCCGACCGCTGCACGATCCAGCTCAGCTACGCCATCGGCGTGTCCAAGCCACTCTCGGTCTATGTTGACCTCGATGGTACGGGCAAGGACGTGGACGAAGCCCGTCTGGGTGCCATCCTCAACGACGTTGTGGACCTCTCCCCGCGCGGCATCCGCAAGCATCTGCGCCTGAACCGCCCGATCTATGTTCCGACTTCCGCTTATGGCCATTTCGGTCGTGCGCCGGATCCGGTTCTGGACAACTTCACCTGGGAACAGACGGATCTGGTCACCACGCTGCGTGGCGCCCTGAACCGCTAAGTCTCACCGGTAATCTGGCAGAAAAACCCTGGTCGAGTCTCTCAAACCCCAGCCGGAGCGGCTTTACGGCCGTCAACGCGGCCATCCGCTCCGGGCCCGGCAGCAGCATCTTCTTGAGAAGGCGCTGCCCCGGCTTTCCTTTACCTCACCGGAAAATCCCGCCGCGGGATTCTCCGATGCGGTCTCGCGCGTCTTTCTCGAAATCGGTTTTGGCGGTGGCGAACATGCCGTTGGCCAGTCCGAACTGAACCCGGATGTCGGCTATATCGCCTCCGAGGTCTTCGAGAACGGCCTATGCTCCCTGCTGTCGCGCCTCGTGCCCGAGGGCGAGGAAGACACGGCCACGCCGCCTCCCCATTTCCGCATCTGGGCCGAAGACGCCCGCCTGCTGCTCAAGGACATGCCCGACGCATGCCTCGACCGGGCCTATCTGATGTTCCCTGACCCGTGGCCCAAGGCCCGGCACGCCAAGCGCCGCTTCGTGCATCCGGAAAACATCAAGCAGATGCACCGCGTCCTGAAACCCGGCGCCATCTGGCGCGTCGCCAGTGACCATCCCGTCTATCAGGAATGGGTCACAGAAGTGATGGGCAAGCAGGACCTGTTTGATGCGCCGCCCCCGGCCAAGGAACGTCCGGAAGGCTGGTCGCCCACACGCTACGAGGCCAAAGCCTTCCGCGAAGGGCGCGTGCCGTTCTACTGGACTTTCACCCGCCGTCCCTGAAACCCTTATCCTAGTTATTCAGCGAGTTTCCTGACATCATGACCCAGATCGAACGCGAAGAAATGGAATTCGATGTCGTGGTGGTCGGTGGTGGTCCCGCCGGTCTGTCCGCCGCGATCCGCCTGAAACAGCTGATGCCGGATGCGGGCGTCTGCCTGATCGAAAAAGGCAGCGAGATCGGCGCCCATATCGTTTCGGGCGCCGTCATCGAGCCCCGCACGCTCGATGAACTTCTGCCGAACTGGCGCGATCTGGACGCCCCGCTGCGGACGCAGGTGACGGAAGAGCGGATGCTGTTCCTGACCGAAACGCGTTCCTTCGCAGTTCCGTATCTGGATCGCGTGATGCCGCAGATGGCCAATCATGGAAATTACGTCGTCTCGCTCGGCGAAGTCTGCCGCTGGCTCGGCGAGCAGGCTGAGGCTCTGGGCGTTGAGATCTATCCGGGCTTCTCGGGTGCGGAACTGTTCATCGAAAATGACCACGTCGCTGGCGTCATCACGGGCGACATGGGCATCGAGCGCAACGGCGAACACGGGCCGAACTTCACGCCCGGCATGATCCTGCGCGCGAAGCAGACCATCCTGACCGAAGGCGCGCGCGGCTCCCTCACCGGCCACGCCATGAAGCGTTTCGGCCTGCGCAAGGGCGTGGAGCCGCAAACCTATGGCCTCGGCATCAAGGAAGTCTGGGAAATACCGGCAGAAAAGCACCGGCCCGGCCTCGTACAACACAGCTTCGGCTGGCCGCTCGACGACAACACTTATGGCGGGGCGTGGCTCTATCATTTCGGGGAAAATCTGGTCAGCTTCGGCTTCGTGACCGGCCTCGATTACGCCAACACCTATCTGTCTCCCTTCGAGGAAATGCAGCGCACCAAGTTGCACCCGGCCTTCCGGGAGCATTTCGAAGGCGGCAAGCGCCTGATTTACGGCGCACGTGCCCTATCGGAAGGCGGATTCCAGTCCATTCCGCGCCTGACTTTCCCCGGCGGCGTTCTGGCTGGCGATTCGGCAGGCTTCCTGAACGTGCCCAAGATCAAGGGCACGCATACGGCCATGAAGTCCGGCATGATCGCGGCTGAGGCCGTGGCCGAGGCTCTGGAAAAGGACAAGAAGGAAGCCGCCAGCATGACGGCGCGCGTCCAGCAGTCCTGGCTGTGGTCCGAACTGCGCGACGTCCGCAACATCCGCCCGGCCTTTGCAAAATGGGGCATGAAGCTCGGCGCGCTCTATTCCGGGATCGATAGCATGATCCTGCGGGGCCGTGCGCCTTGGACGCTGCATCACCCGCACGCCGATAACGAGACGCTGCGTCCGGCCTCGGTATGCACGAAAATCGACTATCCCAAGCCGGACGGGAAGATCACCTTCGATCGCGTCAGCTCGGTCTTCCTGAGCAGCACGAATCACGAGGAGAATCAGCCGGTTCACCTCAAACTCCGCAACGAGACCGTCTGGCAGACCGTCAATCACGACGTGTTCGATTCGCCGGAGAGCCGCTACTGCCCCGCTGGCGTGTATGAACAGGAACAGACGGGCGAAAACGCCTGGCAGCTCCGGATCAATGCCCAGAACTGCGTGCATTGCAAAACCTGCGACATCAAGGACCCGACGCAGAACATCGATTGGTGCACGCCCGAAGGCGGCGGCGGTCCGAATTATCCGGTCGGGATGTAATTTTCTTCCCGCAAAAGGGCACGGCCAGAGCGGAATGTGACTTTTCCGGTCAGTCCCGCTACGGTGGCGCCCGTTTTTGTGGCGGCGACAGCAGCGAAAGATGACGATGAAAGTTCTGGTCCCAGTCAAACGGGTGGTCGATTACAACGTCAAGGTACGTGTAGCGGCTGATGGCAGCGGTGTCGAAACGCAGGGCGTGAAAATGTCCATGAATCCGTTCGACGAAATCGCAGTCGAAGAAGCAGTGCGCCTGCGTGAAAAAGGTGCGGCCAAGGAAGTCATGGTCGTGACCGTCGGCGCACAGGCCGCGCAGGACGTGCTGCGTACGGCCATGGCAATGGGTGCAGACCGCGCCATCCTCGTCCGCACGGACGACACGCTTGAGCCACGCGCCGTGGCCAACGTGCTCAAGGCGATTGCCACGCGCGAAGAAGCCGGCCTGATCTGCATGGGCAAGCAGGCGATCGACGACGACATGAATGCTACGGGCCAGATCCTGGCCGCGAAGCTTGGCTGGCCGCAGGGCACATTCGCCAGCGCGGTAACGATTGCCGATGGGCGTATCGAAGTTGCCCGCGAGATCGATGGCGGCACGGAAGTCGTGTCCCTCACGCTCCCGGCGGTGGTGACGGCGGATCTGCGCCTCAACGAGCCGCGCTATGCGTCCCTGCCGAACATTATGAAGGCCCGCAAGAAGCCGCTTGAGACGGTCGAAATCGACAGCCTCGGCGTTGATACGGCGTCACGCCTGACGGTGGTCTCTGTGGCCGAGCCCGCCGAGCGCAAGGAAGGCGTGAAAGTGAACAGCGCGGCCGAACTGGTCGAGAAGCTCAAGACAGAAGCGAAGGTGATCTGATGACCGCTCTTGTTCTGGTTGAAGTCGAAAACGGCGCGGTCCGTCAGGCTTCCCGTTCGGCTGTTGCCGCTGCCTCCCGCTTTGGTGCCGTCGATGCCATCGTATTCGGAGACGGCGCACAGGCCGCTGCCGCCCTGCCGGGTGTGACGCGCGTTCTCAGCGTGCCGGGTCTGGTCAACGATCTGGCCGAGCCCGCCGCCGACCTGCTGGCCGCCCGCGCGAAGGACTACAGCCACATCGTGGCCGCAGCCTCCGCCACTGGTAAGAACATCCTGCCGCGTCTGGCGGGCCTGCTGGACGTGCAGCCCATTCCCGATGTGGTCGAGATCAAGGACGCCGACACGTTCGTGCGCCCCATCTATGCCGGTAACGCGCTGGCAACGGTCCGTTCCGCCGACAGCATCAAGGTGCTGACGGTCCGCGGCTCCAATTTCGATCCGGTTGCTGCCGAAGGTGGGTCCGCCACGGTTGAGACAATCGAAGCTCCGGCCAGCGAGAAGTCTGTTTTCGTGAAGGTCGAGCTTTCTGCATCCGACCGTCCGGAACTGGAATCTGCCCGCGTGGTGATTTCCGGCGGCAAGGGTCTGAAGGACGCTGCGAACTTCAAGCTGCTCGAACCCATTGCCGACAAGCTGAACGCCGCCATCGGCGCGTCGCGTGCGGCCGTGGATTCCGGTTTTGCTCCGAACGAAATGCAGGTTGGCCAGACGGGCAAGATCGTGGCGCCGGAACTCTACATCGCCGTCGGCTTGTCCGGTGCGATCCAGCATTTGGCTGGCATGAAGGACAGCCGCGTCATCGTGGCCATCAACACCGATCCGGAAGCGCCGATTTTCAAGGTCGCCGATTACGGCATCGTGGGTGATCTGTTCGAAGTCCTCCCGACGCTCGAAAAAGCGCTGTAAGGCACCGTTTACCTGAAACGACAAAAAGGGGCGCCCCATGACGGGACGCCCCTTTTTTCATGACAGGATCTGACGCAGGTTTAACTGGCACTCCGGTCCCCATGAGGCACTCTGTCGGGCACGGAGACCCTCATCATGACCCTGCGCAAGTTCATCCGCGACATCCTGTCCTGCCTGCCCGTTCTTCTGGGCTTCCTGACCATTCACAGCGCCCTCGCCGCCGCTTACATCGTGCCTTCGGCCTCCATGGAGCCGACACTGCGGATCGGCGACCAGATCGGCGTTATTGTCCCGTCCTACGGTCTCAGCACGGCCAATCTACCGTTCGGCGATGCCTTAAAGCCTTCTTCCGAAACGGAAAGCCGCCTGTTCGGACATCTGCCCCATCGCGGCGACGTGGTCGTGTTCCGCGCACCCGCCAACCTGCATCAGACCTGGATCAAGCGCGTGATCGGCCTGCCGGGCGACACAGTGGCCCTGGTGCATGGTCGGGTCATCCTGAACGGAACGGTGCTTCCATGGAAAGACATGGGGCCAACACGCGAGGAAAGCCGAAAGAACGTCTGGCGTGCGGCAGAACGTTATGAAGAAACCCTGCCGGGAAACATCCACCACGACATTCTCAAAATGTCGCAGGACGGAGAGCTAGATAATGTCGCGCCCTTCACCATTCCCGCCAATCATCTGTTCGTTATGGGCGACAACCGTGACAACTCCGCCGACTCGCGCGTCAGCGTAGCGGATGGGGGCGTCGGGCTGCTTCCCGTCTGGAACCTTCAGGGGCAGGCCCGCGCCGTCCTGTGGTCATGGCGGGATATCGGCAGAACGGCGCTCGTTCTCTGATTTTTCACCCTAACCCTCTTGCAGGAAAGCATTAACCCCTGTAGGAGAAGCGCCGTCGGCCGGAGTGTAGCTCAGCCTGGTAGAGCACTGTGTTCGGGACGCAGGGGCCGGAGGTTCGAATCCTCTCACTCCGACCAGCCGATAATTTTTCCAGAAATCGCTAAAACAGTTTCAGGCCCGCAGGCCAGCGCATTTCTGCGTCTGAAATGCAGACCCTGAAAACGCAAAAAATGCCCTCCCCCTTTCGGGAGAGGGCACAACGGCTTCAGGAACGCTTGTCAAAGGCCGAAGAGGTCGGCCAGACGCCCTGGGCATAAACCTGCCCGTAAGCGTGAACTTCCGTCAGATAGGTCCGCTCACCTTCGAGGACGATCTTCACGGTCGGGGCCAGCGTACCACCGATGCGATAGGTCGTCGGGTCCTGCGGGTCAGCCGAACCGGGCTGCGGCAGGGTGTCGATGAAGGACTGCACGTAACCGGCAGGATCGACGAAGTGCGAGTAGGTCTCGTACGGCGCAGCAGACGGATTGCCGAGCACGAGGCCCGAACCGTTCAACGGGGCATACGGACCGAAAATGCCGTTTCGAGACACGAAACCATACACACCATCCGGACCCGTGCTGTTGCCAGTGAAGGTGGAGTGATGAGAGATCGTGAACAGATAGGTCAGACCATCCTGGAAGACGACATGGGGGCGCTCCGTCTGGTCATTGACGCCAAGCGCCGTAACGAGGGCCGGCAGCATTTCCCATTTGGAGAAATCGCCCCGCGTGGAGTCGGATGTCAGGCGGGCAATGCCGATGGCAGCAGCGCCATACTGCGCGCCAGCCGGAACGGTCGTGGCAGGCGGAACCGGACCCATCTCGTCGGAACCGATGGTGAAGTTTCCGCGCATGCCCGGAACATTGCCTTCAAACAGGGCATAGATCTGGTTGTCGTCAGGATTGCGGAAAATATGCGGATCGCGGAAATCCCAGTAGGCATCTTCGACGATGTTGGCGTAGTTCACACCGTCTGCCTGGAACATGTCCGTGCAGACATCGAAGCCCTCGAACCAGACGCCGGTGGCATCTGCCAGAATGCGGCCCGTCGTGTAGGACGGAACAGACTCGGACGGCGTATCGTTGACGGAAGTATAGAACAGATCGACCGTATTGGCGCTGTTCTCGCGCATGACGGCACAACCGGACCATTCCCAGCTGCGGGAGTTGGCACCTTCCTTGATGACGCGGCCACCGAACTTCCAGTCCGCGCCATTGCCGGTGCGGCTGTAGTAGTAGCCGATATAGGAATAGTTGTTGCGGCTGTGCCAGCCCTCGGTCGTATCGCCCGTGGCGGCACGATCGGCAACGAGGGCGAACATGACGTACCAGCCCTTGAAGGTGACGGTTTTGCCGTGAATATCGCGCAGCAGCCAGGTGTCCCACTGCCACACATCGGAATCGATGACGGGGAACGCATAGTCGATAACCGGCATGGTTGTGGTCGGATCATCGGTACGGATCTTCATCGCATCAGCGATCGTCCAGCGCGAACCCGACTGGACTGCGCTCTGCGTGCTGGAAACAGCGTTCATGAGTTTTCCTGTAGCTGAAAAGAGAAAAGCCAGACGCACGCCAGCATCCGAACCCTTATTTCAGGCCCGGATGCTAGAGAAACGTCCGAATAAAAAGATCAAGTCCTGTACTGAGCCGTAATTTTCACGCAGAAAAACATGTCTTGTTTCTGAAATGCGCAACAAAAAAGGCCGCTTCTTGTGGAAGCAGCCTTTCTAAAATTTTTTGACCTGAAATTATTTTTTGAACCAGTAATCAATAACGTTTAATGGCTCAGTGCCACAGTTATAGGAAAAAGCTGCGCGCGATGCAAGCAAAAAAACCCACCCGTCATCGGGTGGGTTTTCAGAAGGTTCAGAAGTCCGCAAGCCTCAACGGCGCTGAAAACCCGCCACAGCAGAACGCGAGAGCTCTTCCAGAAGATCAATCGCGCCTTTCGAGTCGTTCAGGCAGGGCACGAGAGCAAACTCTTCACCCCCTGCTTCCATGAATTCTTCCCGAAGCTCGTTCCCGATTTCATCCAGCGTTTCAATGCAGTCCGTCATGAAGCCCGGCATGATGACCGCAATCTTCGTAATGCCCTGTGACGGAAGAGCTTTGACGAAGGGCGCCGTATAGGGCTGGATCCATTCAAGCGGTCCAAAGCGGGACTGGAACGTCAGAGGCATCTGCGCCTCACTCAGTCCAAGAGCCGTCCGCAGTCCGGCGATCGTCCGCTCACATTCGTCGCGGTACGTATCACCCTTTTCGATGCAGGTTTTGGGAAGGCCATGAAACGACGCAACAATCTGCTGCGGCTTGAAGGACAGTTCCGCCAGCGTGTCCTGAACTGACGTCTCAAGGGCACGGATGAAAGCAGGGTGATCCGGAAAGGACGGAACTGTCAGAACGGCTGGCTGCCGGCGTAGGCGCATAAGCGCACGGAAAAGCTGGTCATTGGCCGTGGCGGTCGTGGTTGCGGAATACTGCGGATAAAGCGCAATGCTGACGATCCGGTCACAGCCCTGGTCCATCAGGCTTTCCAGCGCTTTTGCAACGGAAGGGCGACCGTAACGCATCCCCCATTCCACCGGCACACCATCAGCCCTCAACCGCTCAGCAAGCCCTTCGGCCTGCCTGCGCGTATAAACACGCAACGGAGAAGCATTTTCGTCCCGATCCCAGATCCGCGCATAATTCGCACCGCTAGCGAAAGGACGTTTTGTGAGGATGATGCCCTGAAGAATGGGCTGCCAGATCAGAGGAGGACTCTCGATGACGCGACGGTCAGAGAGAAATTCGCTGAGATATCTTCTGACTGAGAAATAGCCTGTATCGTCAGGCGTCCCCAGATTGATCAGAAGAACACCCGTCCTGCCTTCTGGCGGAGGAGTGATGCGGGGGGTTTTATGTAAAAAAGCCATGGTGCCCTCTACTGTGGAACCGGGCACGCATTCAGGTAAAGAGGGAAAACGTCTGGAGATACGCGTCCCTTACGGGACGCTATCGTCGGTGCCTTACTTTCGCATAGGAAACATCCGGTTTCCGCACCCCTTGCAGGAGAGTATAGGCACACACCGCAACTGCGGCAGCCATCGGACCAACATACGGCAAAAGAGTATTCGTCAGAGCCATACTTGCCTCCTTTGAGCCTTTGGAAAAGATTTTCCGGTAAGCTCAATTCAGAGATTGAGCACATCTCTTCTGCATTTCAAGAAAAAAATCGAAATTCTTCAAAAAACATTCAAAAAAATGAAATAATCTCCTTTTTTCAATACCTTAAGCACATACGACTCTGCATCACCTTGGCAGCTTTACGCAACCATCCCACCTCAGAGGGGTTACAGACGCATCGTCCGATTTTGATTAAGGATTTCCAGACATGGCTACACAGGACCCCGTCATTTACGTTGTTGCGGATGGCGAAAAAGCCCGTTTCCTGCGCCTTGAAGGCTCACAACTCCGCACCGTCGAAACCTTCGACCTGCATAAAGGCTCCAGCGCGGAAAAGGACGTCGCGTCCATCAAAGCGCCGCATGAAAACCCGCGGGAGCAGCTCAAGGTGCATTTCACCCGCGATCTGGCCGCCCATATCAACAAGGCCGCACAGAGCAGCGATGTCGAAGGTATTCTGCTTGTTGCTCCTCCGCAGGCTTCACACGAGATCCGCGAACATCTCGACAAGCCGACCACCAAGAAGCTCTTCAAGACGCTGGTCAAGGATCTCGTCAATACGCCGGACCACGACCTGCTGAAGCATCTCGACCGCCCGGAAACAGGCTGGCCGGAACTCGCCTCCGTCTGATTGTCATCAGACCGTCGGAAGGGCCGTCAGACAGTCCTTCCTGCAAGACAGGGCTGCCTCACCCCGGTTGTCCCCGGCCAGGAGGACGGCAGCCCGCGCAGACAGCGCACGGCCAGAAGGCCGAAACATTGCGCTTCCAGAGCATCCCCGTCCCATCCCAGATTGTCCACGGATGCCACAGGCCCTAGCCGCCGGTTCAGTCCATCCATCAGGACCGGATTGTGACGCCCGCCTCCCGCCACAAACCACAGTTCCGGCCTCACCGGAAACGCCGTTCGGGCCACGGATTCAACCGTAAAAGCCGCCAGAGTCGCTGCACCATCTTCCGCAGACAAATCCCGCACAAGCGCCATGGCTTCAGGATGGAAACTCAGCCTGTCGAGTGATTTGGGCATAGGACGCGCAAAATATGGCATCGCCAGAAGCGCTTCCAGAACATCCTGACAAACCGTTCCCGCGGCTGCCAGCGCGCCACCGAAATCACAGGGTTGGCCCGTATGCTGGAGCGCCCAGTCGTCCAGAAGCGCATTTCCCGGCCCGGTATCACAGGCCCACACGCCTCGCTCCCCGGCCGGATCCTGCGCTCCCAGAACCGTCACATTGGCGACGCCACCAATATTGAGAACCGCAACAGGACGACTTTCCTGCCCAAGCAGAGCGGCGTGAAACACAGGAACCAACGGCGCGCCTTCCCCGCCATTTTCCAGATCCCGCGCCCGAAAATCGTACACGACTGGAACGTTGCACCGCTCCTGAAGGAGCCGGGCATCCCCAATCTGCCAGCTTCGACCCAGTTCCGGCTGATGCAGGATCGTCTGACCATGAAACCCGATCACCGCAGGCTCCAGATCCGGTGCCTGCTCCCGCAACAGACGCACCGCCTCCACATGCTGCAAAGTCAGATCCCGGGCGATCGCCAGAACGTCGGGATCATCCTCCGCCAGACCCGCCGCACGATCCAGAAGCGACCGCGTTTTGGCCCGGAGTTCCGGGCTGTAGGGCAGTGTCAAAGAGGGCCCGATGCGCCCGATGCGCACGCCATCCGTTTCGATCAGAGCGGCATCCACCCCGTCCAGAGACGTCCCGCTCATCAGTCCAAGCGCCCAGACCATCCCGGTCGCGCCCGCGTTGGCCGCAGCGTTCAAAGCAGCCCGGCGAGCGCCAGATGCAGATTGCCCTGACACCGCTCCAGAAGCGGCTCGATCTCCGCCAGAGCCACGCCGTGCCGCAGCAGAACGGCCCGTTTCGTGTTTCCTTGCACGCGTTTCAGGGCGTCTCGTGCCTCTTCGGCTGTTCCTCCGGCCAGTTCCATGACCATACGTTCCGCGCGCACCTGAAGCTTGTCGTTGCTAATGCGCATATCCACCATGCGCCCACGATAGACATGCCCCAGACGCGTCATCAACGCGGTGGAAAACAGGTTCAGCGTCACTTTCTGCGCCGTTCCAGCGGCCATCCGTGTCGAACCCGCCAGAACCTCAGCTCCGGTCGGAATGCAGATCCCGAACTCCGCTTCCCGCAACAGACGCGACTCCGGATTGCCACTCACACCGATCGTCAGGGCTCCGACTTCCCGTCCGAGCTGGACAACCGCACAGGTGTAAGGCGTGTTGCCGCTGGCCGCGACACCGATCACCACGTCGTGTTCGGTCGGATGGTAATCCAGCAGATCAAGCCGTGCCTGATCCTCCCGGTCTTCCGCGCCTTCCGCCGCCTGTGTCGTCGCCCCGGCCCCACCGGCCAGCAGCAGAACCAGCTTTTCGGGCGCGACACCAAAAGTCGGCGTCAGTTCCACGCCATCCTGCAAACCGATACGACCGGACGTCCCGGCCCCCGCATAGACCAGCCGCCCCCCGGCCTGAAGCCGGGACACAGCCGCCTCAACGGCGCGTTCGATGGACGGCAATGCCTCACCAACCCGATCCAGCGCCGCCTTCTGCGACGTCAGAAGCCGGTCCAGAAGGGCATCAAGCGGCAGACGCTCGATATCCTCATTGATCGCAAGAACCGTCTCTGTGCGGGACGTTGTCATTCGTCTTCGTCCGGAATTTCATTACGACGGAAAAGCTGCCCGTCCTTCAAAAGCCCCTGCTCCACAATGCTTTCCGCAATCTGAACTGCATTGAGAGCCGCGCCCTTGCGCAGATTGTCGGACACACACCACAGCGCCAGACCGTTCTCGACCGACGGATCAATCCGCAGGCGGGACACATACGTCGCATCCTCGCCCACACATTCGATCGGCGTGACGTAACCACCATCCTCGCGCTCGTCCCGCAGAATCACGCCCGGCGCCTTGCGCAGTGCCTCACGCGCCTTCTTCAGATCGACCGGCTTTTCGCACTCGATGCTGATGGCTTCCGAATGCCCGATGAACACCGGAACGCGCACGCAGGTCGCCAGAACCTTGATGTCCGGGTCCATGATCTTGCGGGTTTCGACGGCCATCTTCCATTCTTCCTTGGTCGCACCGTCGTCCATGAAACGGTCGATATGGGGAATGACATTGAAGGCAATCTGCTTGGTGAACTGAGCGACCGTTGGCGGATCGTTGACGAAGGTGCCCTTGGTCTGGGCGAACAGCTCGTCCATCCCGTCCTTGCCCGCGCCTGAAACGGCCTGATAGGTCGAGACCACGATACGCTTGATGCGGAACAGGTCATGCAGCGGCTTGAGCGCCACAAGCATCTGCGCGGTAGAGCAGTTCGGGTTGGCGATGATGCCCCGGCTCGCCTTGCCAATGGCGGCGGCGTTCACTTCCGGCACGATCAACGGGATCCCCGGCTCCATACGGAAATGGGACGTGTTGTCGATCACGACGCATCCGGCAGCCGCAGCCTTGGGCGCATAAACAGCCGAAACCGAACCGCCCGGCGAGAACAGCGCAATATCCCAGCCCTTGAAATCGAACGTCTCAAGGTTCTGAACCTTCAGGACCGTCTTGTCCCCGAAGGAAATCTCGCGCCCTGCCGAACGCGGCGAGGCCAGCGCCACAACCTCATCGACCGGAAATTCCCGCTCCGCCAGAATTCGCAGCAGTTCACGCCCCACCGCACCCGTGGCGCCAACAACCGCAACCCGATAACCCATGATCTTTTCCCGTTCCCTGAAAATCAGCCCGAAAAGGGCAGACGCTTTAAAAGCGCCGACAGACGGTGCCGCCGCAGTTCGTAGCGGGCCTTGCGCCCCGTCGCCATATAGTTGAGCTGGATCGCATAGCGCGTTCCGACAAACTGCCGATGTCCGTGCCAGGTGGCCGGACCGTTCGGAAACACCAGAAGCGTCCCTTCCGCGGGTGTCACCTCAACATCGAAATCCTCGACATCATCCGGCCCGTTCAGCAACCGCAAACAGCCATCGCGCGAGGCCCAGTCCTCGCCGCGCGGATTGAGATACAGCAGGATCGTGACCAGCTTGGCCTCGGAATCCCGATGGATCCGCCCGTCCTTTTCCCGCGTGCGCCCGCGCACCGTCAGCATGGTCGGCGCATCCGCCAGATCCAGCCCGAATTTCTCCCCCACCAGCGCCTTGAGCTTCGGCCCCTGCAATTCCGCAATCATGCCCGCAACACGCGGCGTCAGCTTCAGGGCTTCCGGCGGAAAGGAACCACCGGATTTCATTTCCGGCAGATCGGAGACAACCGCCTTCAGGTCATCGTTGCCGATGAAATGCGGCACTACCAGATGCGGAAACGGTTTTTCCGCAACGGGTGCGCTCTCGAACGCATCATAATCAAGAGAAATCCTGCTCATGGCGCGGAAGGCTAGACGCGGCCCACGTCGGCGACAAGGCCTATTCCACACATGTGAGACCTGCCTTTTACGAAAGAATATTACCCCCGCAGCGGCTTATGCGCCCTTACCATCCGGCTCGTCGCCAGATAGCGGACATATCCTGCCCCCAGACGGTTCGCCCCGCCCGTGCAGACATGTGGCCCCGGCAGGGACGAAATCCTCCCGTCCCACACGGTATGAAGCAGACGCGGATCCGTTCGGCATTCCAACGTCCGGTGATCCACTCCCGACTGCCCCACATCATCCGCCAGAACAGAGTGCGCGGAAAGATCATTCCGACGCGGCTCCTGTGCTCCCGCCGACAGATCCGTCAGCGCCAGACCACTTCCCGTCAGAACTGCAAGCAACAGCAGAGCACGCATCAGCGAAACTCCCATCCAACAAGGCCGGCTCAGGACCGGTCGGTTAACAAGACGACTCTCGGGCCTTAAAAGTTGCGGCAACTTTGTGGCAAGGCGAACAGATTTTTGCCTTCAAGCCGTCCGACCACTGGGCGTACAGATGGTTTTCCTGCCTCCCCAGTGCAAGGTGACGCCCATGAACACCCGGACCCTCGTCCTCCCCGAACTTCTTCCGCTCCTTGAAGAGATCCCGACCGTCGATCTCTCGCCGGACTCCCTGCCCGCCTTCCGCGGCGGACTGGAACAGGCCGCCGGACAGTCCTTTCTCCAAGCCGAAGACTATCCCGTCATCCTTGAGCGCCTGACCATCCCCGCCACGGACACCGCGCCCGCCCTCCGCCTCCTGAGCGTTCGCCCTCGCAAGGATGCCGCGGCTCCGCGCCCGGTCCTTCTGCACCTGCATGGCGGCGGCTATTTCGCAGGCCAGCCCGAACTCACCGCCACCCAGCTCTGCCAGTTCGCACAGGATCTGGACTGCGTGGTCATTTCCCCGGACTACCGCCTGACCCCGGAGCATCCCTTTCCGGCAGCGATCGAGGATGCCTACACGACGCTCTGCTGGATCACGCGCAACGCCGACACACTCGGAATCGACGCCTCCCGCATCGGCCTGACCGGTGAAAGCGCGGGCGGCGGGCTCGCAGCCGGACTGGCCCTCCTCACCCGGGACCGCGAGGGACCGACGCTCCTGTTCCAGAACCTCGTCTATCCCGTTCTCGACGACCGCACGACGACGGGTCAGCCCGACGCCTCCCCAGTTGGGGGCGAGTTCATATGGACCCGCGCCAGCAACACCTTCATGTGGACTTCCCTCCTCAATCCCGTAGCGCCCGGCTCGGCTGACGTCTCACCCTACGCCGCGGCCGCCCGCGCCACCGACCTGTCCGATCTGCCCCCGACCTATCTGTCCGTCGGCGCGCTGGACCTGTTTCTGGACGAAGACCTCGCCTACGCGCAGCGCCTGATCCATCAGGGCGTTTCGGTAGAACTGGAAATCGTGCCCGGCGCCTGCCATATCTTCGACCAGACAGACACCCCGGTCGCCACCCGCTCCATCGCACGCCGTATCGACGCCATGAAACGCGGATTCGGTCTCTGAAGAGTGCGCGGCCAAAAGACAGGCCCCGGTTCCCATCATGTCACAGGGGCCGGGGAGACAGGAGAACAAGTTCATGGGCGACCATCGCGATGACCGGGACGCCATCAACGGCGAAAACACCGTCTATCTGGCGGAGCTGCACGCACGCTGGCAGCATGACCCGGCCTCCGTAGACACGGCCTTCGCCTCCCTGTTCGAAACCCTTGGCTCTGACCGCCTGCCCGCGGAAACAACAGAGCAGACCGACGCCAGCGCCGAAAGCCTGAAATTCGCCTATCGCCTGCGCGGACATGCCATCGCAAAGCTGGACCCGCTGGGCCTAGCCCACGTCCCGGACATCCCCGAACTGAACCCGCCCGGTGCCGACCGGGACCTGATCGCCCGTCTGCGACGTGCCTATTGCGGCACCACAGCCGCCGAGTTCATGCATATTCAGGACCCCGCCCAGCGCCAGTGGTGGATCGAGCGTCTTGAAAACCCTGTTCCCAGCCCCTCGCTGGACCAGAAGCGCCTCCTCCTCGCCCTCACCCGCGCCGAAGCCTTCGAGCAGTTCTGCCAGAAGCGCTTCCTGGGCATGCGCCGTTTCGGCCTTGAAGGTGGCGAGAGCGTCATCGTCGCCCTGCGCACCCTGATCGACGCTGCCGCACAGGACGACGTGCGCTCTGTCTCGCTCGGCATGCCCCATCGCGGCCGTCTGAACGTGATGGCCAACATCCTGCGCAAGCCGTTTGCCGCCATTTTCAGTGAATTCGCAGGCGCCTCCTTCAAGCCCGACACCATTCAGGGCTCAGGCGATGTGAAATACCATCTCGGCACTGCCACGACGCTCGAACATGCAGGCCATACCGTCCGTATTTCGCTCCTGCCCAACCCGTCGCATCTGGAAGCGGTGGACCCCGTCGTGCTCGGCCGTGTCCGCGCCGACCAGGACCGCGAAAAGGACTACGACCGCCAGCATCATCTCGGCATTCTCGTCCACGGCGACGCCGCCTTTGCCGGTCAGGGCGTCGTGTACGAAACCCTCAGTCTGTCCAAGCTGGAAGGCTACCGGACGGGCGGCACGGTTCACGTCATCATCAACAACCAGATCGGCTTCACTACCGTCCAGTCCGACGCCCATTCCGGCATCCACAATACCGACATCGCCAAATCCGTTCAGGCCCCGATTCTGCACGTCAATGGCGATGACCCCGAAGCCGTCTCCCGCTGCGCTTTTCTGGCGCATGAATGGCGCCGCACCTTCCAGTCCGACATCGTGCTGGACGTGGTCTGCTATCGTCGTCACGGCCATAACGAAGCCGACGAACCCGCCTTCACGCAGCCCGCGATGGTCCACGCCATCCAGTCCCGCGCCACGACACGCAGCCTCTACGCCCAGCACCTGACCCGCACGGGCGTCATGACCGCGGCCGAAGTCGAGGAGATGTGGAACCACTTCCAGAACCGTCTGGAAGAACAGTTCGAAACCTCTAGAACCTATCGACCCAACAGCACGGACTGGCTCGACGGCCCCGAAGATCCGACACGCCTGCAGGATGAGCAGGACCGCATCCAGCCCATGACCGGCGTGCCGCTCCGACGCTTGCGGGATGTCGGAGAGGCCATCGGCACGATCCCCGAGGGTCTGGCCGTCCACCCCCGTCTGGCCCGCCAGATCACCGCACGCGGCAAGGCGGTAGCCGATGGCGGTCCACTCGACTGGGCCACGGCGGAAGCCCTCGCTTTCGGCACCCTGTCCATGGACGGCCACCCTGTCCGCCTGTCCGGTCAGGACAGCCGTCGCGGCACGTTCAGCCAGCGTCACGCCGTGCTGTTCGATCAGGACACAGGCCGCGAAGACACGCCCCTGACCCATATCGCGCCCCATCAGGCCCCGCTGAACATCTGGAATTCGCCGCTCTCGGAATATGCTGTTCTCGGCTTCGAATACGGCTATTCCCTCGGTGATCCGGAAGCTCTGGTTCTGTGGGAAGCGCAGTTCGGCGATTTCGCCAACGGCGCGCAGATCATCCTCGACCAGTTCATTGCCTCAGGCGAAACCAAGTGGCTGCGGACCTCCGGCCTGACCCTGCTTCTGCCGCATGGCTATGAAGGCGGCGGCCCGGAACATTCTTCCGCCCGCCCCGAGCGCATTCTTCAGCTCTGCGCCGAAAACAACATGCGCGTGTGCAACATCACCACACCCGCCAACTACTTCCACGCCCTGCGCCGCCAGATCGCGCGACGCTGCCGCAAGCCGCTGGTCGTTTTCACGCCCAAATCCCTGCTCCGCAACAAGGACGCGGTGTCCATGCTGGACGAAATGGGACCGCACACCCGTTTCCAGCCCGTCATCGCGGACCCGGCCAAGGAAGAAGGCGCACGCCGCGTCATTCTGTGTACTGGCAAGGTCTATTACGAACTGGTTGCCGAACGCGCGCGCCAGAGCCGCAACGACGTCGCCATCATCCGCATGGAACAGCTCTATCCCTTCCCACACCATGCACTCATGGAACAGCTCGCCCGCCACCCGGACGCAGAACAGGTCGTGTGGTGTCAGGAAGAACCCCTCAATAACGGGGCCTGGATTTTCGTAGACCGTCGCATCGAACGCGCCCTGCGCGCCTGCGAGCATCGGGTACAGCGCCCGGATTATGCAGGCCGCGACAGTGCCGCCTCTCCCGCAACCGGACTACCGGGCGTTCACGCCGCCCAGCAGGAAAAACTGGTTCAGGACGCCCTGTCCTGAACCACCCCAAAAAGGGGAAAACTCAGGTCGGGCCGCCCTGATAGCCATAACTGCTGCGGCCCGCGCCCACATTGCCATAATCATCGCCCCGAAACTGCCGAGACCCCTGCCCGCCATAATCCGGCCCACACGCCGCCAGCGCCGCCAGAAGTCCAAGCGCTATCCCAATCCGAACCCGCGTCATCAGCATTTTCCTTGCGTATCAGCCTGTTGCGACATCATAGGCCGCAAAATCCCGACAGACCACCAGCGGATCGCTGTTGGATGTAGGGGCATCTGCTCTTTTCGGGAAAAATGGTGAACCGGCTGGGACTCGAACCCAGGACCATTCGATTAAAAGTCGAATGCTCTACCAACTGAGCTACCGGTTCATCCGCACGCTGGCTACCCCACAACCCATAAGGGCGTCAACCTCACAACCGCGAAAAACAGGCCCAGCGCCTCTCCAGACATGGTCTCTCCTCGCAAAAGAGGCTATGGGCGCCCCACACTTCGTCTCTCAACCCCGAAAGGAAGAAACAGATGCCCATCCAGATTCTTCCCGGCCTTGCTCTCGAAGACGACGAACTGAAAGTGACCTACATTCTGGCGTCAGGCCCCGGTGGTCAGAACGTCAACAAGGTGGCGACGGCCGCACAGCTCCGCTTCGACGCCGCACGATCTCCCGCCCTGCCAGACCGGATCAGAACCCGCCTAATCGAACTCGCCGGGAGCCGGGCCACGCAGAATGGTGAAATCATCATCACCGCCCGTCGCTTCCGGACACAACAGCGCAACCGCGAAGACGCCATCGAGCGTCTGGCAGAACTGATCCGGAAAGCGGCCCACCGTCCGGCGTTCCGCGTCGCCACACGCCCCGGAAAAGCCGCCAGACAGCGCCGTCTGGACGGGAAGTCCCACCGGGCGGGCATCAAGCGCAACCGGACTGTGCGTCTGGACGACTGATTGAGGCCATCGGCGATATCCATGCCGAACAGGACCGGCCACAGCTTTTTTCTTCCCCCATGGTCTCATCCGATACGGTCAAATAACATAAATCCGGACCCAGAACCGGTCCCTACAAACATCACCGAAACGAACAATTCTATATTTCTCCAGAAAACACCAATCTGGAATTTAATTTCCCCAACCCGAACCGTAAAATCTTTTTGTTGCCAACCTGCAACAGGGAGAAAAACAGTTTCAAAAATCATTTTTGCTACTTTCCCGTAACAAGTTTTTGTCATTACTCTTTCTAACCCCCCGCTGAACCCAAGGGCGGTGTCTTATGGAGGTACAAAGAGTAATAATGAAATCCCGGCACCGCATCTCCCTGCTCGTGACAACAGCCTTTTCTGTCATGCCGTGTCTGTCCGCTTTCGCCGCGACGACAACCCCTCATCCTGTCCGTCACCACAGCACCAAGACCGGCAGCAGCACGCACGCAACTGCACATCCCGCCAATACTCCAGTCGCGAAGACTGCAACTGCCGCACCACGCAAGAAAAAGACCGACGTCAACTTCGCGGGTGAAGCTGAGACGATCAACGTCACCACCGGCACCCACGCGACGAACCGCAAGGCCCGTGAAAGCACGTCCCCCGTCACGGTGGTCTCTGCCGCGACGCTCCGCCGCTCTGGCATGCTGAACCTCTCGGACGCCCTGACCCGGACCTATGCCTCAATCAACGTGGTGGCGATGGGCGCGGATTCCGCAGCCCTGACGTCTTCCATCCAGATGCGCGGCCTCGGCCCGAACGAAGTGCTGGTTCTGGTGGACGGCAAGCGCCGCCACAACACGGCGAACATCACCGCCGATGCAGGCCCGCAGTTCGGCTCCACAGGCGCCGATCTGAACACAATCCCCGCAAACGCCATCGACCATATCGAAGTGCTCGAAGACGGCGCGGCTGCGATGTACGGCTCGGACGCCATTGCCGGTGTGGTGAACATCATCACCAAAAAGCAGGCCCACGGCATGCAGACCTCCGTGCAAACCGGCGCAAATGCCTATAACGGCGACGGCTGGCAATACAAGGTCGGTGCCGATGGCGGCGTGAAATGGGGCAGCGACGGCTACCTGCATCTCAGCGGCGAAGTCTATCACACGGATCACATGGTCGTCGGCGCGCGGGACCACCGCCTGATCGGAAGCTGGCCCACAAACGCCACAACCACGGGCTACTATAACGGTATCGTTCCGAATGCGATGAACGTACCAACCAATTCCAACAAGATCATGAGCACGCCCGAAGAAACCCGCGAAAGCCTCGCCATCGACTTCGGCAAAACCATTACCGAAGGCGTGAATTTCTACGGCCTCATCACCTATATGCACCGCCACGGCGAAGCGTATGAAAACTACCGCACGCCCGTCATCGCGCCCACCATGTATCCGGCCGGTTTCTCTCCGCTCGAAACATCGGAAGAGAACGACTACGCCGCCACGCTGGGCCTCAAGGGCGACAACTTTCTGGGCTTCGATTGGGATCTGAGCACCACATACGGCGCCGATGGCAACAAAATCGGCAACAAAAACACCGTCAATACCGGTATGCTGGCCAGCACATGCTCCACAGTTCCGGGCTCGGCCTATTATTCCACCGATGGTTGCGGCTGGTCCCCCAACACGACGCGTGCTGAAACCTATCGTATGGCGCAGTGGACCAACAATCTGGACTTCCGCCGCCACTTCAATATCGCCAACGTCGTGCCTATGACGCTGGCCTTCGGTGGCGAACACCGCCTCGAAACCTATGAGATCAAGGCTGGTACACCGCCCTCCTATGAACTGGGCGGCACACAGGGCTATGCCGGTCTCGGCCCCAACAGCGCTGGCAACTGGAGCCGTGACATCTGGGCTGCCTATGTCGATGGTGACTTTCACCCGCTCCCACACTGGGATCTCGATTTCGCAGGTCGCTTCGAGCACTACACGGATGTCGGCAACACGGAAAACGGCAAGGTCTCGACCCGCTACGACGTGAGCAAACGCATCGCGATCCGTGGCACGATCAGCACCGGCTTCCGCGCGCCGACGCTGGCCGAACAGCACTATAGCGCCATGAACGTGGACCCGACCGGCGCCTCCGGCCTGCTACCCGTCAACTCAACAGCCGCCCGCATTCTGGGTGCCAGCGCCCTGAAGCCGGAACGCTCCGTCAGTGCCAGCGGTGGCATCGTCCTGGAGCCCGTAAAGAACTTCCATGTCGAAACAGACGTCTATCAGATCAATCTGCGTGACCGCATCGTGGGCGGTGGTACCGTCAACGGTCAGCCCGCCGTCGATGCCATCGAAGCCATGGGATATTCCCTGCCTCTGAACAGCATCACGCTCGACAACGTCTCCGCCTACTACATGACCAACGGCGCCAGCACCCGCACGCAAGGCCTCGACATCAAGGCGGACTACATGTTCCGCTTCCACAATGCCGGCAACCTGAACCTCAGCATGGCGCTGGACCTGAACCGGACGCGTCTGCACCACAACGGAACAGATACCAACGGCAATCCGTTGCTGAACGCGCAGAACATCGGCTACATCACGACCGCCTATCCGCGCAGCAAGATCATCCTGAACGCGTTTTATACGATCGGAAAATGGGACCTCAACGTGCGCCAGACCCGTTACGGTGAGACCACGGACATGCTGACCTACTCTGACTGGACGGACAAGACGCTCACCTGCCCGAGCGGCGGCAAGCTGGCCTATTCCAACAGCTGCTTTGCGCAGTTCAAGAATACGCCGCGCTGGCTGACGGATATCGAAGTCGGCTACCGCTTCAACAGCCACTGGCATCTGGCGATCGGTGCGAACAACGTCTTCAACGTCCGCCCCCGTCGTGTTCCGCAGATCAACAACTCCCGCGGCGCCCAGATCTACGACCAGTTCTCGCTGCAGGTTCCCATCACCGGCGGCTACTATTACGGCCGTATCAACGCCAGCTTCTGAAACCCTCCTACAAAAAAGGCGCCCCGTTACAGGGCGCCTTTTTCTTTAGAAAACACCCCCTGCACACCGAAGATCGCAACAAAAAAAGCCGGCGCATCACTGCACCGGCTTTCGTAAAATCCGCTTTCAGGCAGGATTCAGGCTTCGACATAGGCCTTGACGATGATGTCGGGGTCCTTGACCACGCCACCTGCGCCGGAACCGCGCTTGAGCTGGTCCACATATTCCATGCCTTCCGTAACCTGACCGACGATCGTGTACTGACCGTTCAGATGCGGGCTGGCGGCGAACATGATAAAGAACTGGCTGTTGGCGGAGTTCGGGGCCATCGTGCGGGCCATGCCGACCGTGCCACGCTCGAACTTGGCGGCATTCGTGAACTCGGCCTTGAGGTCCGGATAGGAGCTGCCGCTCGTGCCGGTTCCCGTCGGATCGCCGCCCTGTGCCATGAAGCCCTCGATCACGCGATGGAACTTCACGCCATCATAGAAGCCTTCGCTGGCCAGCAGCTTAAGGCGCTCGGCAGCCAGAGGCGCCAGATCGGGGCGCAGCTCGATGACCACCTTGCCAGTCTTGAGCTCGAAAACCAGCTTGTTGCCGTCGGGCACTGCAGTATCGGACATCTTGGAACCTTCCAGAAATCGTTGAAGGTTCCTATGTCGGCCCTCGGCCCAGTTTCGACAAGACGATATGTGCAACATCTTCGCTGACGAAGGGTGAAATATCGCCTCCCAGCCGCGCGATTTCCTTCACGATACGACTGGCCGTGCTGCGATGTTCTTCGGAAGAGAGCAAGAAAACCGTCTCGATTTCCGGGGCCAGACGACGTAGAGCGCCAGAAAGCTGGCTTTCGTAATCGAAATCTCCACCGGACCGAAGGCCGCGCACAACCGTGCCCGCCCCCGCCTGACGCACGGCATCCACCAGAAGCGTATCGAAGCCAACAACCTCGATCCGCTCCCCATGCGGCAGCTTGTCCACCTCATGCCGCAGAGCCGAGAGCCGGGCCTCCAGATCCAACAGAGGCTGTTTGCCTTCATTGACTGCCACCCCGACCAGCAGTCGGTCGAACAGCGCGGACGCCCGATGGATGATGTCCAGATGCCCGAACGTGACCGGATCAAACGTGCCGGGATAAAACCCGACACGCGGATCCATCCGCGCCTCAGGCGTCAGGTGCAGCATCGTCACCAGCGGCAGGGACCTCGGAAACCACAGTCTCGTCGGCATCGCCCTCTTCCGTGTCATCTTCCAGAACCGGGAAGACACAGATGACGGTTTCGCTATCATTCAGGCGGAACAGCGTCACACCGCTGGCCTGACGCGCCATGACACGAACCTGCGAGACCGGCAGACGGATCAGACGCCCCGTATCCGTGACCAGCATGACGTCCGTACCATCAAGCGTCGGCAGAGTGCCCACCACTTCCTTGCCCCGACGGTTCGCCGAGAAGGTCATGTTGGTGATGCCCTGACCGCCACGACCCGACACACGGTAATCATAGGCCGAGGAACGACGGCCAAAGCCACCATCCGTCACGGTCAGGAGGATTTCTTCCTGCTGTTCCAGTTCCTCGAAGCGCTCCTGCGTCAGATCGCCGGTGATTTCGACGGTTTCCTCGTCACCAGACACGGTTTCGTCTTCGGCACCGTCCTCCAGAGCGGCATTTTCAGCACGCCGCTTGGCATTGGCCATCCGCAGATAGGCAGACCGTTCCTCGACGCTGGCATCCACATGATTGAGGATGCACAGCGAAATCACCGCATCGCCATCCCCCAGACGGATGCCCCGCACGCCCGTGCTGCCACGACCGGCAAACACGCGCAGCGTCTCATCCGTGATCTGGAAGCGGATGCAACGCGCGTTCTTCGTTGCGAGGAACACATCCTGACCTTCACGGCAGGTCGCCACACCGATGAGGGAATCCCCCTCGTCGAGCTTCATGGCGATCAGGCCAGACGCACGGATATTGCGGAAATCGCTCAGACGGTTCCGGCGCACATTGCCGCTGGCCGTCGCGAAGGCAAGGTGCAGGTCGTCCCACAGTTCCTCGTCCTGCGGCAGCGGCAGGACAGCCGTGATGGAATCCGTTCCCAGTTCCGGCAGCAGGTTGACCAGCGCACGGCCCTTGGCGGTCGGCGCGGCTTCCGGCAGATGCCAGACCTTCATCCGGTAGGCCTTGCCGCCCGAGGAGAAGAACATCACCCATTGATGCGTATGCGCGTTGAAGCTGCGGATAATCACGTCATCGCCGCGACGCCCCGAGGCCGTACGACCACGACCACCCCGGTTCTGGGACCGGAAAACCTCCAAGGGCGTACGCTTGATGAAGCCGTCACGCGTGATGGTCACGACCATCTGCCCCGGCTCGATCAGGCTTTCATCCGTCTGGTCGCCGAGTGAATCGGAAATTTCCGTCGCACGCGGGGTCGCGACTTCCGCACGGGCCGCCAGAAGCTCCTCGCGCATGACTTCCATCCGGCGCGGACGGCTCTCGATGATCTGAAGCAGCTCACCGATCTTGACGGCAACGTCTCCCAACTCACCCTGGATCTTCTCGCGCTCCAGACCCGTCAGGCGTTGCAGACGCAGCTCAAGAATACCGCGCGCCTGCGCTTCCGTCAGACGAACCTTGCCATCGATGATGACATTGCCTTCGTCGTGGATCAGTTCCAGAAGCGGAATAACTTCCGAGGCATCCCATTCCCGCGCCATCAGCGACTCACGCGCCGTTGCAGCATCCGGGGCCGCACGGATCAGCGCGATGACCTCGTCGATATTCGCAACAGCCAGAACGAGACCGACCAGCAGATGCCCGCGGTCACGCGCCTTGTTCAGATCGAACCGGGCGCGACGGAGAATGACTTCTTCGCGGAAACGCAGAAAGGCTTCCAGAATGTCCTTCAGCCCCATCGTCCGCGGCTTGCCGTCATCGAGCGCCAGCATGTTGGCGCTAAAGGACGTCTGAAGCTGCGTGAAACGATAGAGCTGGTTCAGAACCACGTCCGGCGTCGCATCGCGCTTGAGCTCGATGACAACACGCATCCCCGATCGGTCGGACTCGTCGCGGATGTCGGAAATGCCTTCAATTTCCTTGGCCCGGACCAGATCGGCGATCTTTTCCTGCAACGTGGCCTTGTTCACCTGATACGGGATCTCGGTGATGATGATGGCCTGACGGTCCTTGCGGATCTCCTCAATCTCGGCCCGCGCCCGCACCGGAATGGACCCGCGACCCGTCTCATAGGCACGGCGGATGCCGCTGCGCCCCATGATGATGCTGCCCGTCGGGAAATCCGGCCCCGGGATGATCTGCATCAGCTCGTCGAGTTCGATGTCTGGATTGGCAATCATCGCCAGTGTGGCATCAATGACTTCACCCGGATTATGGGGCGGAATATTGGTCGCCATACCAACGGCAATACCGGCCGCACCATTGACGAGCAGGTTCGGGAAAACCGCTGGCAGAACCTTCGGCTCGTTCTCGCTCTCGTCATAGTTCGGCTGGAAATCAACAGTATCACGGTCGATATCGTCCAGCAGGAAGGACGACGCCTTGGCCAGACGCGCTTCAGTATAACGCATGGCCGCCGGGCTATCGCCATCGACCGACCCGAAATTGCCCTGACCGTCGATCAGCTTGACGCGCATCGACCAGTGCTGCGCCATCCGGACCATGGCGTCATAAATCGAGCTGTCGCCATGCGGATGGTATTTACCCATCACATCACCAACCGCACGCGCCGACTTGCGATACGGCTTGTCAGCGGTAAAGCCGCTTTCGCGCATAGCGTAGAGAATACGGCGATGAACCGGCTTCAGACCGTCCCGCACATCCGGCAGCGCGCGCGATACGATCACGGACATCGCGTAGGCCAGATAGGAGGAGCGCATTTCCTCCTCAATCGTCACAGGAAGACGACCGGAAGGGGTCAGATCAGTCGGCTCGGTCAGCTCGGTCAAGACAGGTCACCACGCTAGAATTCAGTTCTTCCAGCATACCGCATGCGTCGCCATCATGCCAACCTAGTCCAGCACAACACACCCTCGTGGTTCAGAAGACATTATTTAGCGAATTCGACAAAAAAATCGCCAACACAAAAAAATGACAAAATTATCTAATCGACGAATTTAATTTACACCTTATTAACTTGCGAGCAGCAATCAAATCCGTTAGCAATTCTCAAACACACTCCGGCGAGTCCGTGCCGGAAATTTTTCGGAAAGATCTGATCATGGCCGATACGACCACCGACGACATCACGCCCGCCGGCAGTGATAACGCCAGCTACAACGCCACTGAAACAAGCTACCATCAGCACGACTATGTCTGGCGCTGGGTTGGCTCTGCAACGGGCGGAGACTGGACCGATCCCAGCAACTGGGTTCTGACCGATGCTGGCAATCCGGTTGATACGTCCTCCGACGCCTTCAGCGGCTATCCCATTCCCCAGAGCGAGCAGAATGCTGACGTCAATGTCGGCTATTCCGGAAACGAAACCCCGAACGTCGTCGTCTCCAATGCCGTTCTCTACAACCAGATCCGCAGCCTCAGCATCTGGCAAAACAGCACCCTGAAAATCACCGCACAGGGTGGAAACGGAAACGTTTTCGCAACAGCCGGTTTTGAGAACTACGGCACCCTCATTATCGACACCCCCTCCAAAGTCGAACTTGGCGGCGTGACAACAGGTAACGGCACCCTGACGATCCTGAACAACGACGGCAATGTGATATTAGACGATGGGCAGCTGAACAACGGCACGCTCAACCTCGTCAACTCGACCCTCGGCACCCTTGCAACGCCCATCAGCGTTTCCGGCGGCACGATCAACCTTCAGCAGAACAGCACGCTCATTGCGAACCTGTACGGCGAAGGCTCCACGATCAACGTTGACCCGGCATCCACCAACACGCTGTATGTCAACGATCGCTTCTCCAACAATAGCGGCTCCGTCCAGAACACCGTCATCAACGGCGTTTCCGAGAACACCCATTTCGGCATCCTGAGCGGCTCCTCCAAGCCGGTCTCCGCAACGTATGAAGCCAATGCCGACGGCTCCTACAAGCTGACGATCACGCTCGATAACGGCCATGCCATCACCTACCCGACGGTCAATGTCGCAGACGGCTACACGCCTGCTGCCCAGGCCACGATCGTGCAGGACGGCTCGAACGGCTGGCTCATTGAAGACGCAGGCACCTCGACGGCTCCGGCCTCCTACGTCAACAGCGACCTGCACCAGCAGCTTGCCGCCACAGCCAGCGCAGCAGCAGCCGCCGGTGGCGACACGTCGCAGTACAGCAGCAACGCCGTCAGCTACCATAACCATGGCAACACATGGCGCTGGAGCGGCTCCGCAACCGGCGGTGACTGGTACGACCCCAAAAACTGGACGCTCTATGACGGCCACGGCAATGTCGTGGACACATCAGGCGATTCCTTCAGCGGTAACGCTGTACCACAGAGTGATCAGAACGCTGACGTTAACGTCGGCTATGTCGGCAACACCACGCCCAACGTCGTCGTCGCCGATGCGCCGTCCTACAACCAGCTCCGTAGCCTCAGCGTCTGGCAGAACAGCACACTTGAAATCACCGCGCAGGGCAGCAGCACTTATAACGGCTATGTCTTCACAACGGCCGGTTTTGAAAACAGCGGCACGATCCTGATCAACACCCCGTCCAAGGTTGAACTCGGCGGCATCGGGGTCAACCGTGAAGACGGCACGATCACGATCATGAACAACGACAACAACGTCGTGTTCGATACAAACAACGTCAACAACGCCGGCACGATCAACCTGATCAACGCAACGCTGGGCGCTGCCACCAACCCAATCTCCGTTTCCGGCGGTACACTCAACCTCTCGCAAGACAGCAGCCTGTTCCTGTCTCCGGGCGAAAACATCAATACCATCAATGTTGATCCGAACACGATCAACACGGTGTACGTTCAGGCTAACGGCCTGCTGCACACAGACTCATCGAACACCCAAAGCGTCGTGATCAACGGCGTCTCCGCCAACACGCATTTCGGCATCTCCGGTGTGTCTTCCGCTCCGACGGCTGCCACCTACACGCCGAACGCTGATGGCTCCTACACGCTTCAGATCACGCTGGCTGACGGTCGCCTGCTGACATTCGGCGACCTGCATATGGCAAACGGCTTTGTTCCAAGAACCAACGCCACCATCGTCCAAGACGGCAGCACTGGCTTTCTTGCGGAAGATTCAGAGGCAGGCTTTTTTATTATCGAAGCCATAGCTGAAGGCCCCTGCTTCCTCGCAGGCAGCATGATCCGCACGCCGGAAGGCGATGTGGCCGTCGAGACCCTGCGCCTCGGCAGCACGGTTCTGGCCTTCGTGAACGGCGAAACCGTCGAGCGCAAAGTCACCTGGGCCGGCCGCTCCCACATGATCGCCAAGGCCGGTCTGGCCGACGCGGAAGCCGGTTATCCGGTCCGCATCATGCAGGGCGCACTCGCCGAGGGCGTGCCTTACAAGGACATGCTGGTCACGCCGGAACACTGCCTGTTCATCAATGGCGGTTTCATCCCGGCCCGTATGCTCGTGAACGGCCGCTCTGTGGTCTATGACCGCACGATCGCCGTCTATGACTACTTCCATGTGGAAACGGCCGAACACTCGGTCATCATGGCAGACGGCATGATGACGGAAAGCTACCTCGACACCGGCAACCGCCAGTCCTTCCGTCAGGACGGCAGCGTTGTTGCTCTGGGTGGCCGCGAGCGCAACTGGAATGACGACGCAGCAGCCCCGCTGTCCGTCAGCCGGGACGTGGTCGAGCCGATTTTCCGTGAGATCGAAGCCCGTGCCATTGCAGCTGGCCTTGAGAACACGGTTGCCGCTCCGGCTCTGACCGAAGACGCCAACCTGTACCTCGTCGCCAGCACGGGCCAGACCATCCATCAGGTCCGCACCGCCAATGGCCGCGCGATGTTCATGATCCCGTCCGACGTGACAGGCGTTCGCATCGTGTCCCGTACCTCCAGCCCGAGCGAAACGGTCGGACCGTTCGTGGACGACCGTCGTCAGCTCGGTGTTCTGGTGGGTGAAGTCACACTGTTCGACTCGGGCAACACGATCCGCATCGATCAGCACCTGACGGACGCAGACCTGAACGGCTGGGATGTTCAGGAAAACACCCCAGTCCGCTGGACGAACGGTAACGCCATGCTGCCGCTGACGGCCCGTCAGCCAAACAGCCTCGGCATGCTCGCCATCCAGATCCTGGCCGCCGGCCCCTATCTGGCAACGTCGGAAGCAGACGTCGCCCTGACCGCCTGAAACCAGCCGGTCTGAAACGAAAAAGCCTCACCCTTTCGGGGGTGAGGCTTTTTTTTGTCTGCACCACAGTCAAAAAAAACCCGGAGGCCTGAGGCTCCGGGGTTTTTCAGTCTTCAGAAACCTTAGACGGCTCTGAACTCAGAACGGGATTTCGTCGTCCAGATCATTGTCCGGCGGAGCATCCCAGCCGCCATTGCCGCCACCCGAACGACCGCCAGAAGCCCCGCCGGAATTCCCGCGCGAACCGCCACCAAAGCCACCACCCGAACCACCAGCGGAGCCGCCACGGCTCCCACCGCCGAAGCCGCCGCCATTGCCACCGCCATAGCCGCCACCATTGTCAAAACCGCCATCATCGCCGCCACCGCTGCGATTGCTGTCGATCAGCACCAGATCGCCACGGAACCGGTCAATCACGACTTCGGTCGTGTATTTTTCCTGACCGGACTGATCGGTCCACTTCCGTGTACGCAGCTCGCCTTCAATATAGACCTTGCGCCCCTTGCGCAGGAACCGCTCGGCCACATCCGCCGTCCGCTCGTTGAAGATCACCACGCGATGCCACTCGGTGCGCTCCTTGCGCTCTCCGGACTGACGATCGTTCCAGGTGTCCGACGTCGCAACGGTCAGGTTGACGATCTTAGACCCCGACTGCGTGTTGCGGACTTCCGGATCCTTGCCCAGATTTCCGACCAGAATCACCTTGTTGACGCTGCCTGCCATTCCCGTCCCAACCAATTTTCTCGAATTGTTCTTTTCATACGTGCGTAAGTTCCCATCTAATGGGGAACAATCCAACGCCATTCAAGCGCGTTCGATCTCACAACTGCCTTTTCTCCACATTCCGGGGTCTCCGTGAGCTTTCCAGACAATCATTCGATCCGTGTCCGTGGGGCCCGCGCCCATAATCTCAAGAATATCGACGCCACGATCCCACGGGATTCCCTGACGATCATCACGGGCCTCTCCGGCTCCGGAAAATCCTCTCTGGCCTTCGACACGATCTATGCCGAGGGACAGCGGCGCTATGTGGAAAGCCTCTCCGCCTATGCCCGCCAGTTCCTTGAACTGATGGGCAAGCCAGACGTGGATTCCATTGAAGGCCTCTCTCCGGCCATCTCGATCGAGCAGAAAACCACGTCCAAGAACCCGCGCTCGACCGTCGGCACGATCACGGAAATCCACGACTACATGCGGCTGCTCTGGGCGCGCGTGGGAATCCCCTATTCCCCCGCGACCGGCCTGCCGATCGAAGCGCAGACCGTCAGCCAGATGGTGGACCGCATCATGGCCATGCCCGATGGCATGCGCCTGATGTTGCTCGCCCCCGTCGTGCGGGACCGCAAAGGCGACTGCAAGCGTGAACTGGCCGAGCTGACCCGCAAGGGCTTCACCCGCGTGAAGATCGACGGCGAACTCTACGAAATCGCCGAAGCCCCGGAACTGAACCGCAAGACGCGCCACACCGTCGAAGTCGTCGTGGACCGGATCGTGGTCAAGGAAGGGCTCGAATCCCGCCTCGCCGACAGTTTCGAGACCGCCCTCGAACTCTCGGACGGTCTGGCCTACGCGGAGGAAGTCAAACGTGCAGGCGAGAAAGAGGCCCCGGCGCATGTCGTGTTCTCGTCGCGCTTCGCCTGCCCGGTCTCCGGCTTCACGATCGAGGAGATCGAGCCGCGCCTGTTCTCCTTCAACGCCCCGATGGGCGCCTGCCCGGTTTGTGACGGTATCGGCACCGAAACCCATTTCGACGAAAACCTGATTGTCCCGGATGACAGCCTGACGCTGGCCGAAGGTGCGATTGCTCCATGGAAGGGGGCAAGCACGGACTGGTACGACCAGACGCTCGCCGCTCTCGCCCGCCATTGCGGCGATGACATGCACACGCCCTGGTCTGACCTCCAGCCCGCTACGCGTGACCTCATCATCAACGGTTCCAAAGAGCCGATCGACATTCCCTATACCGATGGCGGGAAGGTCCATATCGTCACCAAGCCGTTCGAAGGCGTGCTGAAGAACCTGCGCCGCCGCATGGCCCAGACTGACAGCATGTGGGTCCGCGAAGAACTGTCGCGCTACCAGTCCGAAAAACCCTGCCATGCCTGCCACGGCGCACGCCTCAAACCCGAGGCGCTGTGCGTGAAGGTCAAGGACCTCAACATCGCCGAAGCCTCGGACATGCCGATCCGCAAGGCGCTCGACTGGTTCTCCGGCGTAGAAGCAACCCTCACGCCCCAGCGCGCCGAGATCGCCCGCCGTATCCTGCGTGAAATCACGGATCGCCTGCACTTCCTCGACGATGTCGGGCTGGACTACCTCACCCTGTCGCGCGGCTCCGCAACCCTGTCGGGCGGCGAGAGCCAGCGCATCCGTCTGGCGTCGCAGATCGGTTCGGGCCTGACGGGCGTGCTGTATGTGCTGGACGAGCCTTCCATCGGCCTGCACCAGCGCGACAACGAACGTCTGCTCGGCACGCTCGAACGCCTCAAGCGCCTCGGCAACACCGTCATCGTCGTCGAACATGACGAAGACGCCATCCGCGCCGCCGATTACCTGATCGACATGGGACCGGGCGCGGGCAAGTTGGGCGGACAGGTCATCGCCGTCGGCACCCCGGCCGAGGTCGCCCAGAACCCCAACAGCATCACCGGCGCCTATCTGTCAGGCCGCAAGGTCATTCCCGTCCCGACCGAACGCCGCAAGCCCAGCGGCATGCTCACCCTGCACGGCGCACGCGGCAACAACCTCAAAGACCTGACGGTCGATTTCCCCCTCGGCACCTTCATCGCCGTCACGGGCGTTTCGGGTGGCGGCAAATCCACACTCGTCATCGACACGCTGTATAAGGCGCTGTCCCGCCAGCTTATGAAATCGAGCCAGACACCGCTGCCCTATGACCGTCTGGAAGGCGTGGACAATCTCGACAAGATCATCGAGATCGACCAGTCCCCGATCGGCCGGACCCCACGCTCCAACCCCGCAACCTATACGGACCTGTTCGCCCCGATCCGCGACTGGTTCGCCGAACTCCCCGAATCCAAGGCACGCGGCTACAAGCCGGGACGCTTCTCCTTCAACGTGAAAGGCGGACGCTGCGAAGCCTGTCAGGGCGACGGTGTTCTCAAGATTGAAATGCACTTCCTGCCGGACGTGTACGTGACCTGCGACACCTGTAAGGGCGCGCGCTATAACCGCGAAACTCTGGAAGTGAAGTTCCGCGGCAAATCCATAGCGGACGTCCTGTCCATGACCGTGGACGAGGCCCTGCCGTTCTTTCAGGCCGCCCCCAAGATCCGCGACCGTCTCGCCATCCTGCAACAGGTCGGGCTGGGCTATGTCGCCCTCGGCCAGCAGGCCACCACGCTTTCAGGCGGCGAGGCCCAGCGCGTCAAACTGTCAAAGGAACTGGCCAAACGCGCCACTGGCCGCACGGTCTATATCCTCGACGAACCCACAACCGGCCTGCATACCGAAGACGTCCGCAAGCTGCTTGAAGTGCTGCACACCCTCGTCGATCAGGGCAACACGGTGTTGGTGATCGAGCACAATCTCGAAGTCATCAAAACGGCCGACTGGCTGATCGATATCGGCCCCGAAGGCGGTGACGGCGGCGGTCAGGTCGTCGCAGCCGGAACACCGGAAGACATCGCCGCGTGCAAAGCCAGCCATACCGGCCGCTTCCTCGCCCCGCTTCTGGACGCACCGGGCGCAAGACAGCCCCGCAAAGTCACAGCCACCAAAATCACACAAGCCATGCTCGCCGCCAGCCTACCACCGCCAAAAGCCGAGCGCACAGCCGCGAAAAAGGCAAAAGCCGCTAAGGAAAAAGCAGCGGAAAAGACTCCCGAAAAGAAGCCCAGAGGCCGCCCCGCCGGGTCCCGCAACAAAACCAAAGCCTGAACCCGATTACGTCTTTCAGAATACGCTGAAAAGACAACAGATCATGATGCATGGCCTTTCCTCACTGAAGAGGCCACGCATCTGATCCCGACTTTGGACAGCAACCAACATCGTCGCTAGGTATGGTGCCCGGACGGTGGAGGGCTTGAGTGTGACGATCGAACGCAAACAGACAGACAAACCAACCGCCCGGAAACGGGCGGACGCGATACGAGACTTCCGGTGCAAAAACCTCATCGTTGTTATCGAAGACCCGGAAAACCCACGAAATATTGGAACCGTCATCCGGAACGTGAACGCTTTCGGCGCAGAAAAAGTATACGTCATTGACCCTCGTGGAGTTCTTTCGGACGACTGGAATGAATTGCGTACCGAACCAAAACTCTCGAAGCTATCAGTTTCCGCCGTCAAATGGACATTCGTAAAGCGCTTTGACAGCACAGAAGAGTGCCTCGCACATTTGGAAAAAAACCACTTCGTCTCGATCGTCACGTCACCCCATCGAAAGGGCATGTCCAATGTTTTGTTGGACGAAGGCGATTTTACCGAACATGCCAAACTGGCAGTCTGGTTCGGAAGTGAAACTAAAGGAATCAGCGACATTGCCGCCCAACGAAGCAGGCAATGTGTATCCATTCCCATGTTTGGAATGATCGAAAGTCTCAATCTGGGAACAAGTTCAGGAATTGTTTTGTATGAAATAACAAAACAACGTCGACAATATCAATCCCACAACAGGCTCCGCGCCTCTCGGGAAAATCTTAAAAACCCTACTCCCGCTTTGATCGTCGAGGAAAGTTAGGAGCCCTTTCAGCGAGAGTATCTTCTCTTCCCCGCCCGGCCACACTTACTTCTGCCGAACACCCAGATGCCCAACCTTTCGCGCCTGAGCCAGTGCTTCCTGACGCTCACGCTCGGCATAACGATGGCGCTGCTCTTCCGTCCGTTCGTTGTGGCAATGCGGGCACGACACACCCTGCACGAACAGCGGCGAGGCCTTGTCGTGCGCGTTTAGTGGCCGACGACAGGCATGGCACACATCATGCGTCCCGATCTCCAGCCCATGCTTCACCGACACACGCTGGTCGAACACGAAACACTCGCCTTCCCACAGGCTCTCTTCCTTGGGCACGGTCTCCAGATATTTCAGAATACCGCCTTTGAGATGATAGACCTCGTCCACACCCTCCGCCCGCGCAAAGGACGTTGATTTCTCGCAGCGGATACCGCCCGTGCAGAACATCGCAATCTTCGGCAGACGGCCTTCCGCTTCCAGTTCCTGCCGCCGTTTGCGAAACCATTCCGGGAATTCACGGAAGGATTTCGTCTTCGGGTCTTCCGCGCCTTTGAACGTGCCGATCGCCACTTCATAATCGTTGCGCGTATCAATCAGGATCGTATCGGGGTCGGAAATCAGCGCGTTCCAGTCTTCCGGCGCCACATACCGCCCCACGCCCTGAAGCGGGTCGATATCCGGCTCGCCCATCGTGACGATTTCCTTTTTCAGCCGCACCTTCATGCGGCGAAACGGCAGTTCAGGCGCGCGGGAATCCTTGCTTTCCAGGTCCGCACAGCCCGGAAGCGCGCGAATATGCGCCATCACGCGCTCCATACCCTCATCAGTGCCGGCAATCGTGCCGTTGATGCCTTCGCGCGCCAGAAGCAGGATCCCTCTGATCCCCTCACGCTCGCACAATTCCAGCAACGGCCCGCGCAATGCGGCAGGATCGGCGAACGGCGTGAAATGATACAGCGCGACAATGCGGATCGGTTCGAAAATATCGGACATGAGGCAGGCATCCGGCGACCGGGACCGCAGACACAGCCGCGATCGGATGAAAAAGACAGCCCCGGAAATATCAGGGCCAAAGCCTCGATACCAGCCCGAAAGGCCGCATGGACAGGCTGCTGCCCGAATGGCAGACAGGACATCTCCCGAACGGCCAAAGCAGACCGATGAAGATACCCGATGCCCTGCATCAGAGCCTCATACTTCTGAAGAACCATGCCTTTGTGCTCGGGATAAGCCTCTCACTTCTTATGGCGCTGGCCATCGGCCATGCCTGGACGGCACACAGAGCCTTCAGGCCGGACAGTTTCACCTCCGCAGACGACCCCTCCCTGAAAGTCCGCGTGGAGACCTGTCACATCACCCCGAAATTCATCTCCGTTTCCGGCTGGGTTCTGTCAGATCTCTGGCCCGGACCCAAAGCGTCTTTCGTCCTCACTGCCGGAGACAGAGCGCAGGAAGTGTCCATTCCCTACAGGCTTCAGGAGCGACCTGACATCGCACACGCCGCCCATAAGGACGGCAATGCGTTTCACAACCGGTACGGCTTCACCGCCATCGCCCGCATCCCTGAGGGACTAACCCCAGACGTGCACCTAAACATCATTGCAGGACACACGCTCTACAGGATGTCGCATGTCTGCCGCACTTAAGCGCAACGGCGCCTTCATCGCCTTCCTTCTGATCGCGACTCTCTGGATCGACACCCACATCAACCGGTCGATCTTCATCGACAACGACATGTTCCGCCACGCCCTCGATCACCGGAGCCTGCTATCCTTCCTGCACATGCGTTACATGACATGGTCCGGTAGGGTCGTCATTGAGGCCGCACTGGCGGAAACCATCCGCTATGCGCTCTTCTGGAAACTCCTCATCCCGTTCTGCACGGTTCTTCTGGCCTATGCCATCTGGTCCTGCACCCTGCGATCGTCCCTGAAACCCGCTTTCGGAATCCCGCTCGTCATGGGGCTGTTTCTGCTCCTCCCGCACGAGGTCACGGAAGAGTCCGTTTACTGGCTTTCAGGCTTCTACAATTACCTGCTCCCGGTCTCCTTCGCCTTTTTCTCGATCAGCGTGTTTCTGCGGCAGAACGAGGCTGGAAACACGATGCGTTTCCTGTCGCTTGCAGCCCTGCCCATCGGCTGCTCGATCGAACAGTCCTCCCTGCTCCTGCTGTTCTGCACAGCCATGTCCACAGCCCTGTCCGCCCTGGGCCGCCGAACGGTTTCTCTTTACAGCGCCCTCTACCTGACGCTCGCCGCCATCCTCTCAGCGATCGTCCTCGCCGCTCCCGGAAACGGCCGCCGCTATGTCGCGGAAATCGGCAACTGGCTGCCGGAATTCCCCCAGTACAGCACCCTTCAAAAACTCTCCCTCGCCCTCGACCGCATCCACCGCACCAGCATCAGCCCGGACAACCACATCCTGCTCGCAGCCCTCGTGCTGTCCCTCTGCTTTCTGACGTTCGTCAAACGGAACCGGGGCTTTCAGGATATGGCCGCCATGGGCGTGATGCTGCTGGGTCTCCTGCTCATGCTTCCCACACACCTGCTCGGAGCCCTGCGCTGCGATCGGTTCCTCTATGATCTGAACTGGGTCTCTCTCAACACCTATGTCGCGTTTTTCCTCACGCTGTGCCTGTTCGTCTCGATCCTATGGTGCGCCCTGTCCCTGAAAAACGCCGCAACCCTCCTGTCCTTCCTGACCGGAGGGTTCATCATCACGATCCTGACGGGCCTGTCCCCCACAATCTACGCTTCCAGCCACCGCATCCTCCTCGTGCTGGACCTGACGCTGCTCCTCTATACCTGCGGCCTGATCCATACCCTTCTGACGCAGACACGGGTGCGTTTCCTGCGGTAAAGGATTTCCCATGACCGAGAGCAGCACTCCCCGCACCAGTTCCCCCACCATTTCCCACCGGGCCATTCGCGGCCCGTTCCTGACCTTCCATGCCGATCCCTTCACCACCGATCCCATGGACGCCCTGCATCACGAGTCCGACGGCCTGATCCTGATCGAAAACGGCCGCATCACCGCTGCTGGTCCATGGGACAGTCTGCGCGATACAATCCCCGCCGGAACACCCATCGACCACTACCCCGACATGCTGATTTCCGCCGGCATGATCGACACGCACGTCCATTACCCGCAGCTTCCGGTCATCGCCTCCTATGGCGAGCAGCTTCTGGAATGGCTGGAAAGCTACGTCTTCCCCGCCGAAGCCCGCTACGCCGATCTGACTTACGCACGCACCGTCGCCCGGCAATTCCTGAACGAACTTCTGCGCGTCGGCACCACGACAGCCGCCGTGTACTGCACGGTCCACCCCCAGTCCGTGGACGCCTTCTTCGAGGAATCCGAACGCCTCAACACCTTCATGATCGCAGGCAAGGTCCTGATGGACCGCAACGCCCCGGAAAACCTGCGCGACACCGCCCAGAGCGGCTACGATCAGTCCGCGGACCTCATCGCACGCTGGCACAATCGCGGACGCCAGCTTTACGCCGTCACTCCCCGCTTCGCCCCCACCAGCACCCCCGAACAACTTGATCTCGCAGGCGCCCTCCTCGCCACGAAACCCGACCTGTTCATGCAGACGCATCTGCTCGAAAACCGCTCCGAAATCGCCTGGGTCCGCGAACTTTTCCCCGATCGCAGTTCCTATCTGGACGTGTACGACAAGGCCGGCCTCCTGCGCCCCCGCGCCATCCTCGCCCACGCCGTCCATGCCGAAGAAGCCGATTTCCAGCGCTGTCACGACACCGGCTGCTCCATTGCACACTGTCCCGGCTCAAACCAGTTCCTCGGCAGCGGCTCTTTCCCGCTCTTTGAAGCCCTCAAACCCGACCGCCGCGTGCCCGTCGGCATCGGCAGCGACATCGGCGCCGGGCCGTCCCTGTCGCTGCTTCAGGTCCTGTCCGACGCCTACAAGGTCGCACAGGGCCTCCAGACCAAACTCCATCCCGCGCAGGGGCTCTGGCTTGCCACGGCGGGAGGCGCACAGTCCCTCGGCCTTCAGGACAGGATCGGCAGCATCCAACCCGGTCTCTACGCCGATCTCTGCGTCTTCGATCCCGCCGCCACACCTCTGGGCCGCATCCGCGCGCAGACAGCCGAAACCCTCGCCGACCGCCTGTTCGCCCTCACCATGCTGGGTGACGACCGCAGCATCGCCGCCACCTATGTCGCCGGGGAGCTCCGCCACCAGCGCAGCGCAACCTGACGCCACAAGCACACACATCACAGAAGGGGCGATGTCATCTTTTGACACTGAATTTTTTCAAAATTGCGCGGCCATCTTAATTATTTATCAGTATTTCCACAGTCATACTGACGGCAGTATTTAACCTGCGAGAATACTCCTGGCTCACCCTCGGGCTCGCGACCTAAAAGCAGGACCCATGCACCGCTTCTCCTCATCCGCACAGGCCGTCCGATCCCTGATGTCCCTGACTGCGGTCCTGTCCCTCAGCACCTTTCTTCCAGACCACACCGCCCACGCCGCAGACAGCACAGCAGAGACGCCGCAGGTCACCCTCGGCAATGACGGCAACAGCAAATCCCTGTTCCGCACCCTCTTTGACGGACAGCGCGCCATCGGCACCGGTGGCATGACGTCTCTTGAAGGTTCAAGCGGCGGCGGCCTCGCAAGCTGGGCCACCATCAGCGGCTATGGTAGCGACAAGAGCGCAGGCATGGCCTTTCACTACAGCTACGTGAACCTCACCAATTACTGGGACCAGAACGTCGGTGCCTCGATCGGCCTTTTCGACCGCGTCGAGCTTTCCTACACCCATAATTTCTTCCAGACCCGCGCCACAGGCGCCAAGCTCGGCATCGGCAACGGCTACCAATTTGACCTCGACGTCGCAGGCGCGAAAGTCCGCCTTTTCGGCCATGTCGCCGACAATACCCTGATCCCACAGGTCGCCATCGGCGCCATGTACAAACATGATAGCGACAGCCGCATCATTCACATGGTCGGCTCAAAACACACCGATGGCGCAGACGCCTATCTCGCCGTCACCAAGCTGTTTCCGAAAGTCGGCATCCTGATCGACACCACCGTCCGCTTCACCAAGGCCAACCAGTGGGGCATCATCGGTTTCGGTGGCGACCTCGATAACAATTACCACGCGCAGTTCGAAGGCTCCCTCGGCTATCTGCCGCCCTTTCTGCCCGGCCTCATTGTTGGCGTTGAATACCGCACCAAGCCCCGCAACCAGCGCTTCACCGACGAAAGCAACTGGTTCGACGTCTACACCAGCTATTTCATCAACAAGCATCTGAACATCACGCTCGCTTATGTGTCACTTGGCACGATCGCGACGTTCAAAAACCAGACGGGCTTTTATTTTTCCGCCCAGACAGGATTCTGAGGTGACAATCCGGGCTCTGCCCGGACCCGGCAGGGATCTCGATCCCTGCACCCTGATTACACGAATCGGTGTCCAGAGGCCTCCGGCCTTTGGCGGGTTTCAGGGCAGAGCCCTGATCCCTCACCCCTCCCGGATACGCTCGTCGATCAAAGACTCACGCGGCACATCCGTCGCATGCGTTGCCTCGTGAATCGTCCGCTTCACATTGAAAATCAGATGCAGCGAAATTGCTGACAGCGATCCAAGCGTAATCCCGCTCCCGAAGACAATCTTCGCCCACATCGGAAACGTATCGGAGATATGCGGCTGCGCCGTCGCCAACATACTCAGCCCGATGCTGGTCCCCACGATAATGACATTGCTCTGCCGGTTGAAATCCACCCGTGACAGCGTCTGCACACCCACGACCGCCACGGTCGCAAACATTGCCAGAGCCGCTCCGCCCAGAACCGGCAGCGGTACCGCAGCCACCAGCGCGCCCAGACGCGGCAGACACCCCAGCAGCATCATGATGACCGCCGCCGCCGCCACAACCCAGCGGCTCTTCACCGCCGTCATCCTCACCAGCCCGACATTTTCGGCAAAGCATGTGTAGGGAAACGAGTTCAGCACCCCGCCCAGCATGGTCGCGATGCCATCGGCCCGAAGCGTGCGGGCGATGTCTTCGGACGTGATCGGCTTGTCCACGATTTCACCCGTCGCATAGACGTTGCCGATCGTCTCGATCATGGAAATCGTCATGACGATCACCATCGACAGGATCGAGACCGGATGAAATGTCGGCATCCCGAAATAGAACGGATGCGTGATGGACAGGAGCGGCGCGGACGACACTTCTCCGAAATTCGCATCGCCCAGTATCCAGGCCACCAGCGTTCCCAGAACCAGTCCGATCAGCACGGCAATCGTGGCAATAAACCCGCGAAACAGCCGCTGGATCACCAGAATGGATGCCAGCGTCCCCAACCCGTACCAGATGCTCCGCAACGGAACATGATCCTGCATTACGGACGGACTGGCTCCCGAGACAATATCATTCGCCGCCACCGGCAGCAGCGCCAGACCGATGATGAGAATGATGGACCCGGTCACGACCGGCGGAAAAAACCGCACCAGCCCGGCGAAATGCCGCGCCATCAGCAACGTCACGAACCCCGCCACGATGACCGACCCGTAGATGGACAGCAGCCCCGGCGTCCCCCCGCCCACAGCAGAGCCAATGGCGATCATCGGCCCCACGGCGGTAAACGTCACACCCTGCAACAGCGGTAGCCGAACCCCGACCGGGCCAAACCCCACCGCCTGAAGCAGTGAAGCAATCCCGCAGGTGAACAGATCCGCATCAATCAGATGGATCAGCGTCTCGCGCGGCAGATGCAGCGCCCCTGCCACGAGGATCGGGACGATGACCGCCGCCGAATAGAACGCCAGCACATGCTGCAACCCGTAGGCCCCAAGCCGCCAGACCGGCAGTTTCTCGTCAACGGGATGCAGACCGGTCATCGCGGCATTCTCGGCAGTCATGAAAAGCCCTCAGCTTCCGCGATAGGTGGAATATCCGAACGGCGCCGCCAGCAGCGGCACATGCGCATGGGCTTCCGCCGCCAGCCCGAACACGATCGGCACCACATCCAGAAACGGCGGATCAGACAGAACCTGCCCGCTTTTGCGAAAATAATCGCCAATCCGGAACTCCAGACAATACGTCCCTTTCGAAACCGCAACATCCCGCAGCTCCGGGCAACGCCCATCTGCATTCGTCTGGCCTTCAAACAGAACCCGGTCCCCCTGCAACAGACGCAGGCTCACACCCGCAGCAGGCTTTCCGGACACCGTATCGAGAACATGCGTGGACAGAGAACTCATGCCGTCACCAGATCTTTCAGACGAAGCCCTGCAATCGCATCAATCTGCGTCAGCGCCTCGGTCAGTTCCTGTTTGGGAGTGCCAGAAAGACGGCGCTCCATTTCATCCATAATCACGGTTTTCGCCGCTTTTCCGGGTGCAGCGACCTTGCGCACGCAGATCACGAACGGCATGGCAAACCGCGCGCGATACGCGTCATTCAGCCCCCGAAACCGCTCATATTCCGCAGGCGTCAGACGATCCAGCCCGACCGAAGCCTGTTCCGAGGCGGAATGTTCCGTCAGATCCGGATCAATCCCGGCCCGGTGCCCAAGCTCCGGATGCGCCCGCACCAACGCAAGCTGCGCCTCCACGCCCGCAGACCGCACAACCTCCGCAAACGCGGACAACATCGCATCCCCATCCACAAAAGGCCGTGCCTTCAGTGCCCCTACCGCCACCCACGGCGAATGTTCGTAAAGCCCACCGAACCGGGCAACAAACGCCTCAGCCGACAGTGCATTGACGTCAGAAATCTTCATGCCGGATGCACAGACTGCCAGTGCCGCGCAATATCCAGCCGCGTCGCCACCCACACGCCTTCGCGCTTCTGAATATGCTCCAGAAACTTCAGCAGCCCCAGCGCCCGCGCTGGCTTACCCGCCAGACGGCAATGCAGCCCGACCGACATCATCCGTCCGCCCTCGCGATACAGCATGTCGAACGCATCGCGCAGATAGGTGAAGAACTGCTCGCCTTCCGTAAAACCGTTCAGCGCCGCAAACTTCATGTCATTCGCGTCCAGCGTATAGGGCACGATCAACTGCGCCCGACCATTGGTCCGATCGTAATACGGCAGATCATCCGCATAGGAATCGGCGTCGTAAACAAACCCGCCTTCCTCCGCGACCAGACGCGCCGTGTTCGGGCTGGTACGCCCCTGATACCAGCCGAGCGGCCGCTCTCCCGTGACTTCGGTATGCAGCGCAATCGCCTCGCGAATATGCGCCCGCTCCACGTCTTCGGGAAAATCCTGATAATCAATCCAGCGCAGACCGTGAGACGCAATTTCCCAGCCGCTCTCCTTCATGGCCGCCACCGCCTCCGGATTGCGGGCCAGAGCCTTCGCCACACCAAACACCGTCACCGGCATCCCGGCTTCATCGAACAGCCGCCGCAGCCGCCAGAACCCGGCCCGGCTGCCATATTCGTACAGGCTCTCCATCTGCGCACAGCGCGCGCCGATGATGGATTTCGTGCCCACCATTTCGGACAGGAACGCTTCGGACCCCGCATCCCCATGCAGAACCGAATTCTCCGCCCCTTCCTCGTAATTGATGACGAACTGCACGGCGATACGCGCGCCATTCGGCCATTTCGGATCCGGCGGCGTGCGGCCATAGCCGATCATGTCCCGCGGATAGCTGTCCTGCGTCATGAGCGTTTTCCTTTTCAAAGAACCGGCGGATCGAGGCTGACGAGTTCTTCCGTGTCATAAGCCAACAGGCTCGCCAGATGCCTGTCCCCGTCCTCCACGAACAGATCGCGCGCAATGCCCCGCGCCAGCTTCTCCACACCGAAACGCATCCCGCTGATGGACGCCCCCGAAAGCCCCATGCTCGGCATGGCCCCGAACGTGAAATTGTAGATCTTCGCCAGCATCGGCGCCTTCGGATCGGACGCCTCCTTCGGCAGGAACTGGAACCGCGCCCCCAGATAGGGATGGCTCCCCAGAAGCGCGCTGTCTTCCCCGGCAGGTGGCGTGAAATGATCGCGCCACAGCATCACCGAAGACGCAAAATCCCGCGTTTCCGGACGTTGCGACAGGTCGATCGTGAACCCCGTCCCGATAATCAGGAAATCGAAGCGCATCTCGCCCTGCGGCGTCGTCACCACGATCTCGTCGCCATCCATCCGCGTTGCCGTCCAGGGCGTTCCGGGATGGAAGGCGAAGTTCTCATGACGGCGGCAGCGCCAAAACGTGTCCTGCGGCGGCGGCTGGTTCAGGCTGTAGATCTGCCGCATGAAGCGCCAGCGCGTCAGGTCCGGCAGTTCCGAGAAATGCGCGAGAAAGCCCGCATTTTCCATCCAACGATACGGATTGATGGCCGGGATTTTCGCCCGACGCAGGCACAGATCCACCCGCCCCGCGCCCTTTTCCAGCGCCGTCGCAGCGTTATCGAACGCCGAGGCCCCTGCCCCCAGAATACCGATCCGCTTGCCCTTCAGAGCTTCAAAATCAATGTCTTCATGCGTATGGGCATAAACGGATTTGGGCAGCGTCTCGGAAATGAAGGAGGGCACATGCCACGTCCCGCCGCCGTCAATGCCCGTCGCCAGAACCATCCGCCGTGCCAGACGCACCGTTTCCTGACCGGCCGCATTGCGGAACGTCAGCCGCAGCAGCCCCTCGTCCCAGCCGACATGCACCAGTTCCTGATCGTTCACGACCGGGATGTCGAGCGTCTGCCGCACCCAGTCCAGATAGGCCTGCCAGTCATGACGGGAAATCTTGTCCAGATCTTCCCATGCCTGCGCGCCGTAACGCGCCTCGAACCAGGATTGCGGCGTGAGGCTCGGGATTCCCAGATCAGGCCCCGTGACATGCCGGGGCGTGCGCAGCGTGATCATGCGCGCAAACGTCACCCACGGCCCTTCGCCACCTTTCACTGCTTTTTCAAAGACCTGCACATTGGTCACACCCTGCCGCCGCAGACCGAAGCATGACGTAATGCCCCCCTGCCCCGCGCCGATGATCGCCACATCCAGAACCGCTTCCCCGTCACGATCCTGCGTCAGGCTCCAGTTTCCCGTCGCATAACGGATTTTCGCCAGATCCTCCCGCACACGCTCCGAAAGCGCAGCCAAAGCCTCCAGAACCGGAGCATCGACGGGAGAAACGGTGGATGTCATGTGGTCAAACCCCAAAGAACCGGTACGGACAGGGCAGTCTCCGGAGGGCGCCGGAGTGTCTTTCCGCATCAAAAACGACAGGTCACCTGTCGGGCGGGATAGTTTCACACCGCCTCAAGGTCGTATACTCCATAAAAACGCTCCTCCCGTTCGCAAAAAGAGAGCAGTTCTTCCATGCCTGTCTTCTCACGCTTCCTGCGCTACTTCCTCGCCGTCGCCCAGCACGGTTCCATCCGCCGCGCCTCCGAACATCTGCGTATCGCCGCTTCCGCCATTGACCGGCAGATCCTTCAGGGCGAGGAATCCCTCGGCACGCCCCTGTTCGAGCGCCTGCCCACCGGACTACGCCTGACCGCCACAGGCGAACTCCTTTACGCGCACGGCAAACAGTGGTCGCGGGACCTGACCAATATGTGCGTCCAGATCGAAGACATGCGCGGCCTGCGCCGTGGACAGGTGGATATCGCCGTCCCCGACGCCCTGACCCGTGGCTTCCTGCCGCGCCTGCTGCGCGCCATGCGTACGACCCATCCCGGCATCACCATCTGCACCCATGTGCTGGACAACAGCCGCATCCAGAACACCCTGATCGACGGTTCCGTCGACCTCGCTCTGCTGCTCAACCCGACCCATGCCCGCGGCCTTCTGGTTCGCGCGCACAAGGACTTTCCACTCGGCTTCGTCTGCCTGCCGAACCATCCCGTCGCAGAGCGCAAAAGCGCCCGTTTCAGTCTGGCGATGAATTATCCCATGATTATGCCCGAGCCCCCGCTCGCCCTGCACCGCCAGATCGACATTCTTCAAATCGACAGCAATCTCAACATCCACGCCGCTGCCTCCTCCGACAATATCCAGATGATCAAGTCTCTGGTCCGCGAGGGCATCGGCCTCGGAATCCTCAGCGCGCTCGACGTCATGGAAGAGGTCACACGCGGTGAACTGGCTTTCATTCCGATTTCCAACCACGATCTCGCTCCTCTGACGCTCGCCTTGTGCGTGGACCACTCCCGGCAGCTTTCCGGCGCGGCCCGACTGGTGATTTCCGAACTCGAAAAAGAGTTCCTCTCCCCCACCACACAGCCCCACCCCGCGGCCTGATTTCCCGCCCCGAAAAACCGCGTCATACAGGAGACATAGACTGTCACATTTTTGCACCACCCTAAAAACGGCAATGCCCCGGCCTTCATTTTATCTTTGATGGAGATAGGCCATCCGTTTTACATCCACGTTTCGAATAAATACCGTTTCCAAAGTGCACCTTTTGGTGCGACAGACGCAGGAGCCCGGCAGCATGAAAGACAACCATCAGTCCCGCGGCTCCGGATCACGCTCCGGCTCACTGGGCTACAGACGTCAGCTTCTCGCCGTCACCTGTCTCGCCGGCAGCGTGCTCGCCGCTTTCGCAACGCCAGCCCGCGCCGCACAGCCAGCGAAACACCACACCCCCCGCCATCAGACCTCCAGCCGCAATGCTCCGAAAGCGGCCCGGACACCCTCACGCGCAGCCGCTGCACCGCGCGCACCCCATGCGCTTGATGCGTCTGCTGCCGAAACGGTCTCCGTCACGTCCTCGCGCCGCGCGCTGAACGGCGGCGGCGGCATGATGCGCGTCGAAACCGCCCCCCATGCGGTACAGACCGTCACCAAGGAATTCATCGACATGCGCGCGCCGACCAGCACGGCGCTCGACCTGATCCAGAACCTGCCGAGCCTCAACGTTACGACGCCGGATTCGTCGGGCATGCAAGGCGGGCAGATCCAGTCCCGCGGCCTGACGGATCTCGATATGGGCCTTCTGGTGGACGGCGCTCCGGCAGCGGCAGCGAAATATCTGAGCGAGAACGTCGACTCCGAAAACGTCGAGAGTGTCAGCGTCACGCCCGGTTCCTCGGCAACAGATCTTCCCGTCATGTCCGCCGCCGGTGGCGTCATGAACGAGGAAACGCGCACTCCCTCGCAAAAGCGCGGCGGCCTGATCGACTTCTCCTACGGCACCAACAACCTGTCACGCGAGTTTCTGCGCCTCGAATCCGGCGAAATCGGCCATAGCGGCGTGCGCGGTTATTTCTCGTTCTCCAACACCCATGCCCGCTCCTGGATGGGTGCTGGCACCAACCAGCGCAAACACATCGATTTCGGCCTCCAGAAAGACTGGCATAACGGCTCCAACGCCAAGTTCTTCCTGTCCTGGAACTCCGCCGACTTCGTCATCGACAACTACCCCACCTCCGACCAGTTCTTCCGCTACAAACACACCGGACAGGGCTATGGCCGGACGGATGACCGCAAGAGCAACAACTACTGGGGCAACAACAACGACCACTGGAACCAGATTTTCATCTCGGCCCCGGTTCATATCGTGCTCCCCTCGCACCTGTCGTTCGACATCCATCCCTATTTCAGCTTCGGGCAGGGCTGGGACGCCTCTCCGGGCGGCACGACGACCGATGCCGCAGGCGTTACGCGCGGCCTGACGAACTACTTCCTGCAAAACGAATACCGTTCGGTCGGAACGATCACGAAACTCAACTGGGAAATCGACCGGCACAACACCTTCTCGGTCGGCTACTGGTATGAAAACACCCAGACGATCCAGTCCTACCCCAGCAGTTACCAGATGGCGGACGGCAACGCGCCAAGCCCCAACTGGGCCGCGTACCAGATTTCCGCTGGCGACAAACAGACGGCCGGTTACGAAATCCAGTCCCTGTTCGTGCATGACACGGCCAAGTATTTCAACGATCACCTGACGGTGGATGCCGGGTTCAAGTTCGTCATGACGAACATCTGGAACAAGGACTATTACGGCCGTCAGGAAGCCAACCGCACCGCCCCGCTGCCGCAGCTTTCAATCGGCTACCGTATCAACAACCACCATCAGGTCTACCTGAACGTGGAAGGCGACTACCGCCAGCCCAGCGCGGTCGATCTCGGCTGGCTCTACACCAGCGTCGCGATCCCCAAGAACCAGTATTCCATCAAGGAAGAACTCGGCTACCGCTACCATGACGATTACATCGTCGCCGATGTCGCGTTCTTCAACTACAACCTCACCAACCGCATCGTGGACCAGTATGTCGGCATGAACAGCTACAAGCCGTTCAATATCGGCAGCCAGCAGATGCGCGGCTTTGACGTCATGATCGCCGGACGCCCGATCCACGGCTTCAGCCCTTACGCCTCCGTCGAATATCTGCATGCCTCACAGGACAGCAACGTCTTCGATCCGTATCTGAACACGATGCTGCATTCCAAGGGCACGCAGGCCGTCATGGCCCCGCATGTCATCGCGAATTTTGGTCTGACCTATACCTATAAAGGCTTCTTCGCGAACGGCACCGTCCACTATACCGGTCCGCAATCCGTCAGCATCGCAGGCGACCAGCGCATTCCGGGCTACGTCACCGACACGCTCTCGATGGGCTATCACTTCAAGCCCTTCATGTTTGCGCAGTCCCCGACCTTCCGCCTGAACTTCACCAACCTCACCGGCTCCATCGTCCGCACCGGCGCCATGGGCGCGGTCTATAGCGCCAAGGACCCGAGCACGGTCCATAGCGGCAATCTGGCGCCCTATACCGGCTACGGAAACTCTTTCATGGTTTCCCCGCGCTTTTCCATGACCGGAACGATCTCCACCGCCTTCTGACGGGAAGGGGCGGGGCACACGCCTCGTCCCAAAACCACGTCTCCTCCGCTGCGTTCCCGCAACACGCCCCCACATCCCTGTGGAACGGAGGAGACCCCCAATGCCCTTCGGCATGATTTCCAGAAAACAGTCCGCCAGCTCAGCCCTGCTTTTCGGCACAGCGCTCGCATTATCCTCGGCAGCACAGGCTGCCCCGATCCCGACCGAACCCGCGCAGGACAACTCCGGCGTTACGATCATTCAGGGTTCAGATGCCGTAGCATGGAAGCCCGCGCCCGCCATGTTCCCGCACGGAACGAAAATCGCCATCCTGACAGGCGACACCACAAAACCCGGCCCCTTCACCCTGCGCGTCATGATGCCAGCCGGATCATTCATCCCGCCACACACCCATAATCTGGACGAAATGCTGACCGTCATCAGCGGCAACATCCAGCACTTCGTAGGGCAGAACATCGACACAACACAGCAGCGCGCGCTCGGACCGGGCGGCTTCGTCCACCTGCCGGTCAACGTCCCACACGCCATCAAGGCCGGACGTCAGGGCGCCGTGCTTCAGGTTTCGGGAACGGGCCCGTTCAGCATGGCCTACGTCAATCCGCAGGACGACCCGCGCAATACGGGTCGTTGAATCGTTCCAGACGGCCCGAATATCGCAACGTCATTTCCCGATTGTCGAGAGCACAATACCCGGCGTCAGGATCTGCGGCAGCACAACGCCATCCTGATGCGGCGCATAATAGATGTAGAACGGCACACCGTCGCGCCCATGCGTCTTGAGGAACGCGCCGATCGCCGCATTGCGGTTCGTCCAGTCCCCCTTAAGGAACACGATCTTGTGGTCCCGGAACGCCTGCTGAACGGATGGCACATCCAGCGCCACACGCTCATTGACCATGCAGGTGATGCACCATGACGCCGTCATGTCGATGAACACCGGCTTGCCCTGCGCCCGAAGCTCGGCCAGACGCGCTTCTGAAAACGGCTCGATCCCGGAGTCCGATGCGCCCACAACCACAGGAACAGGCGCGGCCCGCAGCCCCTGCGCCAGCGCGGCTCCACACACCACAACACACAGCACAGCCACGATCCGGCAGAACGCCACCGCCCCACGGCCGCCTTCCAGCATGGACCGACGCTGCCCAACACCATAAATCCAGCCCGCAAAGCCCAGAAGCACAACGCCCCCGGCCGTCAGCGCCACAAACGTCACGCCCCGCTGGATTGCCGCCACCCAGAGTAGCCATACACAGGTCGCAAACAGCGGAAACGCCAGAACCTGCTTGAGAATACCCATCCAGGCCCCCGGCTTCGGCATCCGGGACGCCACACCCGGCACCCCGGCCACAAGAATATATGGAAACGCCAGCCCCAGCCCCATCGACAGGAACACCAGAACGCCCATCACCGGCGGCCCCCCCAGAGCCCCAGCAATGGCGACCCCCATGAATGGCGCCGTGCAGGGCGTCGCCACAATGACCGCCAGCAGACCCGTCATCATGTCCCCGCTCCGGCCGCCGCCTGTCTGAACCTGCCCCAGACGCCCGGCGCTGACTTCAAACACACCCAGCAGGTTCAACCCCATCAGGAACAGCAGCCAGCACACGCCGACCACAAATCCCGGCGACTGGAATTGAAAGCCCCATCCCGCCGCAGACCCGGCCAGACGCAGCCCGATCATGACAATGCCCAGCGCCGCAAAAGCCCCGGTCACACCCAGCGTATAGAACAGCGCGCTCTGAAGCTGCGCGCCCCGTCCGGCACCGCCCATCTTCGCCAGAGACAGCGCCTTCATCGCCAGAACCGGAAACACACACGGCATCAGGTTCAGGATCAGCCCGCCCACAAAAGCAAACAGCAGAACCCGCAGCCAGCCAGCTCCCGTTGGTACATCCGAAGCCGGTGCCGCATCCGCCTGCACAGGAGCCGCAGCAGACGCGCCCCCAACCGGGCGAGCCTCAATCTGCAACGGGCTTTCCTGCCCCGCCGCATCCTTGAGCACGACTACGCCCACAAGCGGCTTGTCCCGATGCGCCAATTTCAGGAATTTCAGCCCGAGCGTGAGCTGGCCGTCAGAGACATGCAGCTTCTGTTCCGCCACCTGATCGATCACGCCCCCATCCTGCGGCAGGAACCACGCCTGCGACACGGACGCCGCAGACAGCCCTTTGCCCGAAAGCGTCAACACACCATCGCCCGACACGCTGGCAGCAAACGGCGACGCCACCGGCGTTGCAGCCTCGGCCTTGCGGAACAGGTCCGCCTGCGCGCCGCCTTCCGGCACATCAGCCGCCGAAGCCGGAAGCGTCAGCGTGAAATCACCGCTCTCGGGAATGCAGACCTGCGCGCAGACAAGCCACTCCGCATGGGCATGCAGCGTCGTCCCGCCGGAACCCTTGAGAACCAGATCCTCCGGCAGCGTCACTTCATTGATATAAGCGTAGGACATGAGGCCGCCCTCGCTGATCCGCACCGGCACAGGCCAGTGGATCGGGCCGCCCTTGCCCGTCGCCCCGCCATCAGCCGTCACATCCAGCGTCGGCGTGTCTCCGGCATCGCCCGGATTAATCCAGTAGGTATGCCAGCCCGGCTTGAGCTGAAGCCGGAGCCCGACCCGAAGATGCTGGTCCGGCCCGACCGCATCGCGATCCGTGACCAACGTCGCGGTGTCGTTCGCGGACGCAACCGGCGCACTTTCGGTCGCCCGTGCGGACACGGAACCCAGACCCAGAACCCCTGCCAGGAGCAGGGCCGACATGCTGAACATTCGATGCAAGACAGGCTCATTCCACGTTTTCAGAAAACAGCCCTCACCATATCACTGACTGAAACGAAAAGCAGGACCCTTCCGGTCGTGAAACCGGAAGGGTCCTGCAAACCCCGTGTTACGGGATCAGCTTCTCAGCCCGCAGCCGGGTAAACAGATCGGTGAAAGAGTCCGGCGTGTACTGATATCCCGCAAACCCCGCCAGGCGGCTTTTGCTGATATCCGTCACACATTCGACCGGCCGCCCCAGATCGGCATCCGTATGCCAGGCCGAAGCCAGCCGCTCGATCCGGCTCTCCGCAAGCCCGTATTTCGTGGCAATCCGCTCCCAGAGCTCCGCATCCCCGGCAAGTGTCTCTTCAAGGGACGTCGCATGGCCGGGATATGGTGCCGCCTCGATTCCAAACCATTCCGCCAGACGCGGCCAGAGCCATTTCCAGCGAAACACATCTCCGTTCACGATATTGAACGCCTGATTGCGTCCTCCCGCCTCGGTCGAAGCCCAGAAAAGCTGCCGCGCCAGTTGCCGCGCATCGGTCAGATCCGTCAGGGCGTTCCACTGCACGGGAGATCCCGGAAACACGAAAGGCCGTCCGGTCTCGCGGCAGATCGTCGCATAAACCGCAAGCGTACTGCCCATGTTCATCGCATTGCCAACCGCATAGCCAATCACGGTATGCGGACGATGCACACTCCACGAAAACCCGTGTTGGGCAGCGGCTTCATAAAGCGCGTCTTCCTGATCGTAATAGAAATTCGGCAGATCCAACCGGGGCGCGTCTTCGCGGAACGGCGTCACCGGCGGCTCACCGGACGCATAGGATTCAAACGGACCAAGATAATGCTTCATGCCCGTCGTCAGCGCCGCATGAACCAGAAGCCCCGGCTCCGGCAGAGCGGCGAACACATTGCGGATCATCGCGGAATTAACGCGGCAGTTCTCTTCCTCCGTCTCCTGACGCAGCCAGGAGCAGAAAAACACATGGCTCGGCCGCAGATCCCGCAGCGCATGGGTCAGCGCCGGCAGATCCAGCAGATCGGCTTCAACCGGCAGCACGCCCGCCATATCATGACGCGGCCTGCGCGCCAGACCATGCACGGTCCAGCCTTCGGCCACGAGACGCGCCGCAATGTTCTGGCCAACAATCCCGGTCGCCCCGACGACCAGCGCGGTCCGAGCTGAAACCATGGCAGGAACAGAAGATGTCATGGGATTTTTCCTTTGCAGAAAACAGGGTCTGCTCCACATCTTGGAGACGATCCGCATTTCCGCCAGACGGCACCTTTTCGTGCCCTGGTGACCAGAAGGTTCCCACTCCATGACCCCGCCGCTGCCCGAACACTACCGTCAGGCGCCCTTCGCCGAAGACTGTGCGCCCCGCCGGATCCTGAGGCTTTTCAGCGGAAAATGGACCACCATGATCCTGCACACGCTGCATCTTCTGGGCGGCACGGCCCGTCCCGGAAAGCTCCAGCGCAGCATCCCCGGCCTGTCGAAAAAAATGATGACCCAGACCCTGCGCGAACTCGAAACGCAGGGCCTCATCCGCCGCAACGTCCGCCAGATCATGCCACCCCATGTCGATTACAGCCTAACGGATCTGGGGCAGACCTTCATGGAACCCGTGGAGCTTCTCTACCACTGGGCCATCAGAAACGCCGAGGCTCTCGACCGGCTGATGCCCGACGACAGACCCCTTTCCGAATAAAACACCCACAGGAAGAGGGGTAGGACAGAGCCACCCCCCTGTGCCATGTTTGCACATAACAACCGCCCTCGGCGGACCACCCGGCGCGGATATCAGACCGCAGCCCAGAACGCGTAATCTCAAGGACCCAACAGACCGATGCCGTCGATCCCCCGTCCCGATCCGTCCGCCACACCCCGCCCGCGAACCGGACGTGCCGTCCTCGGCCTCTTCCTCTTTCTGCTCCTCGGTTTTCTGGCGCCCGCCCTTCCGGCAAAAGCCGCCGACAGCACCCATCCCCTCAGCCAGCAGGAAGCCCAGCAGCTCCTCAACGTCCTAAACAACCCCAAGGAACGGGACGCCTTCACCCACACCCTTGACCTGATGGCCCGCGGCCTTCCGGTCGCAGCCTCAACCCCTGCCGCAGCCCCCGCAAAAGCCGCACCCTCCAAAACCGTCGCCGATGTGCCGCCCGACATCCATACCGGCCTGAGCAGCATCCGCCTTCAGGCCCTTGGCTATCTGCATAATTTCCTCGATCTGTTCAGCGACCTCGGAATCGTTGGCCGATGGGCCCACACGACCCTTGCCTCCCCCGATACCCGCAGCACGATCCTGCATGCCTTCGCAGGCGGCATTGTGGTCATGCTTTGCGGCGTGGCTCTGGAGCGGATCGTCGCCTTAAGCCTGCATAAACCACTGGTCCAGCTCACGCAGAACGCCGAAAACCGCGAACAGCGCAATACCGTCGCGAACGAAGACGCCGCAGCGCATGACCCCATCGTTGACGGCTCCAGCGAAACCCGCGCCGCCGACCAGCGGCGTCAGGTCGAAACCCTGCGCTTCCTGTCCCGCGTCCCCTACGCGCTCGGACATTTCGCGCTAAAAGCCATCCCGGTCCTCGTTTTTCTGGCCGTCGCCTATCTGGCCGTTCTGGTCCTGCCCTGGAGCGCCAAGACCGACAACGTCATCATGACGCTCGCCAACTGCTACGCCGCCGCCCGGATTCTCTATCTTTTCGTCGAAACCGGATTCGCGCCCCGCTCCCCCACGATCCGTCTCCTGCCCGCCACGGACGCCACCGCCTTCCTGCTGACCCGCTGGTGGAACGTGCTGGTCGCAGCCCCCGCGATCGTCTTCTGCCTGTCCACACTGGGCAGCCAGTTCAATCTCTCGCCGCGCGGCACGGATGCGATGATCCGCGGCATCATCCTGATCGAACATATCCTGATCGCCGTCTTCATCTGGCGGGTCCGACACCTCGTCAGCAGCGCGCTTCAGCCGCGCGCCGTCCCCAACACCGCGATGTGGACCTTCATCGTCGCCATCACGCGCCTGTGGTGGGTCCCGGCCATGTTCCTCGACGCCTCCCTCTGGATCGTCTGGGCCGCCCATCTTCCGGGGGGCTATCGCTGGATTCTCGACACCACGGGCATTACGATCGGCATTCTCGTCGCATCCCGTCTGATCGCCGTGCTCGCCTACGGGCTTCAGGACCGCTTCTTCCGCATCAACCCCGTCCTGACCGAACGCTTCCCCGACATCCAGAAACGCGCCGATCGCTACTACCCCTTCGCCCGTCGCATCCTGACCGGCGCCATCCTGTTCCTGACCCTGATCGCCATGACCGAAGCCTGGGGTCTGCCCACGTTCGGCTTCTTCATCAAAAATGCCGTCGGCCGCCATTTGCTCGACGCCGTTCTGACCATGCTGGTCGCCTTGAGCATCGCGGTCACGATCTGGGAAATCATCAACGCCTTCCTTAGCCAGCAGCTCACCCGTTTCGAGAGTTCGGACCAGTTCGCCCGCGCAACCCGCCTGCGCACGGTGCTGCCCATCATCCGCACCGTTCTGCTGGCCATCATCATCATCATCGTCGCCGTCACAACGCTCTCGCAGATCGGCATCAACGTCACCCCGCTGCTCACCGGCGCAGGTATCATGGGTGCAGCCATCGCCTTCGGTTCGCAAAGTCTGGTCAAGGACTTCATCACGGGCTTCTTCATGCTCGTCGAAGACGCCATTCAGGTCGGTGACTGGGTCACGACCGGCGGTGTTTCCGGAACGGTGGAAAACCTCTCGATCCGCACCGTGAAGGTCCGCGACATCAACGGCGACCTTCACATCATCCCGTTCTCGTCCGTCTCCTCAATCGCCAACACGGCCCGCGGCTACAATCAGGTCATCGTCAAACAGCAGCTCGACCTGTCCGAAGACCTGCCGCGCGTGACAGCCATCATGACGAAAACCCTCAAGGAGATGCGCGACGATGCGGTCTTCGGCCCCATGATCCTGTCGGACTATAACGATCTGGGCGTGGACAACAGCGACAGCGGCGGCGCCACCCTCCTCGGCAGCTTCCGCACGGCACCAATGATGAAATGGAAGGTCAAACGCGAGTTCTACCGCCGCATCACCAACCAGCTCGCCGCCGCCAGCATCAAATTCTACACCGGCACGTCCTACTTCACGACGCCGCCCGGCAACGCCATGCGCATCACCACAGATGCCCCTCTGCCCATCCCGGCCAATGACGCCCCCGGGAACAACGCCCCCGGTCAGGCCTGACCCCGAACCGGCTCCTGTAAGGAGCCGGTTTTTTATTGCCGGGAAGCCTAACCCTTAATCATTTAAATAAAGTCTTGCATTGTCGTGCGGACAGGCTCATTCTGCCCACACATTATCGAGAACCCTCCTCCCGGTTCCCCGCAGACGATTTCCCGGCCCGATCATCCCGTGGCCCCGCATCGCCCGCCGATCGGCGAGGATCATGCCAAGGAATTCAGCGATGTCTCTTGTCCTGGTCTCACCAGAGCCGTCAGCCCCCGATCAAACCACCGCCCCGGCCACCACCGAAACACCGATGGCCCGCCCCGATCCCGCCGCTCTCGCCGAAAAGAACCGTCAGGAAGAGCAGGTTCTGAAGAAGCGTTTCATCGGCATGGTCCTCGGCCTCGTCTTCGCCCATGTCTATGTCGCGCTCGCGCTGGCCTATTCCTACATGGACAACCTCAACCACCTGCACACCTGCTGGCTGCCGCTGTTCGGCGCCTTCATCTGCGGGATGATCTTCGTCTTCCACGTCTCGATCTCGTAAGCCGGAGCACCCCTCATGTCCCGCACAGTCCGCCACGCCTGGCTCCAGCCCTTCCTGTCCACAACATTATGGACCCTCGTCCTGATCGACATCGCCGTCATGACAGTTCTGGAAAATCAGGATTTCTTCAAGGATTACGCCGGCTGGGCCTGGCCCTCCGTCCTCATCACCGGAATCATCGGCTACTTCATCGGCCCCGCAATCGACCGCATGTTCACCAAAAAATCCCCGAGCTCATAAAAATGACCATCCCATCAGACCTGCCGGATCAGGAATACCGCCGCCTCTTTCCACAACTGGCCAGCTACGGCGCCGGTCCGTTCGGGGAGGATGTCGACACATTCGGCGAAACCCTGATGGACGTCATTCAGGACGTGACGGAAACCCGGACTTTCCTCACCCGGGCCGCCGCCATCCGCGAACTCGAAACCCTGCTGGCCTGCAACGAGACCGATCTGACCCGGATCACATGGGCCCTGATCGCCTTCGATCCGGTTGCACGGTTCAATGACCAGACTGCCTGGCTCCCGGAACACGCGGCTCCGTTTCCCAGCCTCCGCGACTTCTGGACAGCCCTGTTACAGAGCCTGCAAATCGGACCTCCTCCCTGGCCAGACACGTCAGCTCGCCAGCTCGGAGGCTCCGTTATGGATCGGCATATCGCCCTGACAGACTCGGACATTGAAGAACGGTTTACCTCCGAAAAACTCCGCTCTGTTTCCTTCTTCCACACAAAGGAAGACGCAGAACGTGCCATTCTCCAGACGCTTCAGAGCAACGCGGACGCAATCGACGCATGGCTTGCTGAAACGCCTGACGGTATGCGCGCGAGCTTCGAACAGGATTTTCCCGAAGGCGTCGGCATTGTCATCATGGAACAGGATCGCCGCCCGACACCCGGCAAAACACTGTCCGTCACCCTGACCAAGCGCGAACTCCGCGGAATGGCCTATTATATCGAGACCATCAGGATCTACGCCTGACAAAAAAGGGGGGAGCAGACCGCTCCCCCTTTTCAGACCTTACCGCAAAATCCCCGTATGCCCGACGCTGTAGCGTCCCGGCTGCGGCCAGACCGTCAGGCCATGCGGCTCCGCGCCAACCGGGATCTTGCGCATCGCCCCCGTATCGGTGTCGATCGCATAGACCACATCGTCGAACCGGCCCGACAGCCAGAGCAGCTTGCCGTCCGCGCTGACATTGCCCATGTCCGGGCTGCCGCCACCGGGGATCATCCAGGTCTTGACGACCTTGTCTGTCGCGAAATCGATGACCGAAACGCCACCCGGCCCATGTTTCGGACCATGAATGCGATGTGACCCGCGATTGGCCACATACATCATCTTGCCATCACGGCTCGGATACAGGCCATGCGTGCCGATACCCGTCGGGATAAAGCCGGTTTCCTTGAAGGAATCCCCGTCCACGACGAACACACCGTCCGCCATCATGTCCGCCACATAGAACTTGTGACCATCCGGCGCCGTCAGGATGTCCTGCGGCATCCCGCCCTTGGACAGCTTCAGCATCCCGATCATCTTCAGATTCACCGTATCGACCTTGGCGACATACCCGCCAAACTCGCAGGTAAAGATCGCGTATTTCCCGTCAATGGAGAAATCAGCGTGATTGACGCCCTTGCATTCCGGCGTCTCGACCGAACCCTTCAGCTCCATCGTATGCGGATCGCGGAAATCCAGACGCTTGTGCGCCTCGGCCACCGTAATTGCGTATTTCCCGTCCGGCGTGAAATACATGTTGTACGGATCATCCACGGCAATGGACGGGCCCGGCTTGGCCGTCGCCGGATTGATCGGCGTAAGCGACCCGTCCGGACGGCCTTCGCTGTTATTCGTCACCCACAGCGTCCGCAGGTCCCAGGACGGCACCACATGCTGCGGCGAATGGCCGACCGGGAACGTGTCCACAACCTGAAAAGACGCCGGATCAATCACGGAAACGCTGTCTCCCCGCAGGTTCGGCACATAAACGCGCGCCGGGTCCTGCGCGATCGCGGGCGAGATATGGGACGGCGTCGTCTCGCTATAGATGTTCTTCGAATCAATCACCGGCGGCATCCCCGGAATCGTCTGGATGCCGGATGCCGCAACCGGGGCGGCCGCAGCATCAGCCGGAACCGGCACCATCGGCGCGCTCGGAGAATAGTCCTGCGCATGGGCCGCAGCAGCTCCCAGGGTAGTTCCCAGCAGCGTCATCGCCACCAGAAGAGGAGTCTTGAATGTCATGGATGGCTCCTTTGGAAAGACTGGATTGCCGCAACCGCGGTCCGGATCTGCATGTCCGTGCCGATCCGGCCGAGTCCGGCCGATGCCCGCCGCGGATCGCCACCATAGACGCCCTCGGCCACACCCGGTTGCGAAGCCTTGCGCAACGCCTCCTGACGCACAAGCGACGGATCGACCGCCAGCATCAGCGACGTATCGCTCAGCTCCGCATGAAGCCCCACTTCCGCGCCATAACCCTGCGCACGCAGGGCATCGGCATACTGATGGGGCACGACTTCATAATAATCCCGCACATAAAGCACGGCGGCCTGACCCTTCCAGGCCCGGTTCAGCTCCTGCGCCACCTGCGCCATGAAAGACTGATAGCCCCCATGGTCGCCCAGCAGCACGATCCGCCTGAACCCCTGAACACGGAAACTCTCCGCCGCGCCCTTGAGCAGCCCCTCGAATACGGCAGGCGGCACGGAAATCGTGCCCGGAAACTTCATGTGGGACGTGCGTGGGCTCGTAGACCCCTCCGGCACATAGGCCACAACAGGCGCCACCAGCGTATGCCCGGCCTGAACGGCAATCATATCGGCCAGAACCTGAGCCCGCACATTATGCTTGCCGACCGCAATATAAGGCCCGCTCTGCTCGGTCCCGCCGACAGGGATAATGACGGTATCGGTCCCCGCTTTCACATCCTGCGCCACCTCGGTCCAGCTCCGGCACGCAAACTCGGCCTGAAGCGCAAGCCCGGTGCAATGTGCGCCGCCCTCGTCCAACCCCTGCGCCTGCGCGAAACCCGCAGACAGCCCAATCCCCGCACAGAAGAAGGCAGAACGACACGACAGGCGAAGCAGGTTGAACATCAGGGCCGGAACACCTCTGGCAATGGCTGCCCTTCCCTACCCCATCTTCCCCTTCCTGTTCCAGAGGCGGCGTTTCCAAAGCGGCCCTTTCAGAAGAAGCCGGTCTTTTCGCAAACGCATCATGCAGTATAAGACATCATGCCTTTTCCGATTTCCTACGACCCCGATCCTGTCGACAGCGCCGCCCACCTGATTCAGGTCGCGCTTACGCCGGTTTTCATGCTCTCCGGCATCGGCACCCTCATCAATGTCTTCAACACCCGGCTGGCCCGCGTCACGGACCATCTTGAAGACGTCCGCAAGAAACTCGGCACTCCGAAAACGGACGATACACCCGTCGATCCCATCGACACGCCCGCCCGCCTGCGAAACCAGCAGGCCCGGCTGCATCGCCGCGTCTTCGTTCTGGACGCCGCGATTCTCCTGAACGGGATCGGCGGCGCCTCAACCTGCGGCGCGGCCATGGCGCTGTTCGTAGGCTCTCTGCGCGATGCTTCGACCTCGGCATGGCTGCTGGCGTTTTTTGGCATAGCTCTCGCCTGCACCGTCGGATCGCTCATGTTCTTCCTCGCCGACACCCTCCTGAGCTGGCACGGCCTGCGCCATGACAGCGATCTGAGCCTCAACGCGGAATAAGCCGCTACGCAATTTTATTTCAAAAACCACCGGGAACGGTACTGTTTTCCGAAAGAAATCCGGGCAATTCCCCTGATCGCGTTTTACTTCATCCTTGATGAAATAATCGCATCTTCGTAACGGAAACCTCCGTTCCACAAAGACGGCGAAAGTTTAAAAAGCATTTATGCAGGAAATGCAGGTCTGACCCTGCATCTGTATTTGTTGCTTCGAACATCGATTCTGGAGTTTCTCCCGCTGCACGCCGCAAAACGGCACACAGATCCACACGGAGATTTTCCAGATGACGTCCATGACCCTGATCCACCTGATCGGCCTTCCCACCAGCCTTCTCGCACAGTTCTCGATGGTTGCCTTCGTTCCGATGATCGGCGCCCTGATGATCGCTACGGTTGCTGCTGACCGCGTTTCCGAGAGCTGATCACAGTCTTCTCGGGACAAGCCCGGCCTCGCGCCGGGCGTCCCGCTCCGGCCCTTATTGCCGGACAGACAGATAGGATTGCGGATCCAGCCGGCGGCGCCACAGATCGCACAGCCAGCAGAAACTGATCCCCACCAACATTCCGACCGATGTCGACCCGACCCAGTCCGTCGGCAGAAACGACATCAGCACCCCCGCCAGACCGGCAATCGTCCAGTTCAACGTCCCCATCAGCGCCGCAGCCGCGCCCGCCTGATGCCCATGATGCGTCAGCGCCAGAATACCTGCATTCGGCCCGATAAAGCCCAGCGAAAATGTGGTGCACCAGATCAGCGCGCACAGAATCCACGGATTCTGCGGCCCCGCAAATCCGCTCAGACACACCACCACCGCCAGCGCACAAAACAGCAGAACCGCCAGCATCGCAGTCTCCATCACCCGCGTGAACAGGAACCGGTTCGCCAGTTTGGCATTCACCTGTGAGCCGATGATGAAGCCGATCCCGTTCAGCCCAAAGAAAATGGCGAACAGATGCGGCGAGAAATGCAGGATATTCTCGAACAGCGCAGGCGCATTCGACAAATAGGCAAACATCGTGAACGTCGCAAAACTCACGACCATCACCGCAGAACAGAACAGCGGCTCCCGCAGCAGATCGCGGTAACGCGCCACCATCCCGCTAACAGGCAGTGCAAAACGCCGGTCCAGGGGCAGCGTCTCGGGCAGCAGAAACAGCGTGCAGAAGAACATCACGACGCCAAAAACAACATTCGCCCAGAAAATCAGCCGCCAGCTCCCCCAGTCCAGCAGAAAACTCCCGATCGACGGCGCCAGCAAAGGCCCCAGACCGAAAATCAGCATCAACTGCGACATGAGCTTCACGCCCGCCGACCCAGTCGCCACATCCCGCACCATTGCCCGCGGCGCCACGGAACTGATCGCCCCACCCAGAGCCGCCACAAAGCGCAGCGTGCAGAACATGTGAAAACTGGTCGTCAGCGCCAGCCCGACCGAGGCAAGCGCATACACCACAAGCCCGAACAGGAGCGGCAGCTTGCGTCCATACCGGTCGCAGAGCGGCCCCAGCGTGAACTGCCCGATCGCCAGCCCCGCCAGCCACGCTGTCAGCGTAAGCTGCGCCGTACCGGCCCCATGCCCCAGATCATGCTCAAGTTCCGGAAAGGCCGGAAGATACATGTCCGTCGAAACAGGCCCCAGAATGAAGATCACACCGATCAGCACACGGGTCAGGCCATTCATCCCCTGTGGGGATGTCTGTTCGGAAAGCGACGTAACGGACACGCGGGCACCACGACTCAACAGAGCAAAAAACAGAAAACGGGCTTCTCCCACACAGGAGAAGCCCGTTCCATACTCAACGCCTTTTTATCCTGACTGACCAGCCCTGAAATTCAGGTCCGGCCTGTCATTGCGGAGACAGACGCAGGACTTACTTCGGCCAGTTGGCCAGAATGTCCGTGCGCACGCTCTGCGGCAGGCCGACATAGTCGAGGCGGGCATTGTCTGCATCGCCGTGCTGGAAACCCCAGGTAAAGAAGTCACGAACAGCCTTGCCGGACTCCTTCTGCGCCGCATCGACCGGCACCAGAACGAACGTCGCCGTCACGATCGGCCAGGAAGACGCACCATCCGTGTCCAGCAGGTTCACGGCATAATGATCGGCATGAACCCAGTCAGCAGCCTTGGCGGCTTCCGTGAAGCTGGCCAGCGTCGGAGCCACGAAAGCACCGCTATGGTTCTTCATCTGGGCAATGTTCAGGTGGTTCTGGGCGGCATAGGCGTATTCGACATACCCCAGACCACCTTCCGTCTGACGCACCAGAGCAGCCACGCCGTCATTGCCACGCGCACCCGAACCGCCCGGCCAGGCGATGGACGTACCGGCACCGAGCTTCTGCTTCCAGGTCGGGGAGACCTGCGACAGATAGGACGTGAACACAAAGCTCGTGCCCGAGCCATCGGCACGGTGAATCGGAGCCACATCCGTATCCGGCAGCTTCAGACCCGGGTTCAGGGCCTTGATGCGATCGTCATCCCAGGTCGTGATCTCACCGTCATACAGCGCAGCCAGCGTCGGACCATCCAGACGGAGCTGGCCCGGAGCCAGACCCGGCACATTCGCCACAACCACGATGCCGCTCATGACGGTCGGGAACTGATACAGCTTTTCCTTGGCCAGACGCTCACCGTTCATCGGCTTGTCGGACGCACCGAAATCAACCGTACGGGCGATAACCTGATCCTGACCGGCGCTGGAGCCCACGCTCTGGTAGTTCACGGAAATACCGGCCTGGCTCTTTGCAGCCGTGCCCCATGCACCATAGATCGGTGCGGCGAAGCTGGATCCTGCGCCAGTGATGTCCGCAGCCTGCGCCGACGACACGAACGGGGTCATGGCAACAGTGCCAAGGGCCGTGGCGACGAGAAGACCGAATAGCGGAGCTCTGCTCTTGATCATGGGAATCCCTTATGGGGCGTGAAAACTGCCCCTTAGTAACGCTGGCACGGATACAGAAACAGTGGGACCTGCGTGATAGTTTCATGACAGCCCCCGCACACCCCTAAGTGCCGAAATGTCACACCCCTCCTGCCCCGACCCGCCGGTCAGCGCTCCCCTCGCAACAAAACTGACATATGAAATCCGGAACTCCCTGTTTTCCGGGGCTTTTCGCGCCTTCTGTCATGGAACTGTCATGTTCCCGTCATGAAACCTTCCCATTATTTCAAAAAGCGAATCAGATACCTGAACTGCGGAACACACGCCCTCCCCAGAAGGACGCACCGCAGCAATGGCTTTCTCTTTCCGTCGGACCACGGCCCTCTTGGCCACAACGACCCTGGTTTCCCTCCTCCCGCTTTGTGGCCACGCCCGGGCCGCCGACCAGATGCAGATCATGGAACGGCAGATCCAGGCCATGCAGGCCCAGCTCACCAGCATGAAGAAAGAACATGCTGAAGAAGTGAAGCGCGCCCGCGCCGTCCTCGCCCGCCAGCGGGAAGAAGCCGAAAACAACCCCTACGCCCAGCGTGGCCGTTATATCGGACAGCCACGCACGGCCGCACAGCCTCTGATCAGCGTTCGCCCGGCCAAGCCCGGCGCCGATGATGGTCGTCCGCCGTCAGACCGCGCTGACGTCTCCTCCTGGGCCGACTTCCAGCGCGCAACCGCGCAGGACGAAGAAGTCAGCGTCGGCGGCATCAAGGTCGGCTTCCCGGGCGGTCGCCCGACGATCCAGTCTTCGGACGGCGCCTATGCCCTCTCGATTGGCCTCGCCTATCATGAAGACTTCGGCGGCTTCTTCAATTCCGGACCTCGCGGCAATGACACCCGTGGTGCTTTCAACAGCTTCACCACCAACCAGCGCCGCCTGCGTATTCCGTTCATGTTCCGCTACAAGAACTGGGTCGCGGCCGTCACGCCTGATTTCGGCGCCAACCATAACGATGGTTATGTCGGCCTTTACGAAGGCAACCTGAACTACACCGGCTTCCGCAACACCATCCTGACGGTCGGCTATTTCCAGCCGCGCGTGACGGAAGAGGACGCCGAAAGCTCCAACGACTTCATGACGCTGGAACGTCCCAGCATCACGGATATGGTCCGTAACATCGCAGCGGGTGATGCCCGCTTCGTGGTCGGCGGCCTGCATTACGAGAAGCGCTGGTGGGTTGCCGGTTACTTCACCGGCCAGGAATGGGGTCACCGCAACGCCTCTGACATGAGCTCCACCTATTACGGTGGTGGCAGCGGCTCCACGATAGACAGTCAGACGGGTGGTATGCTCCGCGCCGCTGGCCGTCCAATCGCCACCAAGGATGTGGATCTTCACGTCGGTGTATCGGCGATTGCCGCTTTCCGCCTCGCCTGCAACACCGGAGCTAACGCCAATTACTGCTCTCGTACGACGTCCTTTGGGCAGCGTCCGGAATTTGATATTGGTGAAGCCAGCCTCGTAGCGACGGGTTCAATCACCAAGGCTGCCCAGGTCTGGGCCGCAGGCCCGGAACTCGGATTCCGCTGGGACCGCTTCCTCGTGAAGGGCGAATACTATCACGTTGGCGTTCAGCGTTCGCAGGCCAACCTGCCCGCGTTCAACTTCCAGGGCTGGTATGGTGCCGCTGCCTACACGATTTTCGGCAAGCCCCGTATGTATAACATCAAGGAAGGCGCTTTCGGTGCACCTGGTGTCGGTGCTGATCAGGAATTCAACCCTGCGCTCAACCACTGGGGCGCCCTCGAAGCCGTGGCCCAGTACAGCGGCCTGGACCTGAACAGCAACATCAATGCCGCAACGGCCGGGATCACGAGCCAGAACGGCGTCAGCTACGTTCGGGGCGGCATGCAGAATGTCTATACCGGCGGCCTGAATTGGTACCCGAACCGCCATTTCCGCTTCATGGTGGACTACAGCCACTTCGTCACGTCTCGTAGCGTAGCCTCTGCCACCAACGTTTCCGGTCGCTCTGGCAACTCTTTCGCTGCCCGTATTCAGGCTGCGTTCTAAAACAGACCCGTTCCCCTCTCCCGGACCCCGGTCCGGGAGAGACCCCCAGCCCCCCAGCAAACACCATTGCGTGCACCCCCGCATTCCCGATTGCGATCCACGCCCCGCACACAGCATGCTTCTGGTTCCACAACGAGAGAACCGGCTGATGCTCCCCAACGCAAAAATAGTTCTGCCCGCAGCAGCGCTCATCGCAGCCCTTCTGAGCCCCACCACCCGCGCGCAAACACCTTCCCATATCGTCACCAGTCAGAAACTCGACTGGGAAACCGCCGCCGCCCTCGCCGCCGAAGCCGTGCGCCTCTGCGCCGCACAGGGCTATTCCGTCACCGCCACCGTCGTGGACACGACCGGCCATGAACAGGCCGTCGTCAAAGGCGATACGGTCCCCCTGCAATCACTCTCCGTCTCTTACCGCAAAGCCTATACGGCCTATGCCTACGGTCTGGCCTTCAATAAAAACACAACCAGCGAACTGATCGCCGCAGGCGTCACCGGCCCCGCAAACGGCGCCCTGAACACCATCCCCGAAGTCCTTTTCGTGCCCGGCGGCGTTACCCTGCGCAGCGCAACCGATCATGCCATTCTCGGTGGCCTCGGCGTCTCCGGCGCACCCGGCGGCGACAAGGACGAAGCCTGCGCCCTGCACGCCGTCGAAAAATTCCGCAGCATCTTTCAGTAACGCGACCATCAACCACACAATCAAAAAACTGCGGTCTTTTTATTACAGCAGAATTTTCAGAAATATTCCGTGTATCCCCCGGCCCTTACCGTGGAGTTCCCCTTTGCAAAACTTCCCGGTATTGTCCGGCTTCATTGAATATATCCTGAAAGACTGCCCTCTTGCTGCGCTGGTTTCTGGTTTCCATCCTGTCCCTCACCGTTCTCCTTCTGGCCCTGTTCGGCGCAGGATGGATCTGGATCGACCATCGGGACCTCGCCGCGTTCGCCACGCCACGGCTGGAGAAAAAGCTCGGCCGCACCGTCCATATCGGCGCCCTGCACGTCCATCCGGGCACATGGCTGACCATCGATGCCGACGACGTCTCCGTCGCCAATATCGCCAGCGGCACCCGCCCGCAGATGATGACGCTCGGCCATCTCGGCGCACAGATCCGCCTGACCTCCCTGATCTGGGGTCCGCCCGAAGCGCGCAATATCGTCATCTCCAAGTTTTCCGGCCTGTTCGAGCGCACCCCCGCGCATCTGCCCAACTGGCGCTTCGGCCCCCACCAGAACGAGCCCCGCGCGCCCCTCACTCCCGAGGAACAGGCCAAAGCAGACACGCCGCCCGATCTGAGCAGCGCACCGGGCCTGCGCAACGCCACGATCCTCGACAGTGACGTCACCTACCGTTCAGCCAATGGCGCGTCCTACAGAACCACGCTTGCAAAGGTCACGTTCGCCTCCACCAGCGACAGCAGCCCGTTCACCATGACCCTGACCGGGGCCTATAACGACACCCCCGTCAGCATTTCCGCCGAAATGGAGCCTATCAACGACCTCCGCAAGACGCCCCACCGCCCCTACGCCACCACAGCCCATGTCACCTCCGGCGACATGACCTCGGACTTCACCGGCACCCTGACGGACCCAATGAATTTCGAAGGCGTGGAAGGCCACACCACCGTCACGACCCCCACCTCCGATACCTTATTCAGCGTCGCGGGAATCACAGGCGACCACGCCCCCGTCAAACTCGCCCTGTCCGGCGATTTCAGCCATTCCGGCGATGACTGGCACTTCACCAAAGCGCACGGCACCATCCAGTCCAGCACGATGGAAAGCGGCGACTTCACCCTGATCGAAGGCAGCCACGGCAAACCCGATGACGTCACGGCCAAAACCGGCTTCGGGCGCCTCGACATCAACGGCCTGATGCCCATCCTCGCCCCGCCGGGCGCAAAGGGCACCAAAAAAGGCTCTTCCACCCTGCATGCCGACCTTCTGCTCATCACGCCCCCCGATCCGGACCCGCTGGTCCATTTCGAGCTGACCGCCCGCCAGCTGATCTACAACGCGCTCAATTTTACCAACCTCAGGATTCAGGCCGCCCAGACCCCCAACCGGATTGAAGTTCCCCTTCTGCGTCTGGACTATATCGGCGCGTCCCTCAGCGCCGATGGCCGGATCGAAGCCGATGGAAAATCCTCCCGCGTCGCAGCGGACGTCGCCCTGACGCATGGCGACATCGACCGCCTGCGCCGCGTCGCCGGTCTCGCGCCCGTTCCGGTCAAGGGCAGCCTGAACTTCCGCATCACCGCCGGTTCCAAGAACGTTCATACCCTCAACGAAGCCATCAGCCGCGCCGACATGACCGCCGCCGTCAGTATGGAAAAAGGTGAAATCGCAAAGGAAATCGTCGAGGCCGCCTCGATGGATCTGCGCCTGCTGTTCCGTCACGCCAAGGGTGTGACCCCCATCACCTGCCTGCTCGGCGTCCTTCAGATGCATCAGGGCATCGGCACCGTCATCCCGCTCCGCCTGCGCACAGGTGAAGGGACGATCGCGGCCAAGGCGAATTTCGACCTCAACCGCAGATGGCTCGATCTCGTCTTCGCCAGCCGCCCCTTCTCGACGAGCTTCTTCGCGCTCGATGTTCCCGTGCGCGTCAGCGGCCCCTTCGACGCCCCGACCCTCTCCCTCGCCACATGGTCGAAGGTCGGGCGCGACATGCTCGCGGATTCCAACGCGGTCACAAACCTTCCTCCCGCCCTTCAGGGTTTCGCAGCCTCAAACGCCTGCGCCCGCCCCACGCGTTAAGGCCCAATTTGCACCTCATCCTGCCCCCGGCTATGCACGTCGGACCGTAAAAGAGAGGGTCCAGAGATGCGTATTGCAATGGTCGGTGGCGGATATGTCGGTCTCGTCTCGGGTGCCTGCTTCGCCGAGTTCGGAGCGGACGTCGCCATCGTGGAGCGGGACCCGAAAAAGCTCACGGCCCTCCATGACGGGCGCATCCCGATCTACGAACCCGGACTGGACGCCCTCGTCAGCAGCAACGTCGCTTCCAGCCGCCTGACCTTCGGAGACGATCTCGTCGCGGCCATGGAAAACGCCGATGCCGTGTTCATTGCGGTCGGCACCCCCACCCGGCGCGGCGACGGCCACGCGGACCTCACCTATGTCTATGCGGCCGCGGAAGAAATCGCCCGCGCCGCCCGGACGGACCTTCTGGTCGTCACGAAATCGACCGTCCCCGTCGGTACGGGCCGCGAAGTCGCCCGCATCCTCCGCCAAACCCGCCCGGACCTGACCTTCGACGTGGCCTCAAACCCCGAATTTCTACGCGAAGGCAACGCGATCGACGATTTCATGCGCCCGGACCGGGTCATCGTCGGCATCGACCGCTCCGGCCCGGATGGCGGCAACCGCGCGCAGAGCCTGATCGAACAGCTCTATCGCCCCCTCACAGCCATTCAGGCCCCGATCGTCCTGACGGATCTGGAAACGGCAGAACTGACCAAATACGCTGCCAACGCCTTCCTCGCGATGAAGGTCACTTTCATCAACGAAATGGCCGATCTGTGCGAAAAGGTCGGGGGCAACATCCATGACGTTGCCCGCGGCATGGGCCTCGACCAGCGGATCGGCAGCCGCTTCCTCAGCCCCGGACCGGGCTATGGCGGCTCCTGCTTCCCCAAGGACACCCGCGCCCTGACCGCCATCGCCCAGGATGCCGGCGCGCCCACACAACTCGTGGAAGCCACGGTCGCCATCAACGAAGCCCGCAAAACCGGCATGGCCGAACGTATCATCACACAGGTGGGCGGAACCCTTGAGGGCAAAACGGTCGGCATTCTCGGCCTGACCTTCAAACCCGATACGGACGACATGCGCGAAGCCGCGTCCCTGCCCATCCTCGCCCGCCTGCACGACGCGGGGGCAACCCTTCAGGTTTTCGACCCCGAAGGCATGGACGCTGCCCGCTCGCTCCTGCCGGACGGCGTGCGCTACTGCGAAGACGCCCTCTCAGCCGCGCAAGACGCCGATGTCGTGGTAGTCCTGACGGAATGGAACATGTTCCGCGCCCTCGATCCCCTCCGCCTGCGTGACGCCATGCGCGGCAACGCCATCGCGGATCTGCGGAATATCTGGAGCCCCGACCTCATGCGCGAGGCCGGATTCAATTACCAGTCCATCGGCCGTCCCTAAAGGAACGGCCTTAAGAACCTGCCTTAGCGGGCCTGAGCTTCCGCCCGGGCCGCCGCACGATCCACCGGTGCAAACGTCCCGTTCTTCAGACGACGTTCCAGTTCTTCAAGCGACTGCCCCTTGGTCTCGGGCACATAGCGCAGCACGAACCAGAACGCGAAGGCATTGACGGCGGCAAACAGCCAGAACGTCCATCCCGCACCCAGAACCTGCACCAGAGACAGCGTCGTCAGCGAAATCACCAGATCCGCGCCCCAGTGCCCACCAGCGACGAGGCTCATGCCCTTACTGCGGCAGGACAGCGGATAGACTTCCGCACCCACCAGCCAGATCGCAACCGACAGACTGCCCGTATTGAAAATGGTGTAGGCCATCACCGCAGCCACCGTGATCCACGCCCCGACGCCACCCGTCAGATGCATCGCAAACGCCGTTCCCAGAACGACCAGCGCCACCACAGCTCCCGGCAGCAGACGCAGCAGCAGAGTGCGCCGTCCCCAGTTATCAACGGCCCAACCGCCAAACACCGTCGCAAACACCATGCCCACACCCACGGCCACAGATGTCAGCAGCGCCGAGTCCTGACCGAAACCCGCATCGGCAAAAATCGTCGGCGCGTAATACATGACCGCATTGATGCCCGTGAACTGGCACAGCAGCGCAATGCCCACCGAAGCCATCAGCGCTGGCCGCACCCAAGGCTTTGCCAACTCGGACCAGGGCGCCTGCACATCGTGGTTCTCAAGAATGCCGTCCAGTTCGCGATCCGCAATCTCGTCGGTCGCCCGCACCCGCCGCAGAACCATCCGCGCCTCTTCGGTCTGACCGTTCAGAGCCAGCCAGCGCGGGCTGTTCGGCAGAAACGCCATGCCCAGAAACAGGATCAGCGCCGGAAGCATCCCAATCCCAAACATCAGACGCCAGCTCGAATCCCGCAGCAGATAACCGGTGATGAAGGAAATCGTCACGCCGGACACCACCGCAAGCTGAAAGCCCACGACAAGGCGACCACGACGCTCGGGAGGGGAGATCTCAGCGATATAGATCGGCACGATCTGCGATGCCCCACCAATCGCCAGCCCCAGAATAAGCCGGGCAAGAATCAGAACAGCCACGCTATGCGCCGAGGCCACAATGACCGTCCCCACAAGGAACAGCGCCGCCGCAATCATCACCGTCCGCCGACGCCCGAGCCGGTCGGAAATGCCACCCGCCACCAGACACCCGATCAAAGCGCCCAGAATAATGGCCGATGTCACGACTTCCGCGCCAAGCGTATCCAGATGAAACTCATTGCGAAGCTGGAGCAGTGCGGAGGAAATGATGCCGGTATCATACCCGAACAGCAGCCCGCCCGTTGCCGAAATCGTTGCAATGAAATTCGTCAGAGCATTTCCGCTCAACCTCATGGACCCGTTCGTGCCCTGCATCATAAAACCTTCCGCCGCGAAGCCGCAGACCGCTATTGTGTAAACAATCCGTCCTCTTTAACGCTCCATCTCACGGAAGTAACATCACAAAAGTGACGGTTTTCGTTTTTTGCGTGAAATTTTTCGTGTCCACGACCTTTCTCCAGACATGAAAAAACCCCCTTCCCAAATGGAAAGGGGGTCTGACACCACATCAGCAGCAAAAAGATCCTTACGGCTGAACAATCCGCAGGATAAACGCCGTCAGGGTGTTGACGGCATCATGCTCCAGACGGTCCGCAGCCAGACGCAGCTCCGGCGATACCGGCGCTTCATAAGGCGCGGAAACGCCCGTAAACTCCGGGATTTTCCCCGAACGCGCCGCCGCATACAGTCCCTTGGGGTCCCGTTTTTCGCAGGTTTCCAGCGGCGTATCGACGAAGACTTCATGGAAGTTCTCGCCCACGATCTGCCGCGCCTGCGCCCGGTCCGCCTCAAGCGGAGACACCAGCGCCACGATCACGACCTGACCGCTCTCGGCCAGAATTTTCGCCACATGCGCCGCACGGCGGATGTTTTCGCGACGGTCTTCCGGTGAGAAGCCAAGATCGCTGCACAGCCCGGCCCGCAGTGTGTCCCCATCCAGAACGGTCGCATTGATCGCCTGTTCCGAAAGCGCAAGCTCGGCCGCCCGCGCCACCGTGCTCTTGCCCGAACCCGGCAGACCCGTCAGCCAGAACACGCCGTTCTTGTGACCACGCGTTTGAACCTGACGGGCCGCAGACACGCGGCTGGCTGTCGGATGAATGGCATGTTCGCCGTCCGCCAGTTCAGCCGGACCAATCAGCGGCGCACCGCCGACGATGCGCTGGTAACGATCCACCAGAACACCACGCCCATCACCAAAGCCCGGCGCGAACGGATCGAACAACACAGCATGAGACGCCGCCAGCGTGATTTCCGCAAACCCGTCCGGCGGCACGCTGTCGCCCTCACGCAGGGTCAGATCTTCCAGATCCACCACGGCATCGATGGACGCCACCGTCACGTCATGCTCGGCCGTCGCCAGACGCAGCGTAAAGCTCTCACCCACCCGCAGCGGCTCACCGCGCAGCCAGAACAGACGCGTGCGAATCCGGGCCGAACGCTCTGGCGCCGCAACCTTGTCATCCGCCGGGAACAGCAGATCGCCCCGATCCGGCACCAGATCCGGCTCCAGACGCAGCGCGATGGACTCGCCCGCACCCGCAACCGGAAGCTCCGGCGCATGCCAGCGGCAGACCTCCGCAACCGTCGCAACCTGCCCCTGCGCACCAATCGTCAGACGATCGCCCGCACGGACGGTTCCGCGCTCGATCCGCCCCGCCACATAGCGCACGCCATCAAAACGATAGACATCCTGCACCGGCATCCGGAACGGCAACGCAGCGCGCGAGGCCGGCGGCGGCACATTGGCCAGCGCTTCCACCAACGTCGGCCCCTTGTACCAGAGCGCCCGCTCGGAACGGCTGGCGATGTTATCACCATCGCGCGCGGAGGCCGGAACAACCGCCTCAACCTCGATTTCCAGACGGCCCAGAAGCTGACGCACGTCGGACTCGACCTTGACGATCTTCGCTTCGTCAAAGTCCAGAAGATCGGACTTGTTGAGCAGCACGATCACATGACGAATGCCGATCAGACGCAGCAGCATGGCATGACGCCGCGTCTGCTCCTGAGCGCCCTCCTTGGCATCGACGACCAGCACGGCGGCCTCCGCATCGGCGGCCCCGGTAATCATGTTGCGCAGGAACTGGCGATGGCCCGGCGCGTCCACGATCACAAATTCCCGCGATCCCAGACGGAACGGAATGCGCGTGGAATCAACCGTCACGCCCTGATCGCGCTCGATCTGAAGGGAATCGAGCAGGAAGCTCCACTCCACCGCCAGACCACGCTTGCGGCTGCTCTCGACGATCTGCGCCAGCTTGCCGTCCTGAAGGCTGTCGGTGTCATACAGCAGACGCCCGATCAGCGAGGACTTGCCGTGGTCGACATGCCCGACAATGACGATGGGCGTTGCCGCAGCACGATGGGTTTCGGAATACTGTCCGGTCACGATATTGTCGCCCATTGTCACAGATACCCCGCCACACGCAGACGCTCGAACACGTCCTCGGATTCATGATCCATCGCACGCCCCGCACGTTCGGACGTCCGGCTGGTTTCCAACTCGGCAATCACTTCCGCCACAGTGGAGGCATTGCTCTCAATCGGATTGGTGATGTCCTGATCGCCCAGCGAACGATACCGCTTGCCGTCTTTCGCGAAATACAGATCCACCAGCGGGATGTTCTCGCGCTCGATATAGCGCCAGATGTCGATCTCGCGCCATGACAGCAGCGGATGGACACGGATATGCATGCCGTCTTCATACGGCGTCGCATACTGGTCCCAGAACTCGGGCGGCTGGTTACGCACGTCCCAGCGATGCCCCGCACCACGCGGGCTGAACACGCGCTCTTTTGCCCGCGTCGCCTGCTCGTCACGACGGATACCCGCAATAACGCCCCGCAGCTTGTGCTTCTCGATCATCGCAGCCAGACCAGCCGTCTTGCGCGCGGCAGACCGGGCGGCAGGCGGAAGCGACGGGTCGATTTCCTCAACTGGCGGGCAGTAGCCCAGCAGCAGGTCGAGATCCCATTTCTTCGTATATTCGTCGCGGAACGCATACATTTCCGGGAATTTCTTCTCGGTATCGACATGCATGACCGGGAACGGCACGCGCCCCATGAACGCCTTGCGCGCCAGCCACACCATCACATTGCTGTCCTTGCCCAGCGACCACAGCAGGGACAGGGGCTTCAGCTTGCGATAGGCCTCGCGCAGAATGAAAATGCTCTGGGCCTCAAGCTGGTCCAGATCATCCATGATCCGTGGTTGTGCCAAGCTTGTGGTGGACTGATCCCGCGACAGGATCGGTGTCTGCGTCATTATCCGCTCCGTAGTCATGCCGGCCTGTGAATGCCACATTCCGTCTTGGCCAGACCGGCCCACCGGCCCGCCCGTCCATCTTCACCATCCTTGACCGCCCTTGTGCACGGAGCACAACCGATCGAGGTGTAACCTTTTGCAACCAGTGGATGCCGCGGCAGATCACGACGCTGCATCTGCGCCTCGATCTGCGCCGGGCCCCAGCCCGCCAGCGGGTTGAGCTTCACGCTGCCATCAGGCTGCGGGTCCAGAACCGGCAACGCCGTGCGCGTTGCGGACTGGCTGCGCTTGCGCCCCGTAATCCAGACATCGAATTCCGGCAGCACCAGATCCAGCGGCTCAACCTTACGCAACGCACAGCACGCATCCGGATCGAACGCAGCCAACTGGTCCTGCGGATCACGATCATGCAACGCTTTGGGCGTGGGCGAGAGGGTCCGCACATCAGACAGACCCAGACTGCGCACCAGACGGTCGCGATACTCCAGCGTCTCAGGGAAATGCCGCTTCGTATCCAGAAAAAACACCGGAACAGACGGATCGATCTGCGCCACCAGATCCAGCAGAACCGCCGACTCCGCCCCGAAAGACGACACCACAGCCACACGCCCGCGCAGCCGTGTCAGCGTCTCCTGCAAAATCCGGTCTTCCGGGACCTGCCGAAGATGATCCAGTTCCGTCCGTGAAAGAGACATGCGTCGCACCTGCCTGTGTCCAGATCAGTCCGACCGCTCAGGCGGCCTGCCAGAGACATAGGCGCACACCTGCCAAAAATAAACTATTTTGTTTGATATAACTTTTTTGTTTAGTTTTAATTATTCATCACACAAATTGGCTTGAGACCATACAAAATGGCCTCAGACGCCATTTCTGAATGAAGTGAAATGCGCTCCCACCCCGACGCCCCCACCCAAAACATCATCTGGCACGGTTCCTGCATCGGAGGGCTTCATGGACACGCCCTCACTCCTTCACGCCAAGCGCCTTCCGCGCCTCCTTGTCGGCCAGCCCGTGCAGCCGCAGATGATGGCGGAACTGGTAGTAGGTCAGACCCAGCAGCTCTGCCGCGCGCCGCTGGCTGAACTGCGCCTCGCGCAAAGCAGCTTCCAGCAAGGCGCGCTCATGCGTCCTGACATCCGCCCCGAAATCGCGCGGGAACGTCAGCGCCTCTCCTTCAGCCGACGCAACCGCGGGCACCGCCGGCACGACGCGCTGAACCTGCACGTCCTTCCAGTCCGGCACAACGAACGGGTCCAGCACGATCTCGTCCAGCGCCTTTTCCGGCCGGTCCATCCTGTAAACGCTGCGTTCCACCACGTTGCGCAATTCGCGGACGTTGCCGGGCCAGTCATAGGCCTGCAACCGCTCCAGCGCGCGCTCCGTGAACCCCGCGAACATCTTCCGCCCCAGTTCCGCACTCATGCGGGTGGCAAAATGCTCGGCCAGCAGGAAAATATCCTCCGGGCGCGCCCGCAGCGGCGGAATATTCACAACATCGAAGGCCAGCCGGTCCAGCAGATCCGCCCGGAAGCGCCCCTCCCGCGCCATGGCGGGCAGATCGGCATTGGTCGCCCCGATCAGCCGCACATCCACCCGGATGGTCTCGCTGCCGCCCACACGCTCGAAGCTGCCATATTCAATCACCCGCAGCAGCTTTTCCTGCACAGCCTGCGACGCGGTACCGATCTCGTCCAGAAACATCGTGCCCCCGTCTGCCCGCTCAAAGCGCGACAGACGCCGCTTCTGCGCGCCGGTGAACGCCCCCGCCTCATGGCCGAACAGTTCGCTGTCCAGAAGCGCTTCGGGCAGGGCCGCACAGTTGAGTTTCACCAGCGGCCGGTCCCATCGGTCCGACAGCAGAGCCAGACGCGCCGCCACCAGTTCCTTGCCGGTCCCGCGCTCTCCGATCACCAGAACCGGACGCCGCAGGGGCGCCAGACGGGAGACCTGATCCAGCATCCCCAGAAATGCCGGAGCCCGCCCGATCGGGGTCGGCACCTCGTCCATATCGGTGCTTCTCGCCATTTTATGGTCTCTCACGCCCCCGTTCAGGTCTTCAGTTCATAACACCCTCAAAACAGCATCACTGACAAGAGCAGGGATCTGTCCTAAGTCTCTTCAACAGGAAGGAAAGCATCATGGGTATTTTTTCTCGCCTCGCCGATATCGTGAACTCCAATCTGAATGCGATTCTCGCCAATGCCGAGGACCCGCAGAAAATGATCCGTCTGGTCATTCAGGAAATGGAAGACACGCTGGTCGAGGTCCGCAGTCAGGCCGTCCGCACGATCGCCGAACGCAAACAGCTCGAACGCCGCGTGCGCACCATGATGCACGAAGAAGACGAATGGCACCGCAAGGCCGGTCTCGCCATCGAACGGGACCGCGACGATCTCGCCCGCGCGGCCCTTGCCGCCCGCCACAGCGTGGAACAGTCGCGCGAAGCACTGGAACAGCAGATCGCCCAGATCTCGGACGGGCTGGACCAGCAGAACGACGACATTTCCAAACTTCAGGCCAAGATCGCCGACGCCAAGTCCCGCGAAAAGGCGCTCTCCATCCGCGCACGCACCGCACAGGGCCGCCTGAAAACTCGCGAAAAACTCTACGACACCCGTATCGACGACACGCTGAACCGCTTCGATCAGGTGGAACGCGCTCTTGATGAGCTTGAAGGCAAGGCAGAGGCGTATGATCTGGGCCGCCGCACCGGCCACCCCACACTTCAGGAGGAACTCGCAGCCCTTGAAACCGATGCCGTCGTGGAAAACGAATTCGAAGCCCTCAAGCGCCGTGTGGCCGAAAAGAAAAGCGCAGGCTGAGAAAAGGCTGACCGAAAGGCCCAAGGCATGAATTCGTCCATCTTCCCCTTCCTTGTTCCCATCACAGCCATCATCTGCTGGTCTGTCGTCAGCATGGTCAAACATGCCAACGGCTCACCAAAAGGCACGCCCCAGCAGGACCCCATGCTTCAGGCCGCCCTGACACAGGCCGAAGCCCATGCTACGCGTCTGGAAGAAAGGATCGACCAGCTCGAACGCATCCTCGACGAGGATATCCCGGGCTGGAGAGCAAGGAACGCACGATGACACGCCGCCCCGTCCTCTTTTCCGGCCGCCGCCCGGCGCTTCTGGCCCTGCTGGCGGGTACCGTCCTGCTGTCGCCCGCAGCCCACGCCGCGCGCATGACCCTGTCCGGAGAGGATCTGGACCTGTCGATCCCCTGCACCGGACAGGTCAGGGTCGTGGTCGATCCCAACATGAAGGACGGGGCAACGCTTGATTCAAGCAGCCTCGCACAGGTCTCCATGCATACCGGCAAGGAAGAAGCGCAAAGCCGCATCTCCATCGCCACGAAGTCCTGCGCCCCCAACGGGAAGCTGACAATCAGCATTTCCCCCAGCACCGGCCTGACGATCCACGACAGCCACGACACGCATTTCGTCATCGCCGGAAAGCTCGCCTCCCTGGACGCCAGCCTCGATTCCGCCACCATGGACATCGAAAACACCCAGTCCCTCGACCTGGACATGCAGGGCGCCTCCAGCGTCCACATCCACTCCCTCGAACGTGCCGCCCAGATCGTGGCCTCCGGCACCTCGACCCTGACGGCTGATACGGCGCAGCTCGCGGCTCTTTCGGTGCAGTTGACGCAGAATGCGGGCATGACGCTCTCGGGGGGCACTATCGACGCCCTGACGCTGATTACGGCCGATCAGGCCAGCGCCACCATTCTGGCTCACGCGACGGTCGCGACGGTCGCGGCCAACGGAACGGGCGACGTCAATATCGAGGCCGTCACCGGGCCAATGGTGCGCTCGGGCAAAGGCACTGTTCGTGTCGGCGCGGAGAATGGCGTGATCTATCGTCCCACGCCGCCGCCGCCAGCTGCCGTACCGACACCTCCTCCCGCAGCGCCGCAGCCCTCCCTTCCGGTCCAGACGCCCACTGCCAGCGCGGCCACGACCGTTCCGGCACCCGTGGTCCCGCCTCCGGCAGCTTCCGCGCCCGTCATGCAGGCACCTGTGGTTCAGCCACCTCTGGTGCAGGCCCCAACCACGCCAACCGTGGTTCCGGCTCCCGCGCCTGTCCGCCAGCCTTCCGCGCCTGACAGCCCTGCCATCCCGCAGGCGCCCAGCGTTCCGGCTCCCTCAAAAGACGCCGCGTCGAATGCGCCGCAAACAGCGCAGGCGCCTGCCAGCCTTCCTGTCACAAGCGCGCCCGCCCAGACCGCGCCGCAGACAACGATTCCGGCTCCCGCAGTGACCCCCGCCGCCCCAGCAGCTAATCCGACCACACCCTCGACGACCGGAAAGAGCGCTCAGAATGGCGCTCAGGGAGAATAGGGATGCGCCACCATCTGCATGCGCGTCTGGCTCTGCTCGCGCTTCTGAGCTGCGGTGCCGCGCCCGCGCCACCAGCCCCTCCGGCACCTCCCTCGCCTCCAGCCCCGCCATCCTTCAACGTGTACTCAACAAGCAGCCCTGACACGCTCGTCATCCCGGCGACATGTCTTGAAAACCTGTCCGTCGTGAGCGGCCCGGATGCGCATATCGTCTCCGGCAGCGGCAGCCTGAAAAAACATGGGGAACGCCTGACTTTCACGACCACTCCGCAGGACTGCGCGGCTCAGGACAGTGCGACCGTCATGGTTCCGGTACGGACCAGCCTCGACATCCAGTCCTCCCACAGCCATACGACGCTCTATCGCATCACCGGCGTCAACGGCGACGTTACGGCGGAAAGCGGACACGGCGATCTCGACATTGATCAGGCTAGCGGCCTGAACCTGACGATGACAGGCCCCGGAAACGTCTCGGTCGGGCGGCTGACGGGACGGATGACCGTGCAAAGCCTGTCCAGCGGCGACCTGCAGATCGGCGATCTCGCAGCTTCAAGCGCCAGCATCACGGCTATGTCTTCGGGCGATATCCGGATCGAACGTGGGAGCGCGGATGTTCTGACGGTCCGGGATTATGGCTCGGCCGATATTACGCTGAACGCCACCGCCCACGATGCGGATCTGACCCTCCTCGGCAGCGGCGACATCACGCTTCAGAAAGCGAGCGAAACGCTGAAAAAGCGTCCGATCGGGTCCGGCACGCTCTCCGTGGAGGACACAGCCGGTGCGCGGATCACGACCGTGACCACACCGGACGGTTCTGCCATCCTGTCCGATGCGACACGCAAGGTTCTGGACCATCTCGATATCCATATGGATACGCCTGAGATCACTTTCGGCAACACATCCACTGTCCATTATTCCAGCGGTCATGGGGTGATTGGGCTGCTGCTGAAAATCTTTCTGATCATCTGGGCCGTGCGTCTTTTCCGACGCTATCGCCGGACAGGCGTTATTCCGTTCCGGGGAACGCTGGACAAGGCCGCCGCAGGATATGCGGAGGGTGTGCGGAGCTGGTCCCGGCACCGCGCGGCATGGCAGGAAACACCCGCTGCCAGCGCGACAGCCGTGGTCAGGGATGCCGTGCTCGGTTTCCGGCGGCCGCAACCCGAACCGACGGAAGATTTCTCCCGTTCCGTCCCGCCGGGCCATCCGCTGGCCCGGCTTCAGGATCGGCTGGCGCGCATGGAGCGCAGGCTCGGCCTGATCGAACGCTGCGTTACATCCTCCGATTTCAGTCTGGAGCGGCAGTTCCGGGATCTGGAGCGGACCGATGGCCGACGCGCCTGAATACAGGACGGAAACTTTGACGTCCGGATGCAGGCAGGGTAGGGGCTGAAGGGTGAATGCCGTTCTTGACCCCATAGCGGCCCTTGGCCGCGCCGCTCTCGGCCTTATCAAGCAGGCAGGTGCTCTGGCCCTGTTCGCGCTGGAGGCTCTGTCGCATCTGGTGCGACCGCCCTTTTACTGGCGGATTTTCTTCTCCAGTCTGATCGAGACGGGGTTCTTCTCCCTCCCCGTCGTGGCGCTGACGGCCCTGTTTTCAGGGGCCGTGATCGCACTTCAGTCCTATGTGGGCTTCGGGCAGTATCATGTGCAAAGCGCGATTGCCGGAATCGTCGTCCTCGCCGTGACCCGCGAGCTTGGCCCCGTTCTGGCCGGACTGATGGTCGCCGGGCGCGTGGGCGCGGCCATGTCCGCTCAGATCGGCACCATGCGCGTGACCGACCAGATCGACGCGCTCACCACGCTGTCCACCGATCCGATGAAATATCTCGTGACGCCGCGCCTTCTGGCCGGAACGCTCGCGCTGCCCTGTCTCGTGCTGGTGGCGGATATTCTGGGTGTGATGGGTGGTTTCACGGTTTCGGTCGCCAAACTTGGTTTTTCGCCCTCGACCTACATCACGGCCACGCTAGATTCGCTCAAGACGATGGATGTCGTCGTGGGCCTCGTCAAAGCGGCGGTGTTCGGATTCCTGATCGCGCTTCTGGGCTGCTATAACGGCTATAACAGTCGTGGCGGCGCAGAGGGCGTGGGCTCGGCCACGACAGCCGCTGTCGTGGGCGCGTCCATCCTGCTGCTGCTGTTCGATTATCTCCTGACGGATCTGTTCTTCTCACAATGAGCATTCCCCCCGTAAGCACTCCCAAGATCCGCATTCGGGGCCTGCACAAGGCTTTCGGCTCCAAGATCGTGCTCGATGGCGTGGACCTTGATGTCGAAGCTGGCACGTCCATGGTCATCATCGGCGGGTCCGGCTCCGGAAAATCCGTCCTGCTGCGCTGTATTCTCGGTCTGATCGAGCCCGATGCCGGGACGATCGAGATCGACGGCGAAAACCTGCTGACGGCTTCGCGTTCCAAGCAGGATGCCCTGCGTCGGCAGATCGGGATGCTGTTTCAGAACGGTGCCCTGTTCGACAGCATGAGCGTTGGCGAGAACGTAGCGTTCGGCGTTCGCGCCAAACATTCCGACCGCAATGGCGCGACCCCGTCCCGCACGCAGGCACTGCAAATAGCCGGAGGTCTGCTCGAACAGGTGGGGCTGGACCCGTCCGTTGGCGAACTCAGCCCGTCCGAACTTTCGGGCGGTATGCAGAAACGCGTGGGGCTGGCGCGCGCGATTGCGGGCAGTCCCAACATCATGTTCTTCGACGAACCCACGACCGGGCTGGACCCGATCATGGGTGCCGTCATTGACGGGCTGATCGTGGACTGCGTGCAGAAACTCGGCTCCACCGCCATTGCCATCACTCACGATATGGCCTCGGCCCAGCGGATCGGAAACCGCGCGGCGATGCTCTATCGCGGGAAGCTGATCTGGCAGGGGGACGCCTCCGAGCTCATGAATTCCGGCAATGCCATGGTCGATCAGTTCACGCATGGCCGACGCGAAGGCCCCATCACCATGGAGCTGCGCAAATGAGCCTCCTGCCCCGTTTCCCGAAAACCGATCCCATCGTCTGGAAGCGCATCGGGCTGAGCTATCTGATCGCCCTGCCGCTCCTGTTCATCATGTTCCGCCATCAGCCGGCCCATCCGAACATGGTGCTCCAGCTTCTCGGTTTTCTTCTGATTATCGTGGTCTCGCGGCTTCTGGCGCGTCTGATCCTGCGGACACGGGAGTAAGGATTCCGGGCTCTGCCCGGGCCCGGCAGGGATCTTGATCCCTGCACCCTGATTCTAAAGGTTTCCAAAGGTCGCGACCTTTGGTGGGGTCCGGGGCAAAGCCCCGGCTGGATCAACGGCCAAGCACTCCCTATATACTGGGTTTGTTCCCCTCAAATCGAAGAGACCAGCCTTGGCCAAAAAGCCGACCACCCGTTACGTCTGCCAGAACTGTGGCGCCACCTATCCGAAATGGAACGGGAAGTGCGAAGCCTGCGGCGAATGGAACACGCTGGTTGAGGAAACTCCCGAACCGACGGCGCGCAAGACCGGAAAACTGAGTTCAGGGCGTCTGCAGACCGTCCGGCTGGATGGCGAAACGCGCCCGCCCCCGCGCATCACGACAAGCATTGCAGAGTTGGACCGCGTTCTGGGTGGCGGACTTGTCCCGGCGTCTGTCGTGCTGGTCGGCGGTGATCCGGGCATCGGCAAATCCACGCTCATGCTCCAGACGACCTGCGCGCTGGCGCGGTCAGGGCATCGCGTCCTGTATGTTTCGGGCGAAGAATCGGTGGACCAGATCCGCATCCGCGCCCAGCGGCTGGGTCTGGACCGCGATCCCAAAATGCTGGACTCGCTGGATCTTGCCGCTTCGATCAATGTTGGCGAGATCGTGGGCTCGCTGGAACAGGACCGGGCGCATACGGTCGTGGTTATCGATTCCATCCAGACGATGTGGCTGGAAAGCGTGGAAAGCTCACCGGGATCGGTCTCCCAAGTGCGGGCGAGTGCGTTCGAGCTGATCCGGCTGGCCAAGACGCTCGGTTTTGCGCTGATCCTGATCGGGCATGTCACGAAGGAAGGCTCCCTCGCCGGGCCGCGCGTTCTGGAACACATGGTCGATGCGGTCATGTATTTCGAGGGTGATCGCGGGCATCAGTTCCGCATTCTGCGCGCGGCCAAAAACCGCTTTGGCGCGACCGACGAGATCGGCGTTTTCGCCATGACCGATATCGGGCTGACCGAAGTGCCCAACCCATCCGCGCTGTTCCTTGCGGAGCGGCGCGGCAATATTGCGGGGTCGGCCGTTTTTGCGGGGCTGGAGGGCACGCGCCCGGTCCTGCTGGAAATTCAGGCACTGCTGTCTCCCAAAGCCGGGGATGGTGCGCCGCGCCGGGCTGTTGTGGGCTGGGATACGTCGCGACTGAATATGCTGCTGGCCGTGCTGGATTCTCGATGTGGCCTCAAGCTTGCGAATATGGACGTCTATCTGAACATCGCGGGCGGTTTGCGCGTGAACGAACCGGCTGCCGATATGGCGGTGGCCGCGGCCCTTGTGTCCGCCGCCACGGGCCATCCGACCTCCCCCAGTGCCGCCTATTTCGGCGAAGTCGGGCTTTCGGGCGAAATCCGGCAGGTCAGTCAGGCCGATCTGCGCCTCAAGGAAGTCGCCAAGCTGGGCTTTGGCGAGGCCATTCTGCCCCGGCGCGTCTCGGCGGCGTCCGCGCGGGTCAAGCCGCCCGCAGGCCTGAAACTCCGCGAAATCGGGCATCTGACGGATCTGGTCGGGCTGTTTTCCGACAAGGACGAATAACAGAAGCTTTCAGAAGCGGAAGACGACATTGGACTGGGCGTAGCTTCCGCTTTTGCCACCCGCCGCATGCAGTCCGTTCGAGGCTATGAACCGCGCGCCATAGATCTGCCAGGTCAGGTGCCGGTTAAGCTGGAGCTTGAGAGACGCCTGCGGCACCACGCCGATATAGCCGCCGTGATAGGTTTTCGAGAATGTGTACGGGCCGGACGAGTTCCAGATCGCGCCATCCGCATTCTCCCGCCACATGAACGGCACCTTGAACTGAATGCTCGCAAAGCCTTTCCACGGCGTGACGCTCAGGACCGGCGAGAGGCTGACGAGGTTGGAGGGCTGGATGTAGGTCGTGGTATCCAGATAGTTCGTCTGCGGGTTGAAAGGCGCCATATAGGTCCTGACCGGGCCGTCCGTTCCGTTGGCCCCGCCGGAATACAGATCCGCCTGAACGCCGATGAACGGATGCAGGGGCGAGGGCGTATGCCGGTATCCCACGATCGTATTGACCGAATAGGCCTGCACATCGCTCTTCTTCGCGCTGCCGGATTTCTGGAACGTCCCGTCCTGATAGAGGCCGCCGAACGAATATTCGAAAGATGCGGCGGTACCGTACCAACGGAAACCGACATTCCCGCGTGAGGACGTGCCTTTCAGGGCACCGGATGCAAGCGGGACGACGGACAGGCTGCCGCCATAGCGGTAACCGTAATAGAAAATATCCAGAAAGGAATGGACCGTCTCGCTACCGATGGAAAACTGCGGCACGAGAACCGTGATGTCTCCGCCATAAAGGCGCGTGTTGTAATCTTCCGTATCGTGAAACATCAGGGTTGCGTCGGTCTTGGTCTGGACGAAATCGAACGCATCCACGCGGATATTGGGCCAGATCGCATAAATGCGGCCGCCATTCCACGACAACGGCACGTTGGGCGTTTCGCGGTTATACAGGACGTAAGACGGCGCATCGAGAAACTGCTGACGGCCAAACATGAAGCCTGTCTGCGCGCCCGCGAGCTTGCCCTTGAACTCGATGAAAGCCTGCTGGAGATCCAGCCGTTTGCGGTACGTCGTATTGTAGCCGAAGCCTTTCCAGCCCCCCGCATCCGCATTGATGAGCTGCCCGAACAGTCGGACATGTTCGCCCAAATGCAGATCCGCGCCATACAGGTTCCGCACACCGAAACGCCCCGAATTGCTGTTGCCCTTCTTCCCCAGAAAAGGCGCCTCCTCGTACCAGTTGCGCAGACGCGTCTCGCCGGAAAAGGACAGCCAGATCGTCCTCGCATCGTTCAGTGCGATGAACTTCAGCGGATCGAACGGATCGTCGCGCCGACTCTTGTCGCGCAGAAAGCTCCAGTCTTCCGCCCAAGGGGCTACACCGTAACGTCCGACCGGCCCGAAGCCCGCTGATTCGCCGTTGCCGTAACTGAACGCGCCCCACGGACCCTGCCGCCCCTGCGGCGCATGGTTCTGACTGGCCACAACACGGCGCGGCTGGCCTACGACGCCGGCATGGGGATAGTTCTGGATGGGGGGACGTTCTGTGGAGAGAACGTGGATCCATTCTTCCGAGTGTGCGGTCGGGGCGGTGGACGAATCTGCTGCCGCTGCCAGTCGGGAGGTGCAGATTCCAAGCGCCATCATAGCCAGAATAGACCGATTCCGATATGAATGATGACGTAACATGCCCTGAAAACTCCAGACGGGATTGTCAGAAGATTATGCAGCAACAAAAAAACATCAATCCTGATAGTTTTAAATAAAAATGACTATTTTTTTTAGTATTTAATTCAGCCGGGCAATGTCCATCTGCCCCCGCGTCAGATCCCGCAGCCAGTCCGTGATGGCATCCGCCTCTTCGACTGGCACGGCCAGCGTCATCCACGCGCCTTCGGCGTCGAACTCGCATTCGGTACGGCTTGCCCGCCAGCTTTCGATCTTGGACTCCACCATCGCATAGCTGGAAAACGGGCAGTGAAAGCGCAACGGCACGGTTTCAATCCGCTCAATCCGCTCTGCTTCGCGCAGACAGGCGGACGCCGCGCCGCTATAAGCCCGCACGAGCCCCCCGGCCCCGAGCTGCACGCCACCATACCAGCGCGTGACGACGATCATGACATTGTCGAAATCCTGCCCTTCGATGGCGGACAGAATGGGCCGCCCCGCCGTCCCACCGGGTTCGCCGTCATCGCTGCATCGGAAGCGCTGACCGGTTTTGAACGCCCAGCAGTTATGGGTCGCCTCCAGCACGGCGACGTCACGAAAGAAGGCCATGGCGGCGGCTTCGTCTTCCACAGGAGCTGCGGAAGCCCGGAAAACGCTGTTCTTAATCACACTTTCGTAGGTCGCGAGGCCGGGCAGAGTCCATGTCATGGCTTTCCTTCTGCATCAGGATCGCCGAAATGTCAGGATGGGGTAGGGAAACGCTGCCCGTTCTGTTAAGGGTAGCCCCCATGTTTTCGGATCTGACCGGTCGGCTGAATGCCGTCTGCGCGCGTCGTGCGCCCCTCGTTCTGGCGCTGTTTGCACTGCTCTGTGCCGCCTGCGTTGCCCTGAGTGTCACACGCATCAGCGTGACGACTGACACGAGCAAGATGTTTGCCAACAGCCTGCCGTGGAAAAAGCGGAGCATGGAGCTGACGCGCCTGTTCCCGCAGGACAGCAACCAGCTCGTCGCCATCCTCGACAGCCGCATCCCCGAACAGGGACGCATCGCAGCACGGGAGCTTGCGGCCACGCTTTCGCAGGACCACACGCATTTCAAGACGGTCAGCCTGCCCGGCGACAACCCTTTCTATAACAGTCACGGCTTCCTGTTCCTCGATACGAAAGATCTGGAACCGCTGCTGGATTCGATCGTCTCCGCGCAGCCCTTTCTGGGCACACTGGCCGCCGATCCGTCTGCACGCGGGCTGTTCGGCGCACTTGGCCTGATCGGTGAGGGCATCAAGGCCGGACAGGGCATCCCCAGTGGCTTCAACGGCGCGCTGGACGGGTTCGCAACCTCCCTGACACAAGCAGCGGACGGCCATCCGCAGGACATGTCCTGGCAGAACCTGCTCATCGGCAAGCTGGCGGAACTGGGCTCGCGCTACGAATTTGTCGTCACACAGCCCAAGCTCGATTACAGCTCCTTCCAGCCCGGCGAAGGCGCTACGACCGCCATGCGTCAGGCGATCAACAACCTTGAATTCGTGAAAACGAAGCAGGCCACCGGCATCATCACCGGTGAGGTGAAGCTGTCGGACGAGGAGTTCTCCACCGTCGCACACGGCATGGTGCTGGGGCTCATCATTTCATTGGTTCTGGTCGCAGTCTGGCTGATCCTCGCGGTCCATTCCCCACGCGTCATTCTTCCGATCCTGCTGACCCTCATCTCTGGCCTGCTACTGACGACCGGCTTTGCCGCTCTGGCGGTGGGTGAGCTGAATCTGATCTCGGTGGCCTTCGCCATTCTGTTCGTCGGCATCGCGGTCGATTTTGCCATCCAGTACAGCGTGCGCCTGCGCGGACAGCGCAACCCGGACGGATCATATCCATCCCTGCACGATGCCATCGTCCTGACGGGTCAGGAGAGCGGCGCACAGATCCTTGTCGCAGCCCTCGCCACGGCGGCGGGCTTCCTCGCTTTCTACCCCACGAGCTTCATTGGTGTGGCGCAGCTCGGGCTGATTGCGGGTTTCGGCATGCTGATCGCCTTTTTCTGCACCATGACGCTTCTGCCAGCCCTGCTGTCCGTCTTTCGCGCGAAGCTGGGCAGCGGAGAGCCGGGCTTTGCGTTCATGGCGCCTGCGGACGCGTTCCTGCGCCACAAACGCCACAAGGTCGTCGGCATCTTCGCCCTTCTGGGCATTGTGGGGCTGGCCCTCATGCCGCTCCTGAAGTTCGACGCCGACCCGCTGCACACCAAGGACCCCAATACCGAGGGGATGCGGGCGCTGCATCTGCTGGAAGCCAATCCGCTCACGACGCCCTACAGCGCACAGGTCCTGACCCCGAACCTGACGGACGCGGCAAAGGAGGCTGCAGAGTTCTCGAAGCTCCCCAGCGTGCATGACGTATTGTGGCTTGGCGCGCTGGTTCCCGATGACCAGAAAACCAAGCTGGCCATGATCGAGGATACCGCCTCCATCCTCCTGCCGACCATCACGGTGGCCAATCCTGAACCCGCGCCGGACGCTGCCGCCATCCGCGCTGCCGCCATCGCTGCCGTGCAGAAGCTGGACGCCGTAAAGGAGCAGCTTCCCGCACCGCTGGAAAAGATCCGTCAAGCATTGCACACGCTCTCCACGGCCCCGGACAGCACGCTGCTTCAGGCCAGCACAGCCCTGACGCGCTTCCTGCCGGACGAGCTTTCGATGCTGCGGATGGCCCTTCAGCCCACGCCCGTCACGATGGAAAACATTCCGCAGGATGTGCGCCGCGACTATGTCCTGCCTGATGGCCGCGCACGGCTGACAATCCATCCCAAGGGACAGATGTCCGAAACACCGGTGCTGCACCGCTTCGTCAGCGAACTGCGTTCGGTCAATCCGGATGTCGCCGGCCCCGCGATGGAAATCACGGAAAGCGCCAATACAATCGTGCATGCCTTCAAGGTGGCGGCCATCTGCGCCCTCATCATGATCGCCATCATCCTGCTGGTCGTGCTGCGCCGCCTACTGGATGCCGCCCTTGTCATGGCACCGCTGCTGATGTCGACCCTCCTGACCGTCATCCTGATCGTCACGGTGCCGGAGACGCTGAACTACGCCAACATCATCGCCCTGCCGCTGCTTCTGGGTGTGGGCGTGTCGTTCAACATCTATTTCGTCATGAACTGGCGCGAAGGAGTGAAGGGCCCGCTGACGTCTCCGACGGCGCGCGCGGTGCTGTTCTCCGCCCTGACGACCGCCACGGCTTTCGGCTCCCTCGCCCGCTCCGGCCATCCGGGCACGGCGAGCATGGGGCGACTGCTTCTGATGTCCCTTGGCTGCACACTGCTCTGCACAATGGTGTTCGTCCCGGCCCTGCTGCCCAAACGCCCAACCGACGAGGCCTGATTACAGGCCTCCCCTGCTGACACGGTTTGCCGCAATGTGACGAGCATTCTGGCAACCGTGCGTTTCCTCAGGGGTTGAGATCTTCTGCAACGGAGGATCGCCCCTTGACCACAGAACATTCAGGCTTGCCGCGTGGCATCGACCATGTCGGCGTCACCGTCCCGGACATCAACTCTGCCATCCGCTTTCTTGAAGAAGCGTTCGGGGCAGTTGCCCTCTACCGAAACGTCACCCGCACCGCGCCTCAGAAAGGTCCGGAGACGGAAAAAATCCTCGGCCTTCCGGGCGGCACCGTCGTCATCGAAATGTGCATGATGGCGCTCGGTCATGGGCCAGGCATCGAACTGTTCGAGATGAAAGGCCCTGACCAGCGCGAGGCCGCGCGCCCGTGCGACTGGGGCCTTCAGCATTTCGCCGTCTATGTCGATGACATTCACGCGGCCTGCCACCGTTTCCAGAAGGCCGGTGGCACTCTCCTGACCGAACCACAGGGCCAGCCCTCTCTCGAAGCCGCACCGGGCAACATGTTCTGCTACGGCCGCACGCCTTGGGGCATGATCGTGGAACTGGTCTGCACGCCACATCAGGAACGCTTCAACGACATCGCTCCCATGAACCGATATCAGCCACCCGCCCTGAAAGGATCAGACGCATGACACGCCTTCTTCCCCTAGCTGCGGCACTCCTTGTGGTAACGGCCTTCGGTGCCGCACACGCTGCTGATCCCACTCCGCCAACGGCCTGGTACTGGCATAACTGGACGGACCATGACGGCATCAGTCACATGACCCGCTGCCCCTTCCATAATTACGATCTGAAAACCATGTCCAAACCCGCAGGGCCGCAATGGCAGGACCATGTGCATGAAGGCAATGCCCGGATCATTTCCACCGTGCAGCCCGCGCACTGGGACGGAAGCTGGCACCCCGACCCCAAAGTCCAGTGGATCATCCCGCTGAAGGGCTCCTGGTACGTGACGGCCATGGATGGAAAAAAGGTCGTCATGGGACCCGGGGACGTCTCTCTCGGCGAAGACCAGATGAGTCGCAAGGACGCAAAAGGCCATATCGGTCATTTCGCGGGCAATATCGGCGACGGCCCCGTCACCCTGATGGTTATCCAGACGGACGAGCAGCCGACCACAGATCAGCCCTGCCGCTTTCATTAGGGTTTGGAAATGGTCGTACATTCTGTCGTCAAAAAGTACGACCATTTCTAAAGACGGCAGCGAACGTAAAACCGTAACAACCTTTATGATTCGTTATTAATGAGCAAAAAAAGGCTCCCGAATCGTTTTTCCTTTGTTTTCTGCCAGATTTAGGAAAAGAAAAAACTTCCATATGAACGATTATAAATCGCTACTAAGTTACTTTTCGGATTTTATGAAGAATGCCCGACAGTACCTAGATATCAAAAAAGAATTCCATATATACATGAGGATTATTTTTTTAGCATTAAAAGAAAAAATATAGATGAATGAAATAATTTTAATTTATCGGTTATTTAGAATATTTTCCTCGATATATATAAATATCATTTAGTTTTTATATTTATTTAAATCATATTGGTTTTTATATTTAGTTTTTATATTTATATTTATTTTATTCTTTCTGAATTTATTTGAAATAAAACTCTGGAATACAAAAATGTGACATAAGCGCAACGCCTTTCATGACATGTGTCAAGCATGTTGCATTTTCGTAGCAGAAGCATTGCACACCGTTTCGATTTTCGATGAACATGTCGCCAGAGATACAAAAATTTCATGCGACCTTATCGAGAAGGGACAACGGCCGCGATGACCACCTCTGTGCAACATTCACTCAAAAGACGCACACCTGCGCCCCGGACAGTCGTCCGGATGTTCCTGATGGCCGGCATTTCCTACAGCGTTCTGCCCAGCATCAGCGCTCATGCACAGACCACAACGACAGCCCCTACAAAACATGCTGCCGTTCATAAGAGTGCTACCAAGAAAAAGGCACATACAAAAACCGCTACCGCAACGACCGCCCCAACGGCGGCAGCTCCGGTCGTCGCTCCAGTCACGGCAACAGCAGCAACCAGCACCAACAGTAAGGTCATGCGAGACGCCGAAGCGTCTGCTGAAGCTGAAAATCTGAAGGTTTCTGAAACGGTTACGGTCACTGGCACGCGTCTGTCGCAGACGCGTCTGACAAACGTCATGGCTGGTACGTCACTGTCTGCAGACCAGATCAAGAAGCGCGGATACACCGATATCGGCATCGCGCTGATGCGTGAAAACCCGGCTTTCGGCGTCGGCGACAATACGCCAATCGGTGCCCAAGGCAGCTTCGGCGCCGGTCAGTCCTTCACCTCCCTGCTCAACTTGGGCAGTGACCGGACCCTGACGCTAATCGATGGTATGCGCATGGTAGGTGGCTCGACGGCCTCTCTGTACGGCGCGGGCTCGGGCTCCCAGGTCGACGTCAGCGCCGTTCCGACCTCTCTTCTAAAGGGTGTGGACACCAAGCTTGGTGGCGCTGGCGCTGCTTATGGCGCGGACGCCGTTGCCGGTGTGGTTAACTACCAGCTTGATGATCACTTCACGGGTGTGGACTTCAATGCTCAGGGCAACTGGAGCCAGAAGCTCGACGCCCCCGGCGAAAAAATTACCTTCAAAGTCGGCCATGATTTCGATCACGGCAAGGGAGGCATGGTCTTTGACGTTGAATACCGCAATCAGGGCGGTATGCTGGACAATGACCGTATCAACCTGACCGGTCGTGACCGGATCGGCTATGTCCGCGCACCGTACGGCAGCACAAACTCTCCCTATATCTATAATTTCGACAAGGCTTCCCGCAACATCACTGCTACCGTAACCGGTATTCCACAACTGACGGGCGAAAGTGTTCCCATCTCGTATGGCAAAGTTGTGGATGGCATTTCGAATGCCGCAGGTCAGCCACTGATGTTCAGCCGGAACGGGCAGTCTCTCGTTCCTGTCACGTGGAACTACGCAACAAAAAGCTCAACAACTGTGGTAGGGGGTAACGGAACTGCCCTTCAGGACTACGGCCAGCTCTTCACCCCGACCAACAAGCTCAACCTGACACTGCTCGGTCATTACGATATCACCGATCATATTCATGCAACGTGGCAAGGCTGGTACGCTCGCGGAACAGCGTCCAGTGAGGTCGCACAGGGCACCTGGAGCACGCCATCATTCAATGAGCCACTGACTCTGGAGAATTATCACAACGATGGTGCCGTAACAGGTGCTTACCAGCTCAGCACGAACAATCCGTTTCTGACATCTGCTGAACAGACAACGATCAAGAACGCACTTGCCGCCAAAGGTCTGCCGACCGACACATTCTATATGTCGCGTCTGAATCAGGATCTCGACGGCGGGATGTTCCAAACAACGATGCAGATGTTCCGCTTCCAGGGCGGCCTGAATGGTGACTTCGACGCCGTCGGTCGTCACTTCAACTGGAAAGTCCAGGGCGAATACAGCCGCTACCTGAACGATACATGGGCACCGTCCATCGTAGCACAGAACCTCATCAATGCGGTTAATTCCACAACGGATGCGAACGGTAACATCATCTGCTCCCCCGGCTACACCAACGCACCTGTAAAGACTCGCAGTGCTACCTGCGCACCGTTCAATCCTTTCGGTACGGGTCAGTCTTCGCCAGCAGCCGTGAATTACATAACGGCAGATGCCCATCAGAAAAATGCCAACGCACAGCGTGATATTCAGGGCGAAATTTCCAGCACAGTCATGCGGCTCCCCGCAGGCGACGTGAAATGGGATATCGGTTATGAACATCGTCGTGAGGGTTATCGCTTCACTCCCGATGCGTTCTCCCGCGGGTGGCTACAGAGCGACGGTTCGTATCTGCAATACGGCAACGCAACCTCACTTCCTCCCACCGGTGGCGCATATCACACGCATGAAGTTTTCGGTGAACTTGACGTTCCTCTGATCTCTCCCAGCATGCATGTCCCCGGCGCCTACAGCCTGTCCGCCACAGCGAACGGCCGTTACATCAACAACAGCATGACCGGCGGCTACTGGACGTACATGTTCGGTGGAGCATGGTGGCCGACACAGGACTTCGGCCTGAGCGGCAACTATGCACGCTCCGTGCGTAACCCATCTGTGACCGAACTATTCGCGCCCCGGAGCACAGACTATGAGTATGGTACCGACCCCTGCTCGACAGCGGGGATCGGCGCTGGCCCAAATCCTGCCATCCGTGCAGCAAACTGCGCAAAGGCCGGAATCAGCCAGCCTTTTGAATCCGACTTTAATAACTTCTCCATCACAGGCACGGCTGGCGGCAACAACAAGCTGAAGAACGAAGTCTCAACCAGCTATACAGGCAGCCTGGAACTTCGCCCGCACTTTATCCGCGGCTTTGACTTCACCGGCTCTTTCGTGGATGTAAAAATCAATAATGCGATCACGTATCTTGGCGCGGAAGATGTCATGGACGCGTGCTATGACTCGACGTCCTATGGTCCGAGCAACGCTTATTGCAATCTGTTCCAGCGTAATTCATCAACACATCAGCTTGAAAACTACCAAGTCGGCTACTACAATATTGCCAACTATGAGACGCAGGCCCTTCAGGCCCATCTCGAATACAACACATCCCTCACGCGTGTTGGCCTGCCTGCTTCTGCTGGTTCTGTTGGCCTCACAGGCACATATGTCCACTACCTAAAGAGCCAACAGTCGTATCTGGGCAGCAGCTATCTTCTGTCTGGTACAACGAGTGCACCAAACGACAGCTTCACGCTGAATGCCAACTACATTCGCGGCCCGCTCTCGGTTCAGTGGCAGACGATCTGGTATGGTCCAACAAAATATGCCGTTCAGGTTCCGTCTAACTATTATGCTGCTAACAACCGTCCTTCCTGGACTTACTTCAACCTGACGCTGGGCTACGACATCACCAAGAACTTCAGCGCCAACTTCATGGTGAACAACATCACCAATGCGCTGCCGAAATATCCCGGTACGGTCAGCCTGAATCGCTACTATGATGCGATCATTGGCCGTTCGTTCCAGATGAACCTCGGCGTTCATTTCTGATCCTGCGATCAGAGGGAAAACTGGAAAAAGGGGGGCTTCGGCCCCCCTTTTTTTGCCCGCAGCCCGAGACGAACATAAAAAAAGGGGCGGATTTTGATCCGCCCCGTTGCAATGCTCAGTGATCCAAAGAGACTCAACTCGTTTCTTTGGGCGTATGCTTGACCTTGATGTTGTAGCCCCTGAGCATTCCGTACCAGTAGAGTTTCGGAAAGACTTCCGTCTTGAGGAACCATGCGAAACGGCTGGGTTTGCGCTGGTCATACGGGAAACTCGGCGCGACCTTGCCGCCATACAGGAACTCGGCCAGCACGACCTTCCCATAAGACACGGTCAGCGGGCAGGCGCCATAGCCATCATAGCTACCCGTCTGCGGGCGGCCATCAAGCGAGGCGAGCAGGTTTTCCACAACGACTGGAGCCTGTTCGCGGGCAGCCGCGGCGGTCTTGGCGTTGCTGGTGCCCAGAACGTCTCCGGCACCGAAAATATTGTCATAAGTCTTATGACGCAGGCTGGCCGGATCGACGTCCAGCCACCCGGCTTCATTGGCCAGCGGGCTTGCCTTGATGAAATCCGGAGCACTCTGCGGCGGCACGACATGGAGCATGTCGAATGGCCGCACGACGGTCTCGTCCGTCCCGACGATCTGGAACGTGGCCTCGCGCTTCTCGCCATCCACCTTGATCAGGTTTTCCTGCTTGTGCAAGTTCACACCGTAATAGTCGATCTGGCGCTGGAGCGACGGGACGTAATAGGGCACGCCGAACAGCGCATTGCCCGCCATCGAGAAATCGACATCGGTGCGGTGGAGCGAACCTTCGCGGCGCCAGTGATCGCAGGCCAGATAGACGATTTTCTGGGGTGCGCCCGCACATTTGATAGGCATGGGCGGCTGCGTGAACAGCGCCTTTCCACCATCGAGATGCCGGATGCATTCCCATGTATAGGCGACCGTTTCGCGCGAATAGTTGGACGTCACGCCATTGCGGCCCAGCGTCTCGGACAGGCCTTCGATCTTGTCCCAGTCAAGCTGAAGACCGGGGCAGACAATCAGACGGCGATATTCGACAACGCGGCCGCCTTTCAGTGTCACGGTATTGGCTTCGGGCTGGAAGCTCTCAACGCTGTCCCGCAACCATTCGACATTGCGCGGGATCAGTCCGCCTTCCTGCCGTAAGGTGTCGGGAAGCGTCATCACACCAGCCCCCACCAGCGTCCAGCCGGGCTGATAGGCATGGGTCGTGGACGGCTCGATAATGGCGATCGAGAGGTTGGCGCGTTCGCGTCTGAGCTGGGCTGCGATGGTGATGCCAGCGGCACCACCGCCGACGATGACGACTGAGAAACGATCCTGATGTGTCGGGTCTGCCATGTTCGGGTCCTCCAACGTCATGATGTGACGGCAAAGACGTTAGTCCAGAAGGGCAAGTCTTTCCGTCAGCAGGGAATAGAAGGCGTCTGCATCAACGTCATTGATCCATAACGCGTTCGGAACGCGATTGGTTACGTTCCACAGATCCACAACACTCTGACCCACGCATAGCGGCGCGTCGACCTCGATCTCCACATTGCAGCGCAGCCCTGCAAAAAGCTGCGGCCACAACAGGAAGCCGATAGTGAGCGGATCGTGCAGCGCACCGCCCTCCCAGCCATATTTCTGCTTCTCGAACCGGTCTTCCGCCCCCAGCATCCGCACGACCATGTCCGTCACGGGCGAGCCAACCGCCGCAATCGGCTTCAGGCGGGCCGGTGTGGCGATGGCGCGATGCGTCACATCCAGCGGCAGAAGCGTGATGGGGATGCCGGAACGCATGACGATGCGGGCGGCATGAGGGTCCACGAAGAAGTTAAATTCAGCGGTCGGCGTGATGTTGCCGCCCTCGCGCTGGGAACCGCCCATGGCCACGATCCCCGCGATCCGGGACGCGATGTCCGGTGCATGAGTCAGGGCCAGCGCCAGATTCGTCATCGGGCCCAGGCAGACCAGCGTGATCGTGCCCTCGGGCTCACGACGCAGCAGGTCCATGAGATAGGTTGCGGCATCAATCGCCTGCGGACGCAGCGTCGGCTCGGGCAGATTGGCGCCCGCCATGCCCGTTTCGCCGTGTACATGCTCGGCGCTGATGGGCGCGCGATGCAGCGGACGCGCCGCGCCCGCGAACACCGGAATATCGGTCCGGCCCGTCAGTTCGAGCAGGGCGCAGGCATTTTTCGTCGTCAGGGCGACGGGTACATTGCCAGCAACGGTCGTGATGGCCTCGACCGCCAGTTCCGGCGAGGCCAGCGCCAGCAGGATGGCCACGGCATCGTCCTGACCCGGATCGGTGTCGATAACGATGCGGCGGGGTGCGGTCCCGGTGGAGCTGGCCTGTGTCATCATGCGTCTTCTTCGGAATCCTTGATCCAGACCTCGACCGGCCCCGTGACCTTGATCGTCATCGGACGGCCACGACGGTCCATGGCTTTGCCGACGGCCAGACGCACCCAGCCTTCGCTGATGCAGTATTCCTCGACGGTAGTGCGCTCTTCGCCCTTGAAGCGGACACCGATGCCGCGCGACAGCAACTCTTCGTTGTAATACGGGCTGTCAGGGCTGGCGGAGAGACGATCGGGAATGGTGTCGGTCATGGCTATCCTCGTTGTATCAGATCCGATCATGTCGGACCGGCGCGTCAATGGTCTTCTCTGTAGCGCCGGATGGGCGGCTCTCCAAGTCCGGCCCCAAACGCAACGCCGGATATGGCCGCTCCCACAGGACGCGGAGCACTGCTATGAGAGACGCTTCTTGTCGGAGACAGACCGCCCATGCCGTACCGCTCTTTTCGCCATAAACCGCTGACCACCCTGACGTCGCTCGTCATGCTTCTGACAGCCGGAGCCGCCCTGTCCGGCTGCTCCTCGGATGACGACGGCGACAACTGGTCCGTCAGCGCGCCCGTCTCGGCGGGGCAGGCGATCCGGCTGGATTCCGTGCCGTCCCATGAACCGGCTTCCGTCTATCGCCTGACCTATCGCAGCACGGATGCGCGTAACCCGCATCAGCTCGTCCGCGTTTCGGCGCAGGTTCTGGTCCCGCGCGGTCCGGCTCCGGCGGGGGGCTGGCCTGTTCTCGCCTGGGCGCATGGAGAGAGCGGCCTGCACCTGACCTGCGCGCCGTCCGTGATGGGAATCGGCATCGTTCAGGCCCGTTTCTATGACGGATGGCTGCGTCAGGGCTTTGCGATCGTCGCGACCGACTATCCCGGCATGGGCGAGCCGGGCGCACCGCTGCTGTTGAATGCGCGTTCGGAAGGCATGAGCGTGCTGGATTCCGTGCGCGCGGCCCGCGAACGCCTTCCAGATCTGTCGGACAATGTGGTGCTGAACGGCCATGCACAGGGTGGGCAGGCGGCTTTGGCGGCGGCGGCCATGGCCTCGACCTATGCGCCGCATCTGCATATTCTAGGCACGATCGCCGCCGCCCCACCCTATCTGGACGAACAGGCGGCGCAGGAACTTCTGCATCCCGCCAATCCGCACAGCTTCTCCCCCGCCGTGCCTGAACTTCTGACGCTCGGGCAGTCGCTGGTCGAGGCCGATCCGTCCACCGACATCAACGAGGCCTTCACGCCGCGGGGCCAGCGCCTTTTGCATGATGCGGGCTCCATGTGCGCTTCGGACTTCTTCCCGATCGCCAAACGCTCCGGCCTGACGCCAGCAACCCTGCTCGAACCCGAAGCGGGCCGCGTGCTGGCCCCGGCATTTGACTGGGCGAAATATCCGGGCTTTTCCCTCCCGTCGCCTGTTCTGATCGAATCCGGCGCGCAGGATCTGCACACCTCCACAAGCCAGCAGAAACGCCTCGTCGCGCGTCTCTGTGCCGCAGGAACGCCCGTGACGCACCGGATTCATGACGCCAGCCATAACGGCACACTTGCCGCCATGATTACGGAAGCCCATAGCTTCGCCGGGCAGCTTCTTGCGGGCACCAAACCCCGTTCGGACTGTAACTCCGCGAAGTAACCTGACGGAGAAGAGATGTTTTCGCTCCTTCGGGGGTCACTTCGCGGAAACACTCTGTTAAAATCGGCCCCATGAATATCCTGATTACAGGGGCCGCATCCGGGATCGGACGCGGTCTTGCCCTGAAACTGGCCCGGCCAGGCGTTTCCCTGCATCTGTGCGATCACGCTGAAGATGGCCTGATGGAAACAGCCCGACACTGTGAGGGGCAGGGAGCCAGAGCGGTTCCGGCCGTGCTGGACACGCGCGATCGGCAGGGCATGGCGGAGTGGGTCGCCGCCGCTTCCGCAGATCGGCTCGATATGGCGTTTCTCTGTGCGGGCATCACGGGCGGACTGCCGCATACCGACACCGATGGTCTGCTTCTGGAGCGTGAAGAGCGCGTCCGCGACATGCTCGACATCAACCTGACTGGAACGCTCAACACGTTCTTTCCAGTCGTCGCGGCTATGCGCGGCCAAGAGCGAAACGACGAAAATCTGCGGGGGCGGATCTGCGTGATGGCGTCTGTCGCGGGGTTCGTGTGTTACCCCGGCACGCCGGCCTATTCCGCATCCAAGGCTGCGCTGGACCGTTTCATCGTGGCCAATGCGGCCCGGCTGGGTAATTTCGGCATCAGCCTGACCAGCGTGTGCTGCGGATTTGTGGATACGGCCATGGTGAAGCAGAACCGCTTTGCCATGCCGGGTCTGGTGTCCACGGAAGAGGCCGTGCGCCGGATCCTGCGCGGAACGCTGCGCCAGACGCGCCGGGTAATCTTTCCGGCATGGCTGGTCATCGGCTCCCGGCTGATGGATCTGCTGCCCCCCCGTCTGGCAGAACGCTATTACGTCACCCAACCCTCCGCCAAACCGGCAGGCATGCCGGACTTCTGACGGCCCGCACACTGAAGAACTGACATTTTGTGTCCTATCAGTAATGACCTGAAACGCGGTTTTGTGGATAAACTGACCGCATGAATTTCTGCCGCCTGTTCATAGACCGCCCGGTCGCGACGACACTGATGTCCATTGCCATCTTCATGGCTGGACTGATCTGCTATCCGCTCCTGCCCGTCGCCACGATGCCGGACATGACCACAACCTCCATCATGGTCGTGGCAACCCAGCCGGGCGCGGACCCGCAACAGATGGCAACCTCCGTCACAACGCCTCTGGAACGCAGGCTCGGGTCCATTGCGGATCTGGAAAGCATCGAATCCGACACCAGTGCCGGACAGGCCCAGATTTTTCTGGAGTTCTCGTCGTCGCGGAACATCGACGGCGCCCTGCGTGACACACAGGCGGCCCTTCGTGCCGCGCGTGCTGACCTGCCAACTGGAACCATGGACGCCGACCCGCAGGCTTTCAAAATGGATGGCGGCGGCTTCCCAGTCTATCTGATGAGCCTGACCGGAGACCAGAAAACACAGGCGGAACTCTACGATATCGCCAATATCCGCATCAAGCCGCTGCTGGCCGAGGTCAAGGGCGTGGGGCGTGTGGAGGTCGTGGGATCGACGAATCCCGCCGTGCGCGTCGAACTCAATCCCAACCCGCTCTATAAATGGGGCATCGGTCTGGAAGACATCCGCACCGCTCTTGCCTCGGCCAATGCTTTCACGCCCAAGGGCTTTATCGACAGCAATGGCCAGCGGATGATGCTGTCCACCAACGATCAGGCCGTTAACGCAGCCCAGTACCGGGACCTGATCATCGCATACCGCAACGACTTCTATCCCGTCCGGCTGAGCGACATCGCCACCGTCACCGACAGCGTGCAGGACGTTTATCAGACCAGCTACATCAACGGACACCGTGCCGTTACACTGGTCGTCACCGCGCAGCCCCATGCCAATACCGTGGCCATCGTGGACGGCATCAACGCCAACCTGACGCATCTGCGTGATGCGCTGCCTGCGGACGTCAATCTGGTCGTGGGCCTCGATACATCCCGCTCCATCCGGGCATCGCTGGCGGATGCACGACTGACGCTGATCCTATCCGTCGTGCTGGTCGTACTCGTGATCCTGCTGTTCTTCCGCAGATTCGTCACGACGCTCATCCCGGCCGTGACGGTCCCCATCGCACTCTCCGGCACACTGGCGGCGATGGCAGCGTTCAACTTCACGCTCGATGTCCTGTCGCTCATGTCCCTGACCATCGCGGTCGGCTTCGTGGTCGATGACGCCATTGTCGTGCTGGAAAACATTGCCCGGCATATGGAGGAAGGAAAAGACCGTTACACGGCCAGTCTGGTCGGCTCTTCGGAGATCGGTTTTACGGTCCTGTCCATCAGCGCCTCTCTGGTCGCAGTCTTCATCCCGCTGCTGTTTCTGCCGGGCGGAGCGGGTTCGATCATGTTCGAGTTCTGCATGACGATGATTTCCGCCATCGTCATTTCCATGTGGCTCTCCCTCACGCTGACGCCGATGATGTGCGCGCGGATGCTGGAAATCGACCACGGCGATCAGCCCCGCAAAGGCTTGATCGGCTCTATCGCGTTCCTCACGGAAGCCTCGCTGGACTGGACGCTGAAGCAGTATGGCCGCTCCATGCACTGGTGTCTGCGTCACCCGGTCCTGATGGGCATGACGCTGCCGCTGAGCTTCGTGGTGCTGATCGGCTCCATCGTGCTGATGCCCAAGGAATTCATCCCGTCACAGGACATGTCGCTGCTGGCGGGACGCATCAAGGGCGACCCCACGATGTCCTTTCAGGAAATCGACCGGCGTCTGCGGGAAATCGGCGCCATCGCCCAGACGGACCCCGATGTCACGTCCACCACCATTTTTAGCGACGATAAAAACAGCGGCGAACTTTATATCCATCTGAAGGAAAAGGACGAACGCGTCTCCGCCGAAACCATTCTGGACCGCATCCGCAAACGTGTGCCCAACGAACCCGGAGCGGACGTCTCGTTCTGGAGTGTGGGCGGCAGCAGTCAGGGCGGCAGCAGTTCCAAGAACACCGGCAGCTACCGCTACGTCCTGCGCGGAGACAATGTCTCGGACCTGTTCGGTTATGTCCCGATCCTGCTGAACGCTCTGCGCGCCTCTGGAAAGCTGGTCAATATTTCGTCCACGACCGAGGGGCAATCCGTCGCGGCTTACATCACCGTCCAGCGCGATACGGAAGCGCGCTATGGCGTCACCCCGCAGTTAATCCAGAACGTCCTGTACGATTCCTATGGTCAGGCCATCGTCTCCACGATCCACCTGCCCACGACCGAGCACCGCGTGGTCATGGTGCTGGCGCCGAAATACCGGATGGACCCCGAGACGCTTCATCAGGTCTGGATTTCCACTTCCGCAGGGACAGCAGCGGGTGGCGTGGCCTCCAACCTGATCCGCGCCCGCAGCGACTCCAGCACCTCCGCCAGTAGTTTCACATCTCTCGCAACGGCCTCCATCCAGAACTCGCTGGCCAACCAGTTGTCCGGCAATACCTCCAGCGGTTCCGCCGTCTCATCTTCGATCGAAACCATGATCCCGCTGATGAACGTCGCGTCCATCCTGTGGAAGCCGCAGCCGCTCGATATCACCCATCGCGGCAACTATTATTCCGCCAACATCTCGTTCGATCTGGCGACGGGCGTGAGCTACAACGATGCGGTCGCGCTCATCAAACAGACCATGCAGAGCACACACGCCCCCGATGGCGTGTTGGGCGACTTCACCGGAACAGCCGGCGATACGCGCAAGCTTATGATCAATGGCGCCCTAGCGTTCCTTGCCGCCATTGCCGTGATGTACATCGTGCTGGGCATTCTTTACGAGAGCCTGATCCATCCCATCACGATCCTCTCCACCCTGCCCTCTGCCGGCATCGGCGCAGTTCTGGGGCTGTGGATCGCGGGAGAGTCCTTCAGCATCATCGCCATGATCGGCATCATCCTGCTGACGGGCATCGTCAAGAAAAACGCCATTCTCGTCATCGACTTCGCCATCCATGCCGAACGTGTCGAGAAACTCTCCCCGAAAGATGCCATCTTCAAGGCCTCCATCACCCGCTTCCGCCCCATCCTGATGACATCCCTCGCCGCCGCACTCGGGGCGGTCCCGCTCATCATCAGCAACGGTTATGGGGCAGAAATGCGCCGTCCGCTTGGTGTTTCCATTCTCGGTGGCATGGTCGTCAGCCAGCTTCTGACCCTTTACACCACCCCAATCGTCTATCTTTGGATGGATGCCATCGGTACGAGAACGAAGCGCCTGTGCCACTGGCTGCTCGGGCTGCTGCGCCGCCATAATACCTCCGCCCCTTCCGCCAGACGGACCTGAAAACCATGATCCCTTATCGTCGCGTCGCCCTGCTGGCCGCGCTGTTCCCCACGATGGCCCTTGCCGCCCCTGTTCAGCTTTTCGACCATATCTCCATCTCTCCCGATGGAAGCCGACTGCTGTCATTGCAGGAACCCGTCGGGGAGCCTGCAACAAGCACCATTTCCCAGCCTGTGCTGTATACCCTCCCCTCCGGAGCCCGCAGCAATCTGGCTCTGTGTCATGGCTGTGAAGCAAGCGCGTTCGCCTGGCGTCGGGACGGGCAGGCACTGGCCTATGTTCTGAAAGATCCTTCCGTCAAAACCCTGTCTGTCTGGCAGACGGACAAGGATGGTCACCACGCAACACAGGTCCTGACCTTCAAGGGAACCCTTCAGTCCCTGTCTTATGGACCCAAAGGGCAGCTTGGCGTTCTGGCGATCGAAAATGCCCATCGACAGCCCGGCGCAATGGAGGCAGGCGCAGCCCCGACCGGGGAAATCAATGCACAGATCGACGAACAGCGGATCGCTACGATCGAAAATGGCCATCTGAACTGGCAGTCGCCCGCCAATCTGTATGTTTATGAGTATGACTGGCGCCCGGACGGCGAGGGCTTTGTCGCCACTGCTGCTCCGGGAAACGGAGACGATCATTGGTGGATTGCAAAGCTCCACGCCATCGCAAATGGGACGGACACCGTTCTTTACACCCCGCCTCAGGAACAGCAGCTCAACCTTCCGCGCGTCTCTCCTGATGGAAAACAGGTCTCCTTCATCGGCGGCCTGATGAGTGACTACGGAGCGATTGGCGGCGATGCTTACAGTCTGGATCTGACCAAAGCTGGCGCGAAACCCGTCAATCTGACACCAGGGCTGAAGGCCACCGTCACCGACCTTTCCTGGGAGTGTGGACCGGGCCTCATTGCAACAGGTCTCAAGGGAGACCGCAGCGTTATCTGGTCCCTCCAAGGCGGATTGAGATCGTTGTGGGAAGAGACCATGATGCTGTCTAACGGGCGTTCCGAACCAAGCCTGTCCTGTGCCGGGCAGCACACCGCCATTATCCGGCAGAGCTTTGAAAAGGCCCCGGAAATCGCCGCTGGTCCCATTGGACAATGGAAACCCGTCAATCAGGACAATGCAGCCCTTCCGGCGCATCTCAAGGCGCGCAGTCTGACATGGAAAAGCGATGGCTATTCCGTGCAGGGCTGGCTTCTGGAACCCCTGACGCGCAAGCCGGGCATGGAGAAGAACGGTAAGGTCCCGATGATCGCCTATGTTCATGGCGGACCGTCCAGCGCCTCCAACCCGCGCTATTTCCGCGATAACAGCAAGCTTGCGATGGCGCTTCTGAATGCGGGTTATGACGTCTTCATGCCCAACCCACGGGGAAGCTACGGACAGGGCGAAGCCTTTACCGCAGCAAACCGTCGGGATTTCGGACATGGCGATCTGCGCGACGTCCTGCGCGGGATTGATGCGGTTGAGAAAATCGCGCCTGTCGACGACCACCGTCTGGGCCTGACCGGATTTTCCTATGGCGGCTACATGACGATGTGGAGCGTCACCCAGACAAACCGCTTCCGGGCCGCTGTTGCCGGAGCCGGAATTTCAAACTGGTTGTCCTATTACGGTGAAAACAACATCGATAGCTGGATGGTGCCCTTCTTCGGAAAATCCGTCTACGACGACCCGGACATCTACGCCCATTCCTCACCCATTCTCTATATCCGACAGGCTCATACTCCGACCTTCATTTTCGTCGGCTCTGCGGATGAAGAATGCCCGATGCCCCAGAGTCAGGAATTTTTCCATGCGCTCCAGACCCTGCATGTGCCGAGTTCGCTCGTCATCTATCCGGGACAGGGCCACGGTATGAGCGATCCAAAGTCCTGGGACGATGCCGTACAGCGGACCATCCACTGGTTCGACACCTATCTGACGCAGTAAAAAAACCGTCCTGACGGGCAGCGGCGGCTGCCCGTCAGAGCGACGGAAGAGCCGTCGTCTGCTGATGGGTTCTGCTGTCAGCGGAAAGTGGCATGATGCCGGGAATGACTTCCACTTCCGTCCGGTCCACAACACGCCCTGTCAGAACCATATGGCTGCTGGCATTGTAAACATGCACGGTATCGCCTTTCCCGCCTGTTTCCAGAACGGTTCCAGACACCGTCAGGTGAAGGCTCTGACCGGAAAACGTCGCCACGACAGGCGAGCCGCGATGGACAAGCTGGGGATGTGCGAGCTGCGACACACTGAGAACCTGACCGGCGGCAAGCACGCCACGCGCCTCCAACCCCACCGCATCCTCAGGGTCCTGTAGCGCATCATCCGGAATCAGACCGACGCGGACAAACGTCATGGTGACATCGTCTGGCAGGATGGGCTGCCCCAGATGCATGGCGTGACGCAGGGTCACCGCACGCACTTCCATGGTCGCCGTGCCACTCACATTGAAAGCCGTTCCCTGCCCGCCTTTGGCAGAAGGCACCTCAAGCCGGGCCGTAAAATGCTCGCTGCCATGCGGCGGACGGTCAATATGCAGAATGGTGGGTGCGCCCTGATCCGACATCGGAACTGCCACGGGCTTGAACCCCGTCAGCGCCACTTCCACCCGTGCCTCGGAGGGCAGTTCAAGTCCTTCGCGGACAACAGGCAGGACATCATCTGCCGCAATCATCCGCGCCGTGTGGGTTACGGTCACAGACACCAGAGGCGAAGCATCCGGCCAGTCCACGCCGAACTGTGCGGCAATAGCCGTCAACTGCGGACCACCCACCACATAACTGGCTCCAAGCGCCGGAGCATCTCCGATTTCGGTGTCCTGCCCCTTGCCTAGATCATCGAACAAGTCAGACAAACGCATACGTGGATGATCGACATTGACTGTCGTGCGTAACGTCGCCGCCGACACAAAGGAAAATGCCCCGCACCCTGCCAATAGCAGAATGCCACCCGTCAGCAGGGCGCGGTTCATCTTTTAAGCGCCGCCCAGATTGGTGACGGTTTTCAGCATGTCATCAGATGCGGTGATGACCTTGCTGTTCATTTCATAGGCGCGCTGTGCCGTAATGAGGTCAGTGATTTCGGTCACGACATTGACGTTCGAGTTTTCGACATAACCCTGCATGATGCTGCCGTAGCCGACGGCTTCAGGGTTACCCATCATGGCATCGCCAGAGGCCGTCGTCTGCGTGAACAGGTTCTGCCCCATCGCAGCCAGACCATTTTCGTTGGTGAAGATGCCAAGCTGAAGCTGGCCAACAAGCGTCGTGTTGTTCTGCCCGGCGATCTGCACACTGACCTGACCGGACTGATCAATCGAAATGCTCTGGGCATTGTTGGGGATCGTGATCGTCGGGCTGATGAGATAGCCGTCTGCGGTCACGAGAGAACCGTTATTGTCCATCGAGAACGTGCCGTCGCGGGTATAGGCAAGCTGTCCCGAAGGAAGCTGGACCTGAAAATAACCGCGCCCCTGAACCGCCATATCAAGGGAGTTGCTCGTCTGCTCAAGACTGCCCTGATCGTTAATGCGATAGATCGCCGCCGTCTTCACACCGAGGCCGACCTGTGCGCCGGCGGGAATAGTCGTCCCGGTATCGGAAGAGCTTGCGCCCACGCGACGGAGATTCTGATAGATCAGATCCTGAAACTCGGCGCGGGAGCGTTTATATCCCGTGGTGCTCATGTTCGCGATGTTATTGGAAATCGTTTCGACGTTGGTCTGCTGGGCCTGCATGCCCGTTCCGGCGATGTCGAGTGCGCGCATGGAAAATTATCCTTGTCCCGTCAGGGGAAATAATCAGGCCGAAACCTGAACGATCTTGTCGATGGCGTTTTTCTGGCGCGTGGCTTCGGCATCTACGAACTGCGCCATGAACTGGAAATTCCGCTGGATTTCCATCATTTTCGTGACTTCGGTCATCATCTGGACGTTGCTGCCTTCCACCATGCCCTGCACGATATTGGGCCGTTCCACAGCGGTTGTGGGCTGCTCCGTCCGCAGAAGCCTGCTGCCTTCGGCCTGAAGTTTGTTGTCGTCCTGTGCCGTCACGATGCCGATCTGACCCTGTTCGCCCGTTTCGGTCGAGATCACGCCATCGGCGGAAATGGTGATGCGGTGGTCGGCCTGGGGAATAACGATCGGCTGTCCGTCCCGGTCCAGCAGGGCATTGCCGCTTTCATCAACGACGGCGCCGTCCTGCTGTTCCTCGAACCGCCCTGCCCGGGTCAAGCGCACACCATTGGCGGTACGGACCTGAAAATAACCTTCGCCTCCAAGCGCCAGATCCAGCGGATTGCCAGTGGATTGCATGTCGCCCTGCTGAAAGTCCCGATATGTCGCACGGTCCTGCGTATAGGATTCCGTATCCGCACCTTCGGCCTGTTTGGAGCCGTGCTGATGGGACAGGAAGTCACTGAAGAGGACATTTTCGCGTTTGTAGCCCACGGTCGATGCGTTCGACATATTGTCCGCAACCACAGACATGGCGCGCTGCTGGGCATCCATGCGCGAAAGCGCGATATAGGTACTGTTCTCCATGGGCGTTACAGGCTCCGGTCAATCCCGATTTCGGAGCACAGCGTAACGGCACAAAGCTTTCCCAATCGTTAAACGAACGTCCTTAACCCGACTCGCTGTGACGATATGGTGAAAGAGTCAGCAGTTCCGTCGCCTGTGCCTGCAGGACCGTCCGCTCCTCGTCCACGAAGGCGGCGACCGCCTGTCGCAGACCGGGATCGAGAATGGCATGGGCGGAATGGGTGAAGCTCGGGAGATAGCCGCGCTGGATCTTGTGTTCACCCTGCGCCCCGGCTTCGACGCGGGAGAGGCCGTGTTCGATGGCGAAAGCAATCGCGCGGTAATAACACAGCTCGAAATGCAGGAAGGGCCAGTCCCCCTCGCAGCCCCAGTTCCGCCCGAACAATGCATCCGCCCCCATAAAATTCAGGGCCCCGGCGACAGCTTTTCCGTCATGATGGGCCATCATCAGGACCACGCGGTCTCCGAGGCGTTCGGACAGCATGGGAAAGAAGCGCTCCGTCAGATAGGCGCTGCCCCATTTGCGGTCGATCGTGGACTGGTAGAAGCGGTAGAATGCTCTCCAGTCTTCCGGCGTGATGTCGTTTCCGCGGAGCGTGCTGAAGGTCAAACCACAGGACTGGGCGGCGCTGCGTTCCTTGCGGATGGACTTGCGTTTGCGGGACGACAGCGCGGCCAGAAAATCATCGAACGTTGTGTAGCCGTTATTCTGCCAGTGATACTGAAGGCCTGTTCGCGGCAGATAACCCGCCTCGGTGAAGGCATCGAGCGAAGCCACGTCACAGAAATTGGCGTGCAGGGAGGACAGGCCGAGTTGCGCCGTCGCCTGAATAAGCACGGCGGCGAGAGCCTGCGCCACGGCTTGCGGATCAGGCAGATCGGGACGCAACAGGAGTCTGGGTCCGGGAACCGGTGAAAACGGAACAGCGCAGACGAATTTTGGATAATAACGCCCGCCCGCGGCTTCATAGGCGCGGGCCCAGCTTTGGTCGAAAACATACTCGCCCCAGGAATGGGATTTTCCATAAAGCGGGGCGAGGGCTGCGATGGAGCCGTCCGGCGCGCGCAAAGCGGCATGACGGACCAGCCAGCCCGAGCGGTCCGCGACGGAACCGCTGTCTTCAAGGGCGGACAGAAAACCGAAGGAGACGAACGGATTCTCCGCTCCCGCACAGGCGTCCCAGGCTTCGGCCCCGATCTCGTGGATCGAGGCATGAAGGCTCAGGCTCCAGTCGGGGGACGGCATGGTGTCCGTTTCTCCCATTCGGTCTCTCCCGTATCAGGCGATTTCGAACAGCGCCTCGACTTCGACCGGGGCATTCACGGGCAGGCTCGGCACACCGATGGTGGAGCGTGCATGGCGTCCGGCGTCACCGAACACGTCCACAGCCAGATCGGAGGCACCGTTCATGACGGTGGCGTGGTCGGTGAATTCCGGCGTGCAGGCAATGAAGCCGCCCAGACGGACAACGCGCGTGATACGGGAAAGATCGCCGTCGAGCGCGGCCTTGGCCTGCGCCAGAACATTGATAAGGCAGGCGCGGGCACAGGCCACACCGGCATGGGCCGAAACTTCGTCACCGAGCTTGCCCGTAATAAGCAGCTTGCCGTCCACCAGCGGGAGCTGACCGGACACGACGAGCAGATTTCCCGTCCGCACGGTCGTGACGTAGTTCGCAACCGGAGCAGCTGCGACCGGCAGCGTGATGTCGAGGGCAGCGAGGCGGGATTCGGGGGTCGCGGTCATGGGAAAATCTCCGGTTAGAACGCCCGGAACGGGCATCTGATAGGACTATATGTTGAAGCGGGAACGGCCCGATGCCAAGGGGGCAAGCCGGAGCCGGGTCAGGTTGGCAGGCTGTCGTCGCCCGCGAGGCTTCTGCGGCTGCGTTCAAGTTCCTCAGCATAGCGGCGCAGGGCGTGCTGTTCGGTCAGAGTTCCGATCACCTGCCGGGACTGCGGGTCCTCGACGACCACAAGCGCATCGGCCTCGGCTTTTTCGAACAGTTCGATCGCCTCGCGGACATTCATGAGCGGTGTGAGCATGGCGTTACGGAACAGGGCCAGCGTTCTGATCGGCGTCTGGTCGGAAGGCGCAGCATGCAGTTCCGCCAGATGAACGATGCCGTCATAATGACCCGCTTCGTCAAGCAGCACGATCCGCTGGGCCGAACCGGGTGGCAACAGCGTCTGCGCCCGGCTTACGGACGTCTCCGCCGGAAGGGTCCGGACCTGTCCACGCATCATCCGGCGCACATTCAGAGAGCGCATCCAGCCGATATCGACTGCAGAGCGGATGGATTCGCCCCGCAGATGAAAGCGCCATGTTGCAAAGCTGTAGCCGAACAGGCGCCGCACCGTGAGCAGGGAGAGCACTGCGGCCACCAGCGTGGCACCACTCATGGACACGCTGCCGGTCAGTTCCAGCATCAGGCACACCATCGTCATGGGACTACCAATGACCGCCACGGCCATGGCGCTCATGCCAATCAACGCGCAGGCCGTAACGGAATCCGGCGCAACGCCCAGCGGCGCCAGAAGCGTGCCATAGATCGTCCCGGCCAGTGATCCGAGATACAATGAGGCGAAAAACAGCCCCCCGCGAAACCCCGACCCGATACACAGGCACGATGCCAGCGCTTTCAGGAGCAAAAGCACGACGGCCATTCGCGCGGTAACATTCCCCGCAAAGACTGTCCGCATTGCTTCATGCCCTGCGGACAGAACGGACGGATGGAGCGTTGCCAGCCCTCCCACGATCAGCCCGCCCACCGCCGGACGTAGCCAGACCGGGCCGGGCATGCGCCGGAACAACCCCTCCGTCTGTGTAACGCAGAACATCAGCCCGATGGCCGTCAGCGCCGTGAGAACACTGATGAGAACTGCGCCGGCCGTTCCTTCCCACGACAGGTCTCCGGGAGACGGAATAACGATGCCCGGCGGCACACTGCCCAGAAAGCGCGTCACGCCCACACCCGCCAACGCTGCCACGGCCACAGGGGACAGACTGCCCAGAGAATAAGACCCAATCACCAGTTCAAACGCATAGAACGCACCAGCCACTGGCGCATCGAACGCCGCCCCGATCGCGGCCCCGGTCCCGGCTCCCACCAGCACCCGCAGATCCTCACGACGCACCCGGAAGGAGCGCCCGATCCGCGAGCCAAACGCTGCCGCGATCTGGGTAAACCCGGCTTCAAGCCCGATGGAGCCGCCCACGCCATTGGACAGAACCGTCTGACAGACAATGACCAGACTGTCCCGTACCGACATACGTCCGCCATGCAGCGCATTCGCCTCGATGGGGTCCACAGGGCTGCGCGGCATAATTTTTGCGATCAGCACCCCGAACAGGCCGATCATCAGCCCACCACCACTCAACACAACAACTGTGCGAAGAGGAGGCAGGGCGCTCAGCCCGGACAGATGACCACCAGACACACCCGAAACGCCAAAAAGCAGTCTGTGCATCCAGAACGTGAGATGGGTCATGACGACCACACACAGCCCCGACAGAATTCCGACAAACCCAGCCAGCACGCTCAGCCAGATCTCGTTGCCACGCACCAGTGTCCGCAGATTCAGGGGGGCGTGAGGAAACAGCCGCGCCTGAAAGCGGTTCAACCGCTGGCGCAGGATGCGCGAACGGTCCTGAAAAGGGGCGGGACTGGTGGACAAGCGGGCTCCCGGGCGGCAGGTGTGATCCTGTTTGACGGCAAGCGCGCTGCCGATCAACAGCTGTCATGGAAGGATCACCGATGAAACTGCATGCCATCGAACGCGGCGAAGGCCCGGAGACGGTCGTTTTCCTGCATGGACTGTTCGGGCGGGCCCGGAATCTCGGCTTTCTCCAACGCGGCGCGTCTGCAACCTTCCGGACGCTGGCGCTGGATCTGCGCAACCACGGCCACAGCCCGCACGGCCCCGCCAGCTATGCCCTCATGGCACAGGACGTTCTGGAAACGCTGGACGATCTGGGAATCGAGCGCTTTGCGGTCGTCGGACACTCCATGGGAGGCAAGGTCGGCATGATGCTCGCCCTCGCCGCCCCGGAGCGTGTCACGAAGCTGCTCGTTGCAGACATCGCCCCGGCCCGAACAGGACATGGGCAACGCGAGATGATCTCGAAGCTCGAAACCCTCACATTCCCTCCCTCGCTGGAGCGGCGGGAAGGGCTGGCTCTTCTGGAGCCCATCACAGGCAGCCGTCCCGTCGCCGAACTCCTGCTGCAAAACATCCGGCTGGGCGATTCTCCGGGCTGGAGCATCGGTTTTGACGCGCTTTCCCGCGACATTCATGACATCGAAAGCTGGCCCGACCTTCAGATTGCCCCTTACGAAGGGCCTGTTCTTTTTCTGCGCGGCGGAGCCTCGCCCTATGTCCTGCCCGAACATCACGATCATATCCGGGCGCTCTTCCCGCAGGCGCTGATCCGCTCCCTGCCCGATGCCGGGCACTGGCTGCATGTGGAACAGCCCCGGGCTTTTCTGAAAGAAATGATGGAATTTCTTCAGATTCCAGCCCGGTAAAAGACGTTACGAAATCAAATCAATCAGATAGACGGCAGTTTTTCAGGAATCAAATCGTTTCGATTAAGCAACATAGTGAAAATCTAATATATTAATATTTTGGTAATTTAAAAAAATTCAATTATAATTAAAGTAAAAAAGTTACTTTTCTGAAAAATTAACGACTACAACATCACTGCCGGAACGGCGCATGTAATAAACTTCTTCAGGATTACGCGGATGTACGCTCTACTGTTCTCCGAGCCCTTGGTAAATCGTGCCGAAATGCGTGTCTTTACACGGGAGAAAATCTATTCTTCCGCATTGGCCCGGGGCGCAGCCCATGGCGATAAAGAGACTATTAAGGCCATGATGATCGGCTGGTGGCCTTTTATTCAGGCTTTCGAGCGCGCTATTGACGTGCGCGTCGGCCATCTTCCCATCAAACCGCTCGTCCAGCGCTTCGGGCAGACCCGGATCAAGACCTTCTTTTCAGAAGCGCGTGAAGCCGTGCGGGAAATGAAGGAAGAAGAAGGCTCACACGCCATTCTCTGGGCCGATGGCGCAAAAGAATTCGGCCTCGACCTGTACGGAACGCATTACGACACGCTTCCCACGGTCCAGAAGCTGATCGCCAATGCAGACAGTGAAGATCCCGTGGTCTTCTTCTCCTGGCTCGCAGCCGTCGAATACATCGCCGAAGAGCTGGCCGCCTATCTGTGCCATGCACCGAAATTCACCAACCTGTTCGCAAAGAAGCACTGGACATGGGGTCTGGCGCATGATGAGCACGAACATGACGGCCCGTCCCATCTGGAAATCGATGAGGATCTGGCCCGCGGGTATTATCCGTCCAACGACCCGGACATCACCCGTGCCGCGCTGACAGCCAATATGCGCGAATGCATTGAAATGTTTGAAAAAGCCAGCCACGAGATTTACGCCACGACGCCGGAAATGGCACACTAACGAAACCTTAACTCTTTAACAGCTATCTCCGTGTCCGGGGCGCCATACCCGAGGCGCGGAGATGTTGCCTGCAACAGATTCGCTCTCTGCAAAGAAAAACTTCATAAATTCCTGTCATCGTGGCCCCCTCCTCCGCTATTGGGAAGGTTCATGATGTCTTTGCCTGTCTCACCGGCTCCCGTTGTCGCCTTCCCGCCATGCGCGACATAATGACAGCCGTCCTGACCCTGCTGAAACAAATGCGGTTTGCGCGACTTTTTCCCTTCCGGGCCGAGATCCCGGCAGGCGCAGAAGAAGAGATCCGCCTTTCGCGTTGCAGAGTTCTGCGCGGTCTGAACTTCTTCCATTTCGTCCCCCAGATCAGCTGTGGCCCGATCGCAGGCCTTTGCCTGATGCGGAACTATCCTTTTTACGGCGCGATTCTGTGCGGAACAGTCCTGCTCCTGCTCGCACTTTACAACATCTGCTTTTATGCAATCCCCACCGAAAAACTGGTCGACACCCGGCAGTCATGGATTCTCAAGGGTCTGAATTTCGCATTCGCCCTGTGCTGGGTCACCCTGCCTCCGGTCGTATTTCCTTACGGAGACGCGAATGACCGGGTTCTGGTCGCCGGCATCATGGTCGGGTTGACCGCGACGACCATTACACTGGTTCCTCTGACGGGCATGGGGGAAATCATTGCCTCCATGCTCATTCTGTCCTGCGGCGGTGCCCTGTTCGAAGCATGGACGATCGACCACGGCATTTTCTATTTTTACATCGCCATCGAAATGGCGGTTTATCTGTTCTTTGTCCTGTCCCTGACGATGGCCGTCCGCACCCTGTTCACGGCTTTTCTGGTCAGCCGGTATTCCCTCGAACAGCGCAACAGCATCGTCCAGCTCCTGCTCCGCAACGCGGATGACGACACTGGCGACTGGCTGTGGGAGACCTGCGCGTCCGGAAGCCTGCGCAATGTGTCAGCCAGTCTGGCCTCGGCCTTCGGCAACAGCCGCGAGTGGCTTGAAACCCGCATCTTCTTTGACATCCTGTCTGATCTGGCCGGCCCGGCCGCTTTTGACGGCGATGAACGGACAGGGCTTGGACGTCTGCGGCAGTGCCTCGACAACCGGATTTTCTTCCGCGACATCGTGGTGTCCGGCACCCTGCAGGGTCAGCAGCGCTTCTGGTCGCTCAGCGGGCGTCCGGTTTTTCAGGACCGCATCTTCGTCGGCTATCGTGGCGTTGGAACGGATGTGACCCAGACGCACTGGGCGCAGGAAAGCGCGTCTTTCAGGGCACGGCATGATCTGCTGACCGGTTTGCCCAACCGCGGCGCTTTCCTCGATGATATGGAAACCTACCTCATCGAGGCCGCACGCACAGGAGAAGCGTTTGCACTGCTCAACCTCGATCTGGACGGCTTCAAACAGATCAACGACCGGCACGGCCATTCCGCCGGCGACGAAATGCTCCGGAAAGTCACGGTTGTCCTGAGCCGCACCCTGAGCGAGCGCCACAGGCTCTACCGTTTTGGCGGCGACGAATTCATGCTGCTTGAACGCCAGACAACACCAGCCCAAGCTTCTGCCACCGCGTCCGGGCTGATCAATGCGCTGACGAACGTGCCCATCCGGGTGGGCGAAGGTGTGCGCTGCGCAGTCGGCCTCAGCGTAGGAATCGTGCTGTCCATCGGCGGCTCGGAACGTGTGGGAAGCCTGCTGGAAGCCAGCGATCTGGCGCTTTACGAGGCCAAGAGCCTCGGAGGCCACACGCATCGCTTCTACAACCCGGAACTGCGAACCGTCGCCAAACGAAACCGGGACCTGATCCGTGCGCTCCCCCAGGCGTTGGAGGAAGGCGGTCTGGGCATTGTCTATCAGCCTTTCTTCAACACCCAGAGCCAGAAGCTCTGCGGGTTCGAGGCGCTGATCCGCTGGTCCCATCCCGAATATGGCCGCGTCCCCCCCGAGCGGATCATCCAGCTTGCCGAGGAAGCCGGACTGATCCAGAAGCTCGGCGTCTATGTCATGGAACGGGCCTGCCTCTTTGCCAGCGAATGGGAAGACGGGTTGGTGCTGTCCATCAATGTCTCCGTCGGGCAGCTTGAGGCCCCAACCTTCCTCAAGGACACGTTCCGGGTTTTGGAAAAAACCGGCTTTCCCGCCCGCTGCCTTCAGATCGAGATGACCGAAAACATCTTCATGGAGCCGGATGCCGCAACCTTCACGCTGCTCAGCCGCCTGCAGAGCGCCGGGATTTCCATTGCGCTCGACGATTTCGGCAAGGGCTTCTCGTCTCTCGGATATCTGCGCTTCTTCCCATTCTCAAAAATCAAGCTGGATGGTCTGTTCGTCAGGGACATGCTCCGCGAATCCCGCGCAGCGTCCATCGTGCGCGCCGTGGTTGATCTATCGATCGATCTGGGCGTAGCCGTGACCGCGGAAGGTGTGGAAAGTCAGGAGCAGCTCTCCTATCTCAAACGTCTAGGCTGCACGGAGGTTCAGGGTTATCTGCTGTCCCGCCCCCTTTCTCCCGAAGACACCCGTCAGTTCATGGCGACGATGCCAGTTGTCATGGAAGCATCCTGATCCACCTCAGGCCGTCAGAGGATTGGGAGCCGTCTTTTTTCCTTCTTCCGCCATACGCCAGCAGTACCAGGCCAAGGTTGATCGATAGGGGGAAAAGCGGGCCGTCTCTTCTTTCAGCGCTTTTGGTTTGGGAGGCAGTTCCATCCCCCGCAGGCGCCGCCAACCTTCCCGAACGCCAAAATCATCGACGGGCATCACGTCCGGGCGGTTCAGCGTAAACATCAGCAGCATCTCGACGGTCCAGCGTCCGATTCCTCGCAGGGTCACGAGACGCGCGATCAGTTCTTCATCCGTCATGCTCCCAGCCTCCGCGCGGCTGGGAACAGTTCCGTCCAGACGAGCCTGTGCAACACCGCGCATGGCCAGAAGCTTGTTTCCCGAAAGACCGCAGCCACGGAGGCTTTCTTCGGGCAGTTCCAGAAGCCGTCCGGGCGCTGGCGGCGCTCCATCCACGGTACCCTGCTCTCCCAGAACGCAGAGGCGTCCGAAAATCTTCCGCGCCGCCGCTCCATGAAGCTGTTGCCCGGCGATGGCGCGCAGAAGGGCATCATAAGGCTCCTGCCCGTCATCACCCCTCAGGGTGCAGGGTCCAATACGCGCCATGGCCGCCGCCAGACCGGGATCGGAGCCAAGAAGTGTGGCATAATCAGCCATCAGACATGCGCCTTTCCGGAAGTTAAGGTTCGGGTGACTCTTTGTGTCTTTCGTGGGTCTCTCATTACTGCCATGATATGCCAAGACAGACGCCCACCCCCAGCCCCGGATAACCAGCCTGCCGGATGACAACCCCGACCGCCCTGGTGCAAAAGGTCTGGCGATGATGCGACGCCACCTTCTCCTTGCCGACCGGCTGTTTTCTGCCAGGTCCTTTCCCGACGGACGGCCCCGCCCATGAGCGGAACAGCCACAGTTACGTCCGGAAAGCCGCAGAAGCGCGAGCCGCAGCTCTTCGCCCCCTCGGCGCGGACTGCCCCCGCACGTCCGCAGCACGCCCCGGCCGGGACGCGCGAACGCCTGAGAGATTACGTCCCGCCCGCAATCCGGGTCCGTCCGGTGCTGACGCCGATGATGCGTCCGCAAACCATTGTCGAGAACGGTCCTACGGTTCCGTTCATTTTCTCGGCGGGACTTCACGCAGCCATTCTGGCCTTCCTGCTGATGCAGCATCAGGGCATGCATGGCTCGCCTGCGGGACAGGAGCAGCCGCAGGTCGAGATGGTTTTCGATACGCCGCCTTCGAAAAGCAGCATGCGCGGGCCACGGGCGCATGAAGAAGGCGGTGCGCCCCCTCCTCCCTCAGCCCAGAGCCCGCAGGAAACACAGGAAGACCAGCAGCAGCCGCAAAAGGAGCAGTCCACTCCGACGCCTGCCGTTCCGACGCCTGAGACACCGTCCGCGCCTGAAGTGCCAGAAGAACCCTCAGCCGAACTGCCCAAGACAGCCCCCACCCCGGCCCCCATTACCCCCGGAGCAGCGCCAAGCCGCCGCAGCCAGCAGACGTCGCCACATGCTCATCACGCGCAGCGGTCGGTTCGCTCCGACCGGAACAATCCGTTCGCACATCCGATGGATCTGTCCTTCGGTGAACAGCCGTCGCCCTATCGTCGCCACCGTGGCCGCGCTTCGGGGTCTGGTGGGCCGATCGACATGTCTCTTGGGCCGCTCAGTCTGAACGGCGCCATCAACGCACCGTATCAGACCCGCACCAGCGTCAAGGGCGTCAGCGAGGATTACGGCGGGGAAATCGACCGCTGGATCCGGGCGCATATGTACTATCCGGAAGAAGCCGCTCGCGCTGGCGAGGATGGCCCATCCTCGGTGCATGTCGTGCTGGACCGGTCGGGCCATGTGAAATCCGTCCGTCTCATGAGCCAGTCCGGCTCCTATTCGCTGGATGCGGCGACGACCGGCATGTTCCAAGGCGCACATCTGCCGCCGGTCCCGCCGGATATGAAGGGTGACCATTTCGATATCGACGTCACGATCAACTACATCCTGATCCGCCGGTAAGGGCACGGTATCAAGCGGAGGGCGCGGCTTCGACATCGGAGCCGCAATCCCATACAGTCCGTCAGGTCACCGTCCTGTTGCCGGAGCCCCGATGCGCCGTTTCCGTTCTGCCCTGCTGCCTCTCTGTCTCCCGCTGGCCCTCCCACTGGCTCTGGGGGGCTGTTTCAGCCTTTCCCGCCCCTTCGCCGATCCCGGACAGCAGGCCAGATACCTCACGGCAGCCAACCTCCCTCCTGCCCGCCTCGCCGTCCCAACTCCGCCAAACGCGCTACTGTCTGACGATGCGGCCGCGCTCTGGGCCCATGATGTGGCACAGGCCATGGTCAACCAATCCGTTCCCGCCATCGCACAGCCCCGCAAAAAGGGAGACTGGTGGGTGAAGCTAAGTGCGACGACTCACGGAAATACGGTCGTCCCCCACTACGTCATCATGACCCCGGAAGGAAAAGCGCGAGCGGAAACGGACGGGGCGGCCGTGGATATGGCATCCTGGAGCGCAGGAGACCGACTGGCGCTTCAGGACGCCGCCATACAGGAAGCGCCCCAGCTTGCGACCCTGCTGACGGGCATTCAGGCGAACATGATGCAGCAGGACCCGCACAGCCTCATGAACCGCCCCGCGAAGATCTGTTTCAAGGGCGTTACCGGCGCCCCCGGAGACGGAAATATATCCCTCGCCCGCGCGTTCTATTCGTCCTTTCCCGACAAAACCAACACGGTCACGACAACGGAAAAAGGCGCAGACTTCATCGTACGCGGAAAGGTCGATCTCAAAACGGGCACCGCGGGCAACACCGGTCACCCGGTCGATCATATCGAGATCGTCTGGCATGTCCTGACACCGGATGGGAAAGAAGCAGGCGCCGCCACGCAGTTGCACGATATCGCCCCTCATTCACTGGACGGTGCATGGGGCGATACGGCGGACATGGCTGCCGAAGAAGCCGCCCAGGGCGTCCGGACCATCGTCACCAACTATTCCGGCCGCGAACATGCCCCGCTGCCGGAGACAAAGGGTCCTCCGAAAAAATCGGCCTGATACAGAAGAACGGGGGTTCCATTCCATTAATGTAACTCTGAGTATCTTTATGTAATACAATTTGTTACATCACTCCGGCCTTTTCATCCGGAGTGTCCGATGCGTCTTTCTTTCCGCTTGCTGCTGTCCAGCCTGGGTTTCTGTGCAGGCCTTGCTCCCCTCGCCGCTTTTGCAGACCCGGCCCCTGTCATTGCCGTAAACCGTGAGATCGGCCTTTCGATGACGGGCACGTTCCGCAACAGCGTCAGCGGCGGCAATTCCCGCCTGATGGAGAATAGCGGTTCCGGCTTCATCACACAGTCAACAAGCACCTCGCGCTACCGCACCATTGGCTGGACCCCTGGCTTTCAGGCCGATGCCTCGATCATGTTCAACGCCTTCGGGATCGAGAACCTTTACGGCGCGCTCCATTTCTCACTCGAAGACGGCCAGAGAAACTACAAATCCCACTACCGCAGCTATTCCAGCAATTCTGCACCATACGGGTTCTCCGCGGGCGGAAACGACAGCTCCAACGGCACGGACAATCGTGGAGAAATCGGCAAGGGCTTTCTTCTGCTCTCCGATAGTTTGCTGCTGACGCCTTTCATTCAGGGCGGATATGTCACGAGCGGCAGTGACGGAGATTTCGGCTACGGCTCTGGCCGTTACTTCGCGGGCGCTGGCCTGAAGGCCGATTACGCTCTCACATCCCGCCTCGTCCTGCGTGGGCGGTTCGGATGGGCGGAAGTCCTCAATTCCGGCATTTCCTACAACAACCAGCCACGTCCCCTGTGGGAAGGTGGCCTTGGCATGGATTACCGTATGACCCGACGCCTCCATCTGACGGCGGGAGGAGACTACTCCTATATTTCCTACGGCCATGACCGAAACGCCGAATCCAGCACTGAATTTGGAACAGCCTATTCCTATTCGGGCGACTCAAGCGCCCTGAGCAACGGTCTGAAGCTGCATGCGGGTCTGGCCTGGCAGTTCTGACCCCGTCTGACGAACCGCGTCCAGCTGGCACGGCATGCAGTGACCGGCCAACTGGTGCGCGGAAAGAATGAAACACGACGGATGACAGGGGGGCTTTGCGCTGTTAGAAGGCCAGCAACTTCCCTGTCGGACACCGGACGAGGCCGTTTTTCATGAAGATCGTAGCCTGCAACAGTAACCTGCCGCTGGCCCGTGCGGTCGCCCATGAACTCCGGATGCCTCTGTGCAAGACCGTGGTGAAGCGCTTTGCCGATGGCGAAGTCTTCGTCGAGATTCAGGAAAACGTCCGCGGTGAGGATGTCTTCGTCGTACAGAGCACCTGCATGCCGACGAATGACCATCTCATGGAACTGCTGGTCATGCTGGATGCGCTGCGCCGTGGATCGGCCAAGCGCGTCACGGCTGTGATGCCGTATTTCGGTTATGCCCGTCAGGATCGCAAATCCGGCCCCCGCACGCCCATCAGCGCCAAGCTCGTGGCGAACCTTCTGACGGAAGCTGGTGCCAACCGCATCCTGACGATGGATTTGCACGCCATGCAGATCCAGGGTTTCTTCGACATCCCGACCGACAACCTCTACGCCGCGCCACTGTTCGTGCGCGACCTCAAGACGCGCCTGCCGGACCGGGAACTCATCATCGTCTCGCCGGATGTTGGCGGCGTGGTCCGTGCGCGACAGCTCGCACAGCGCCTGAACGTAGATCTCGCCATCATCGACAAGCGGCGTGAACGCGCCGGTGTCTCGGAAGTCATGAACGTCATCGGTGACGTCGCCGGCCGCTACTGCGTGCTGGTCGACGATATCGTCGATAGTGGCGGCTCGCTATGCAACGCCGCCAACGCACTCATGGCCCGTGGGGCGGAAGGCGTCGAAGCTTACGTCACTCACGGCGTTCTGACTGGCAATGCCTGCCAGCGCGTGAAAGACAGTCCGTTGAACATGCTGACGCTGACGGACAGTATTCCGGCGACCGAGGCCCTCCTCGAGACCCCGAATATCCGTCAGATCACGACAGCCAACCTTCTCGCCCGGGCTATGAGCGCCGTGGCCGATGAAAGCTCGGTTTCCTCACTGTTCGACTGAGCGTCCACCGGTCCACCCTCACGCCCCCTCTTCGTGAACGGACTTGCCCATGACCCAGATTATCCCCAAGCCCTACTGGTATCTGCGTCATGGTGAGACCGACTGGAACGCCCGGGGACTGGCGCAGGGCAGAACGGATATCCCTCTCAACGAGACGGGCATCGCCCAGGCCGTGCGTGCAGGAGAAGCACTTGCCCCCTTATTCCGCAACGGCAAGCGCCCGTTTGACCGAATTGTCTCATCGCCCCTGAAGCGGGCTTTGGTCACAGCGCAATATGCACAGGATACGATCCACGACCGTACGGGGATCAAAATTCCCCTAGAAATCAATGCAGGCCTTATAGAGGTCTGCTTCGGCCTCTATGAAGGCGCTCCCATGGACGAATGGTTTAAGTCCTGGATTGAAGAAGGGCAACATCTGGAAAACGGAGAAAGCTTCACAGACCTCTCCGTTCGCGCCATCTCAACGATCAACGCCGAACTCGACAAAGACGGAACACCGCTCTTTGTCGCTCACGGCGCATTGTTTCGGGGAATACGCGCCGGAATGGGACTTCCGGCAAATGTCCGCCTGCCAAATGCGGTAGCACTCAAGGCCAGCCCTACAGTCAGTGGCTGGTCTGTAGAGACCACATAAACATCACTGGTTTTTTACGAACCCCTGAATTTCTTTTCTGAAAATTCTCATTTCATCATCATTCCGCCAAGGCGCTCTATAGATGCTTTCATTCCAAATCTGAGATAATACCTCCCCGTTGCGATCAACATCTTCCTGTTGGAAAGAGCTTTCGCTTGGGGAGACCTCTATATTCCCTGAGATGGAATAAAATACGCACTCTGGCGAATTTTCTTTTATTATTTCGCCGCCATAACCCGCACGAATCATCCTCATTGTATGCTCGACATGCTCGTGTCCATACCGACCAAATCTGCTATCCAGATAGCCGACATAGGCAAGAACTTCTTTTGTAAAACCTGAGCACTGACCGCTCAGATAACCCGATTTGTAAGGCTGATTCCATTGCCCCATTCCCTCGCTGGCTGGGCCAAACCAGGGGGGATCGAAATTAATGTGACCGTAAAGAGCTGATGACAGTACCCAATCTATATCCCAGCCAAATTTTGTCGGGAAAACATCGTCTTCCATTAAAAGAGTTAGCGAATTGGATAAAATTTCATTTGAAAAAAATAATGCTCTGTTTTTATTCCATGCCACACCTTTGTTTTCAGAACTAGCCCAATATATTCCACCCAAATCCTTCAGAAGATCTTTAGTTTCATCAACAGATCCGTCATCAGAGATAATTAAATCAATATCAAAAAATGAATTCTCTTTTATTTTATTTAAATTTTCAATTAATAATTTAGATCTATTATAGGTTGTAACTGAAACACCAACAGAAAAATTCTTTTGACCAATAAATTGTGAAACTTTATCAGAAAAAATTCTGATAGATTCTATAGAATTATCATAAAAACAAAAAACAATCTTGGCTTTTGTAACAATAGCCAAGTCTTTGAGATTTTCTATTTTTATCCCAATAGAAAATCTGGATTTTGTAGCTTTTTCGCCAAAATGGCTTACGACATCTGAACTATTCAAATAATTTATAACAAAGCTGTGCTCTGTTTTAAATTTTTCTTCAAATTGAACAGTCATTGAAATGATTGGATAATCTTCGCCAAAGGCCCACCCGTCAACCTTCAAGTGACCATCTTTGAAATATACATTATCAATAGAATGTATAATATTTTTTTTGTTATCCACTACACACATCCTTGATATAGTAATCTGTCAGTTTTATTTCAGTTATAAAGACAATCCTTCATTATAACCAAAATAAACATAATGCCTGAACGGATCAATCCCATCGGCAGCTATATGAGGCCAATTGGCAAGATATTTTTTTGCATCGAATATTTTATATTCTCGTACGACGCCTTCATCATCAGCACTATCCGCAACAGCCATCGCGGGAACAGCTTGATCGGCTTCTCGACACGAAAACAGGGGATTTTCCAATCCCAGCATTCCCAAAATATGAGGGATGTCTGGAACATAGACCCTCAAAGCTTTTGACAAGCGTTGATTAAACCAACTTTCTCCTTCGGTCAGTCGGCCCAGCAAATGTCCGCCAGGGCCTTGAAAATTTTTCAAGGCTTCAGAATCATTGATATCAACAAACGGAGCTAATTTATTATATGCTCCGCGGATGAAGTCATTGTAAGGTTTATGGTGATAATGAAAATAGATAAATTGCGTATTTATTTCCGTAGAGCCGAGAACAGTCTCACAAAAGTGAAAACCGTGATCTAATTTTTTAAGTGTATCTTTTCTAACAAAAACCTTTCCTGATGGTTGTGGCCAGTACCACCCAGGACTATTGACGATATTGAACAGATCCATCGTTATTCTGAATGGACCCTCCAATCTATCCAAGCGTTCTAAATGTGAATGAATACTATTTTTATTTGCTAAAATATTTCCATTGCTGCAGACACCCAAAAACTCATCAGCATCCATTGGAAATGCAAAATCGTATTCTTCGCCAGATTCATCAAGATTTTTTATAAATCTGGCAATGATATCTCCCTTGTCATGGAAATGTTGAGAGTCCCGATACCCCCAAATAACTGTCCCACCTACACTTTCTAATAACAATAAATTATCAATAACAGACTGAATGGTACTCCCATTATCAAACACAACTATATTTTCAAATCCAAATAAATAACCATGGTACTTTATCCATGGAAGCAATGTATTATTCTCATCTTTTTGCATCGTTATGCATTTTACTATCATAAAATCTCCATATAATAATATTTAATGTTTTAATAAACCTGATTGAATGCCGAGTTAACCGTTATATTTTTTAAAACTCTTGTTGACTCCTATCAATATCGTTATTTCTTTTAACATCATAGATCTCCTGTCGGACCATATCCATGCCCTCCATACGGACTTTAGTCGCACTCGCGACATTCACCAGCCTTGTTCCGCCAGCTCTCGCGCAGTCCCAGCCCATGCCGCTCCCCATGCCCGCCGCCATTCCTGAACCGCAGGATCGGGCGTTTCCCGGAACCATGACGGTCTCGGTTGATGCGACGGATACGCTGCATCATGTGATGTCCATTCATGAGACGGTTCCGGTACCGAAAGAGGCGCAGCAGAAGGGAGAAATGGTCCTTCTGTACCCGATGTGGATTCCGGGCGATCATTCTCCCACAGGCGTGATCGAACAGCTCGCCAGCCTGCATGTGCAGAGCAACGGTCGTACGCTGGACTGGAAGCGCGACACAGTCAACGTGGCTGCATTCCATATCCCCGTTTCTGCCAGCACCCCGACGCTGGACCTTCATTTCCAGCTCCTGACACCGATTTCGCCGGGTCAGGGCCGTGTGGTCATGACACCGTCCATCGTCAATGTGCAGTGGGATCAGGTTTCGCTCTATCCGGCGGGATATTTCACCCGTGGCATTACGGTTCAGCCCTCCGTACGCATTCCGCATGGCTGGCAGATCGGCTCGGCCCTTCGCGCCGGAGTGTATGGTGACGAAACGCATTTCAATGCCACGACGTTCAATACGCTTGTCGACTCTCCGATCTTTGCCGGACGTTATTTCCGCAAGTTCGACCTGACCGGCCCCGATCATGTTCCGGTCTCGCTGGATGTCGTGGCAGACGAGCCGGACTCGCTGGATGCAACGCCGTCTCAGATTGCGGCCCATCAGAACCTCGTCCGGCAGGCCACAACGCTGTTCGCCTCGCACCACTACGACCATTACGATTTTCTTCTCGCCCTGACGGATGAACTGGGCAGCATCGGTCTCGAACATCATCAGTCCAGCGAAAACAGCGCTGCTCCGGGCTATTTCACGGAGTGGGACAAGACATTCCCCGAGCGTGACCTTCTCGCCCATGAATACACCCACTCCTGGAACGGCAAGTATCGCCGTCCGGCCGATCTGTGGGCGCCCAACTTCAACACACCGCAGCGCGGGTCCATGCTGTGGGTTTATGAAGGCCAGACACAGTATTGGGGCAATGTCCTCGCCGCACGTACGGGTCTCGTGACGAAGGATCAGGGTTTCGAGGCGCTGGCCTATATGGCGGCGTCCTATGACAACCAGACGGGTCGTCAGTGGCGTCCGCTGGAAGACACGACGAACGATCCCGTAATTGCACAGCGTGCCCCGCTGTCATGGCGCGACTGGCAGCGTTCGGAGGACTATTACGTTGAAGGGCAGCTTGTCTGGCTGGATGCCGATGCTCTGATCCGCAAGCTCTCCAACGATCACAAGTCGCTTGATGACTTCGCAAAGGCCTTCTTCGGCACCAACAGCGGCAGCTTCGTCGTCAGCCCCTATCAGTTCGACGATGTGGTCGCCACGCTCAACAGCGTGCAGCCCTATGACTGGGCCAAGTTCCTGCACGACCGTCTGGACACGATCCAGCCGCACGCGCCGCTCAACGGCCTGACCAATGGTGGGTACAAGCTGGTCTATACGTCCAAGCCGACCGCCTTCATCAAGGCCAGCGAAGCCGCACGCCACACCACGGACCTGTCCTTCTCGCTCGGCCTGACGGTCAATGCGACCGGGCATGTGGGACGTGAGCACTGGATGAGCCCGGCCTTCAAGGCAGGGCTGGTTCCGGGCGTGACGATCGTGGCTGTCAACGACATGAGCTTCACGCCGCAGCGTCTGCTCCATGCCGTCACGGACGCGCAGAAGGACCCGAAGCAGGATATTCGTCTGATCGTGAAGTCTGGCGACCATGTCACCACGGTCTCCATCCCCTATCATGACGGTCTGCGTTACCCGCATCTGGAGCGTATTGCAGGTACGCCGGATCGTCTGAGCGAGATTTATTCCGCGCGTCAGTAAGGCTGACACTTCCGGGGCGCTGCCCCGGAACCCCGCAAAAGGACTCAGTCCCTTTGATCCCGATTCAAACGTAATGGTTTCCAAAGGCCCCTCTTATCGACGTTGGGCCTTTGGCGGGTTTCAGGGCAGAGCCCTGAACACTCTCACCAAGGCACCAACGACTTCCCAAGCGCCTTCTGGGCCTCTGGTGTCATGCCCATGTCATTCCGGTTCCACCATCCTCCACCGAGAGACTGGAACAGCCCAACGCTATCGGAGAAGCGCGCACCCTCGGCCTGAACATAGGCCAGACGCGCCTGCGCATCTGTCTGCTGGGCCTGCAGCAACACAAGCTCGCTGACATCTCCCAAACGCAACTGCCCACGGGCAATCATCATGCTCTGCGTCGTGGCCTTCAGCAGCTCCTCGTCGGCCTTCAGGGCATCGGCATCGAACGTGACGGCATGCAGACTGTCCGCCACGTCCTGAATGGCGGACAGGACGGTGGCCTTGTAGGTCTCGTTGGCCTGGAGCAGGTTGTCGCGCGCCTGACGCTCGGCGTGCAGGAGCGAACCACCCTGAAAGATCGGCTGCATGACGGTCGCGGCGATCGTCCAGTTGCCATAACCGGGCTTGAAGAAATCGCTCATCACGCCCACGGCCTGCGCCGGTGTGGCGCTGAGCTGCACGTTCGGAAGACGGTTGGCGATGGCCACACCGATCTGTGCGCTGGCAGACTGGATCTGCGCCTGAGCGGCGCGGATGTCGGGGCGCTGGTTCAGCAGGTTAGCCGGCAGCGAGACCGGGAGAGTCTTCGGCAGGGTGAACTGTTCTAGACGAAACTCGGGCAGCGGCGTGTTGGGCGTCACGCCCACTAGAACCGCCATCTGGTCCCGCGTCTGCGCCAGCTGAAGGCTCAGACCGGGCAATGTCGCCTCAAGCTGGGCCACGGAGGCCAGCTGCTGCGCCATGTCCTGCCGGGATGCGTTTCCAATTCCCTGCTCGGCCGTCACCGTCTTCAGAACGGCGCGCTGGCTGCGGATCAGTTCGTTCGTGGCGTCGATCTCGGCGCGGATCGTGGCTTCCTCGATCGTCGCATTCACGAGATCGGAAATCATGGTCAGCGCGGTGGCTTCAAGCTGGAACTTCTGGAGATCCGCCTGCGCTCCGGCGGCCTCGATCGCGCGACGCGTTCCGCCCCACAGATCCGGCACATAACCAATATTCAGCTGCGCGGTGTGGACGTTATAGAGCCACACATTCGAGTTCGGAACGGGAGAGTAGACCTTGGACGTCTTATTCCGCGTCGGGTTGAACGAAGCCGAAAGCGTCGGGTACAGGCCCGCACCCTCGATCCGTCGCTGCTCCCATGCGGATTTCAGCCCCTGCTGCATGGCGCGCAGCGACTGGTTGTTGGCCAGCGCCTGATCGACGAGCGCATTCAGGGACGGATTGCCGAACACCGTCCACCACTGGCCCGGAATATCCACGCCGGACTGGAACTGCTGGGGCACGGTCGCGCCCGCAACACCATGCCCGGCGGTCGCGGTCAGGGGCTGGCCCTCATAAGCCGCGTTCTTCGGCAGGTCCGGGCGATGGAAATCCGGGCCGACCGCGCAGGCGGAAAGCGCCGTCAGACACAGCAGAAACGACGCACGGCGCGACATCATGGAGCGCATCGTCATGATCCGGCTCCCTCTGAGGCAACTTGCGGACGCTTCTTCGCATCGCGGCGTTCAACCCACATTTCAAGCTCGCTGAAATAGACCGGCAGGGCAAACAGCGTCAGCAGCGTGGCGATCCCCAGACCGCCCACCACGACCGTCGCCAGTCCGCGCTGCACGTCCGTGCCCACACCCGTGGCAAGAGCGGCCGGGAGCATACCAGCCGTGGCCACTGTCGCGGTCATAAGCACCGGACGGAAACGCTCGGCAGCTCCGGCGATGGTGGCGTCGCGCACACCCAGACCTTCCACGCGATGGCGGTTGATACTGGCAATCATGATGATGCCGTTCTGCACAGCCACACCGAACAGCGCGATGAAGCCCACGGCGGTCGCAATATTGAGTGTCTCGCCGCGCACATGCAGTGCGATCAGACCGCCCAGCGTCGCCAGCGGCACGACGCTGAGAATCAGCAATGCCTGCCGGATCTTGCGGAACTCGGCAAACAGCAGGACCAGCATCACTGCGAACATCACGCCCAGCGCAATCATCAGGCGCTTCTGGGCCCGTTCTTCCTGCTGGAAGGAGCCAGCCCATTCGAGCGTATATTTTTCCTTGTCGAAATGCAGTTGCTGGTCGATCCGTCCCTGCGCATCCGCCAGATACTGCGACAGCGGACGCTTGCCGTTATCCACGCGGATGGTGACCTGACGATGGCTCATTTCGTGAGCAATGTTGCTCTCGCCCATATGCAGCCCGACATGCGCGACCTGCGATAGCGGAATATAGGCGCCTTCCGCATCCAGAAGGGGGATCTGCGACAGGGACTGCATGTCCTGCAAATCCTTGCGGCGGATATGGAGCGTCGCGTTATAGAAGCGGTCCCCCACATAAACGGTCGTAATCGGTGCATCGCCAATGGCGTTCGACACGACATCGGAAATATCCGATATGCTGATGCCATAACGCGCAGCAGCCTGACGATCGGCCACCACCTCAATCTGCGGAATGCGCGGTTCCTGAAAGATCGATGCTTCCGTCGTGCCCGGAACCTGATGGAGAATATCCACGATCTGCTGCCCGATGCGGCGCAGTTCCTGAAAATCGTTGCCATAGACGCGCAGGACCAGCGGGCTGTGAGCACCGCCGACCAGATCGCTCATATTGTCCTGGATCGGCTGGCTGATGCCGAAATCGATCCCCGGAATCTGCGACAGACGCCGACGCAGACGTTCGACGAACTGCGCCTTGGTCTCGCCTGAAGGCCACTGATCATACGGCTTGAGACCGACCGGCATTTCAATATGCGACGGCGTCCAGGGGTCGGTTCCGTCGTCCGAGCGTCCAAGCTGCGTAATGGCATAGGACGTTTCGGGGAACTCGCGGACTGCATGGCGCAGTTCATTGGCAATGGACTCGCCCTTCTCCAGCGAAATGCCGGTCGGCATCTGCACCTGAAGCCAGAGCGACCCTTCATCCAGATCCGGCAGGAATTCACGCCCGATGGACGCCCCAAGGAACACGACCGCAACCATCGCCGCAACACCGGCGCCATAGGCGATCAGCGGGCGGTCGATAAAATGGCCAAGCAGGCGCGTGTAATGCGCATGCAGCCATTCCAGCGGGCGGTTGTGCCAGATGTGCTTGGGCTTGCGCAGGGCCAGATAGGTCAGGGCCGGAATGAGCGCCAGGGCGCAGAGCAGCGCGCCCAGCAGTGCAAAGCTGACGGTGTAGGCCATCGGGCGGAAGAGCTTGCCCTCGCTGCCCTCGAAAGCAAAAAGCGGGCTGTAGGCCACGATGATGACGAGCGTGGACGAGAAGATTGCCCGCCCCGCACGCTGCGCGACCGGCAGAACCTCGACGGGATCCAGCGCCTCGGTCGGGCGCTCCTCGCGGATACGGAGGATTGTCTCGGTAATGACGATGGCACCATCCACGATCACGCCGAAATCAATAGCGCCGAGCGAAAACAGGTTCGCCGACATCCCGAAACTGTGCATCAGCACGAATACCACTGACAGCGCGAGCGGGATCGTCACGGCCGTGACAATGGCGCTGCGCGGACTGCCCAGGAACAGCGTCAGGATGACACCCACGAGGACGATGCCCTCGATCATCGTTTCCGTGACTTTATGCGTCGTGGAGAGCACGAGATGGTCACGGTCCATGTACGGCACGATGCGGACATGGCTGGGCGCAAGCTGCTGCTGGAGCTTCGCGATCGTAGTGTGAAGGCCATCGAGCACGAGCGAGGGGTTTTCCCCGCTCAGCATCGTCACCACACCTTCGATCGTATCGGGATTGCGGTCCTTGCCCAGAATACCCTGCCGGACCTGATGGCCAAACTGGACGCGCCCCAGATCTTTCACAAAAACCGGCACGCCGCCATGGCTGGCAACGACGATATTCCCCATATCATCCAGATTATGGATCATGCCGATCCCACGGATGATATAGGACTGCTCGCCTCGGCTTACACGCCCACCACCCGCATTGGCGTTGCTGTTGCGAATGGCGGTCAGCACGTCTTCGAGGCCGACATGATAGCGTTGCAGCGAATCAGGATCGAGAACGAGCTGGTATTCGCGCGTCAGACCGCCGAAATTGTCCACATTGACGACACCCGGCACGCGCTGGATCGCCGGAATGATGGTCCAGCGCTGGAGATCGGACAGCTCCATCAGGTTCTTGTCGTCGGATTCCAGCGTATAGCGATAGATCTCGCCGCTCGGCCCTGAAATCGGCCCCAGCGACGGCATGGCGCCATTGTTCAGCGGATTGTTGGCAAGCTGCGTCTCGACGAGCTGACGCGCCGCATAGACATTCGTGCCTTCACGGAAGATCAGCGTAATGAGCGACAGGCCGAACGTGCTGGTGGAGCGGCTGTCCGTCACGCCGGGAACACTGGCCAGCGTCCGCTCCAGCGGGATCGTGACCTGCTGCTCCATTTCCTCGGCGGCCAGACCCTCCTGCTGGGTCGTGATCGACACACTGACCGAGCCCAGATCCGGATAGGCCTCGACCGGCAGGATCTTCCACGAAAGACCACCGAGAAGCGCCAGAATCAGGGCGGAAAAGAAAACGATGTTCCGGTGGTTGAAGCACCAGGAGATGAAACGCTCGATCATCAGCTCAGGGCCACCGGATCAGTCATCGTTCAGGAGAATGGCACCGCTCGTCACGACGCGTTCTCCAGCAGAAATGCCCTTGAGCACACGGACGTTTTCACCTTCATCATAGCTGATGGTAATGTCGCGCCGCTGGAAGGTGTGGGGCGCTGTTTCAATGAAAACCGACACCTGATCGTTGTTCATCAGAAGAGCGGCCTTGGGGATGATGACCTCACTGGGCTGCGGAATGTTCAGGGTCGCATTCACATACATGCCCGGACGCAGGGCGCCATCGGCGTTGGGACAGGCGACATAGGCATTGACCCGGCGCGTATCAATATGAAGTGCCGGGTCGAAACTGATGACCTCCCCCGAACAGGTCCGGCCCGGAAACTCGTCGAAAGTGACGGACAGGACGTTGCCTTCACCGATCTGCGCCAGATTTTCCTGCGGAATGGCAGCAGCAACCCAGACCTGCGACAGGTCCAGAACCGTCATCTGGATCGCGGTCGGATCGGTGATGTTTTCCCCCGGCGCCATGATCGTCGTGGAGACGACACCATCGACGGGAGACACGAGCGGTGCCTGCCCCTTTGCGGAATAGCCGGGCCGCGCGCCCAGAACCTGAAGCCTGCGCTGCGTGCGCTCGGCTTCCGCCTGTGCCTGCGTCAGATCGTTACGGGCGGCTTCGATATCCTTGACGGCATTCCCCCCGATCGCCTGAACGCCCTGCGCGCGGGCATAGGCGCGGCGTGCGAAATCCAGAGCGGCCCGCGCGCGGGTATCGTCAGCCCAGGCCTGATCCAGATCACCGGCAGCAATCGTGGCCAGAACCTGTCCGCGCTGCACATGCTGGCCCAGATGGACCAGAACATCCGTAATCCGGCCCGCGACCGGGGCATACACATTCACCTGCCGGTCGGGTTCCGTCATCACCTGTGCGGGAAGCAGAATGCCGTGATCACGCGAGACGCTTGTGGCGGCCTGTATCGTCAGACGCTTCTCAAGCGGACTGCCTTCCCGGACGACAAGACCGTTCTTCGACTGCGTCACCATAGGAGGTTCGGTCGCTGCAACAGTCGAATGCGGGGATCGGAATCGCAGAACGACGACGAGAAGGATGGTCAGGCACAGCAGACCAATGGCCCACGCGCCGACGCGGGTAACGCGCATGCTGATAGAAAACCCCGTAACTCTGTCAGGACAGACGTCCCGTTTTGACTGAAACGTCTGGACAATGACCTGTCGGCCAGCATTCGGACGTTTTCATATCCCATGGAAGGACGCCAGACGTCACATACGGAAACGAAAAGATTTTTGCACTGACGGAATGGCCGGATTGCAAAAGTTTTATGTGATTGCCACAAAAATGCAAAAAAGCGGCCCTTCGGAGAAAGGCCGCTTTCCTGATACGCCAGTTTCTGACCCGAAGATCAGAAACGGTATTCGATACCTGCGCCAACGACGGTCGGGTCGAGGGAGTCATGCGCCGTGATCTTCGTGGTCTCGGCATTGTTCTGCGCCCAGGCATGGACCCGCATGAACATCTGCTTGACATCGAAGTTGAAGAACCAGTTGCCGACAACCTGATAGTCGAAACCGACATTGACGGACGGGCCACCCGTCACACCGATATTGAGCTTCTGCGTGAGCGGACCACCAGCAGGGGACACGTTATGGAACCAGGCCAGCGTCGCGCCAACACCCACATACGGGTTGAAGCGCTTGTGCGGACGGAAGTGCCAGGCAAACGTAACAGTCGGCGGCAGAACCCAGGCGCTGCCCACATCAACCTTGCCCAGACCCGGAACGCCTTCAGCAGCGATCTCATGACGCGTGCTGGCAGCAATCAGATCGACCGAGACATTGTCCGTGAAGAAGTATTCGAACGTCAGCTCCGGCATGACCTGACGCGTCGTCTTGACGCGACCGCCAAGATGCGCGCCGTTCAGTCGCAGGCTGCTGTCACGATCTTCCGGCATCACGCCGAGGGCGGACAGACGAACGATGAAGTCGCCCTTGCCCAGCCCGATGCGGGTGTTGGCACAGGTCTGGAACAGGCCGCAATGGCCGGAGGCAGGCGCATGGATGTTTACGGACGGCACGGGAGCCGCCGTCATGGGCGCACTGACCGTAGCCTGGGGAGCAGGAGCAGGAGCAGTGACCTGCGCAAACGCGGGAGTTGCAACGGCGCCGACTGCGGCGGCCAGCGCGAAAGCGTTAAATTTCATCTGGAATTTCCATCACCATTCGTTGAGCCTCACAAAGCACTCCTCCCCTCCCATCACCTTGACCTGAATCAAGTCTGGTAAATTATGTGGTAGTGTGGCTGAAAGTCTTCAGGCTGCGCTCAGCACAACGGGAACAGGATTCATCATGTCTGCGTCACATACTCCAGAAGATGTCCATGATCGTTGCGCCCATTGCGTAGGGCGACGTCTGAGTGTGTGCAGCAGCATTGACGACTGTGATCTTGCTATTCTCGCCAACGAGTCTTCACGAATGACCGTTGCCGACGGTCGATCCTTTATAGAAGAGGGCGCACCGGCCAACGATTTCTTTGTCGTGACCGGAGGCAGGGTCAAGCTCTTCACCCTTCTGCCGGATGGACGACGCCAGATTACCGGCTTTGCAGAAGGCGGACACTTCCTCGGACTCGCCGCCTCCACCAGCTATGCTTTCGGGGCCGAAGCCCTCGGCGGGGCCACGCTCTGCCGCTTCCCCCATGCCGGCATGCAGCGCCTGACCGAACGCTTTCCCAGCCTTGAACACCGCCTGCGCGAAGAAGCCTCCCGCGAACTCGCCCTGATGCAGGCCCGCATGACCCTGCTGGGCCGCAAGACCGCCCGCGAACGCGTGGCCACCTTCCTGATTGAACGCTGCCAGCATCTGGAAAAGCCCGACCTGTCCCGTCCGGTCGAACTCGACCTGCCCATGCCCCGGACCGATATCGCGGATTATCTCGGACTCACTATTGAAACGGTCAGCCGGATCCTCAGCGCCTTCAAAAAAGAAAAACTCATCAGTATCCGAAGCATTACCCACATCACATTACTGATGCCGGAACGGATATCGACGATCGCAGAAGGCATGGAATAGGCCCCTTTTCAAAAAGCCACATTCCCGCCATCAGGACGCTCTATGTTTTACTGATCGTTTACAGGAGATGTCATGATTTTCATTCCTTTCCCCCGCACGATGCTTGCTGTCGGACTGATTGCCGGAGCCGTTTCCCTTGCTCCGCAGGCTCATGCGGCAGACACCACGGCATCCAGCGCCTGCCAGCAGACTGGCCAGAATGATGTCATCGGACGTCTGGCACAGCGGGAAGACTGCCTGAACAGCAAGGTCCAGAACTACCAGAAGCAGTCGCAGGACGCTCAGGCCGCGCGCGAAAAGCGGATTCAGGACCTGAAGGACAAATACACGAACGCTCCGGCCAACGAAAAGGCACGCCTTCAGAAGCAGATCGCTGGCGAACAGTCTAAGCTGACCAACCTGCGCGATCAGGAAAATCAGCGTCTGCAACAACTCAAGAATGCCCCGCAGGAACAGCGCAACCGCCTCAACGCTCTGGGCAGCAAAACCCGCGGCGATGTCAGCAATTTCCTGAACGGCGGTCTCTGATCTGGTCGCTCCGGCCCCTCTCGCGGGGCCGGAATTTCAGGGCGTCAAAGCGCCCTGAAGGCCTGAAGGGCACGATCCCGCCCGTCTTTCAGATCGACGATGGGGCGCGGATAGGTCTTGCCCAGAATCACTCCCCCCTGCCGCAGATCCGCCTCCTTTGCGGCCCAGGGCTCGAACAGCGTCTTTCCTGACAGACGACGCAGTTCAGGCACCCACTGGCGGATATAATCGCCATCCGGGTCAAACTTTTCAGCCTGTCGCGTCGGGTTAAAAATCCTGAAAAACGGCGTGGCTTCGATGCCCGTCCCCGCGACCCACTGCCAGTTCATGGCATTATTCGCAAAATCCGCATCTACCAGCGTATCGCGGAACCACGCCTCCCCTTCCTTCCAGTCGATCAGCAGATGCTTCGTCAGGAACGATCCCACGATCATCCGCGCCCTGTTATGCATCCAGCCGGTCTGCCAGAGCTGACGCATCCCCGCATCCACGATCGGCACCCCCGTCTGCCCGCGCTGCCACGCCTTCAGATCTGCGGCACTGTTCCGCCAACGCATCCCGGAAAATTTCGGGCTGAGGTTTTCAAACGGCAGTTGCGGCAGGTGATACAGCGTGTAGCGGGCAAATTCCCGCCATCCGAGCTCTGACAGGAAAATCCGCGGGCCATCCGTATGTGCCCCATGCGTCTGCAACGCCGCCCAGACCTGACGAGGTGAAACCGCACCGGACGCAAGATAGGGCGACAGACGCGACGTTCCTTCCTCCGCCACCCTGTCCCGACCCCTCGGATACTCTGCCACGACATCTTTCAGAAAATCCTCAAGATGCTCCCGCCCTTCCGTTTCCCCCGGTTCCCAAGTCTTTCGGAACCCAGCCGCCCAGTCCGGAGCCTGCGGACAGAGATCCGCTTCATTCAGCCGTTTATCCGGCAGAACAGAGTCCGGAACGTCCTGGAACGAGAGCCCGTCCGGCATTCCCAGCGGCTCCGGTACGGTGTGCGTCTGGAGCGCTTTCCAGAATGAACCGCAGACTTTATAGAATCCGCCCTGCTTCGTGCGCACAGTGTCCGGATCGAGCAGAACCGTTCCCCAGTGCGCCCAGACCTCACAGCCCTGCTGTTCCAGAGCCCGCCGGATCCGATCGTCCTGCGCCCGTTCGCGTTCATGCAGACGATGGTGCCAGTGCACTGAACCCGCATCCATGTGTTGCGCAAGCTGCGGAAGCAGATCCTCGGCAGACCCCGCAAGCGTCAGCAACGTCCCCCCCCGGCGTTCTAGGTGTGCCCGCAGATCGGCCAAAGCCCCATGAAGCCACCACCGCAACGCCGCTCCAGCCGGATGCAGGGCCGGGGTCACGTCATCAAGAACATACACACAGATGAGCGGCCGACCGGACGACGACGCCTCATGCAGCGCAGGATGGTCCGCCAGACGCAGATCGTCCCGAAACCAGACGATGGCTGGCCGGGTCTGCCGGGGGGAAGAAGATTGGGTCCGGGAACGGGGCATGGATCCTCACAAAAAGGGGAAATTCTTCATAAAGCGCCCCACAGCGCCATTCGTTCAGAACGAATGAAACGACTTCAATCCGGACCGGAGAGAGCCCAAAAAAATTTCTCCCAAGGCCGCGAACCATTGTCATGAAATGTCGTTTAGATGGCGAAACGCTCTTTAAGAGGATTTTCTTCATGTCCACCAAGTTCATTGCACGTATTGCCCTTTCGCTGGCCCTGCTTTCGGGTTCAGCTGTCACGCTGTCTGCCTGCAACACCGTGCGCGGCGCTGGTCAGGATGTGAGCTCCGTCGGTCACAACGTTACCCGCGGCGCAACCGCCACGCAGGGCGCGATTGACCGTCACACGGGCGTTTCCCCCTGATTTTCGCGAAAACCCCACTTCGGGCTTTCAGAACCGCCGGTCCCCGACCGGCGGTTTTTTTGTATCGGCACGTTCTGACTGCGGCTTCGGAAACAGGGCTGTGTAGATTTTTGCTTGTCATTCCTGTCCGGACGGTTCCATAGTTCGAATTGAACACAGACGTTCTCAGGGCGGGGTGAAACTCCCCACCGGCGGTATTGGCGGATTTCTCCGCCTCAGCCCGCGAGCGCCTTCCGGATTTCGATCTGGAAGGGACAAGCAGATCCGGTGAGACTCCGGAGCCGACGGTCATAGTCCGGATGGAAGAGAACGCAGCACTTGTCCGGTCACGGGCAGGTTGGGCACGTGTCGCCCCGCCTGTTTTCCGTTCCGGCTGAGGGCGGCGTGCGCCTTGCGGACGTCCCGATCGTAACGGGACCAGAAGACGCAACTTGCCTGACCAGACCACCCTTTCCGACACAGTAGCACCGAGCGCCATTCGCCACGGGTTTCGTGCGGCCATCTCACAGGCTGTCGAAACCTTTGGTGCCACAGCACCCAACCCGTCCGTCGGGTGCGCGCTGCTGGATGCGGAAGGTCGTGTCCTGACGATCGGCGTTCATCCACGCGCGGGGCAGCCCCATGCCGAAGCCATGGCTCTGGCGCAGGCCGGGGCAGCAGGCGTGCTGGATCAGGCACGGGTGGCGCTTGTCACGCTTGAGCCGTGCAATCACACCGGGCGCACACCTCCGTGCAGCGAAGCCCTTCGCAACAGCCCGGTTCGGGAGGTCTGGATTGGTGCAGCCGATCCGAACCCCCAGGCGTCTGGCGGAGCGGAGCGACTGCGCGAAGAGCCCGGCGCAAAACGCGTGGTCATGCTGGCGGACCGGCCGGACATGGCCGATCTGGCCCGCGACTGCCGCGCTCTTCTGGCGCCTTTCGCAAGCCGCGTCGTCCGGCATCGCCCGTGGATCAGCGTCAAACAGGCGCTGGACGAACATGGCTCCATGGTGCCGCCGCCGGGCCAGAAAACCTTCACCTCCCCGGCCTCGCTCACCCTCGCGCATCGCCTGCGCCGGGCGACGGACGCAATCATCACCGGGATCGGCACCGTTCTGGCGGACCGCCCGCGCTTCACAGTCCGGCATGTCCCGGACCACGAGGGCCGTAAACCGCGCCTTCTGGTCGTCTGCGACCGCCACGGCCGTCTTCCGGCAGACTGGACAGCCGAGATGACGCAGGCCGGGTTCGAGGTCCTTACCAGCCCCGACCTGCTCTCCGTCCCGGCCCTGCTGGCGGAGCGCGGCGCGAACTGGGCGATGATCGAAGCCGGACCGGCCCTGCTGGCCTCCGTCGCCGAGGCCGGACTGTGGGACGACTGGCTCACCATTCATAAAACTGCGGGTGCTGACCGCATCGATCTGAAATCGCGGGACGAAAGCCCGCTGCGACTGCTGAGGGAAAACGCATGTTCTCTGGAATCATAGAGCGTCTGGGCACAGTCCGCGCCGCCTCCGTCCGCGACAAGGCTATGGACCTGACCGTAGAGACCGGCTTTCCCGATCTGGAACTCGGCGAAAGCGTGGCGGTCAATGGTGTGTGTCTGACGGTCGAGACTTTCGATGCGGCAGGCGTGGCCACCTTCCATCTCAGCGGCGAGACGCTCTCCCGCACGCCGCTGGACCAACTGAAAGCCGGATCACGCGTCAATCTGGAACGCGCCGTCGCGGCCAGCACGCGCCTTTCAGGCCATATCGTGCAAGGTCATGTGGATGGCGTGGCCACCCTCGCCAGCGTTGAAAAAGCCGGGGATTCCTACGCCCTGCGCGTGTTCGTCCCGCAAGCGCTGCGCCAGTATGTCGTGGAAAAAGGCTCCATCACTTTCGACGGCATCAGCCTGACGGTGAACGATCTGCATGACGGCATCATGCGCGGCAATCAGCCCGGCTTCGAAGTCGGCCTGACGATCATCCCGCACACCTGGGAGCACACCAACCTCTCCACGCTGTCGGTCGGAGACCGGATGGATGTGGAAGTCGATGTGTTGTCCAAATATGTCGAGAACCTGCTGCGGTTCTCCCCCAGCCTTGGAAAGGTGGCCTCATGAAGCCGTCCCTGAAAGCCGCCATCGAGGCCATCCGCGCCGGCGGCATGGTCGTCATGGTCGATGACGAAAACCGGGAGAACGAGGGCGATCTGGTCATGGCCGCGCAGTTCGCCACGCCGGAAGCCATCAACTTCATGGTTCGTGAGGCGCGCGGCCTGATCTGCCTGCCGCTGGAAGCCGAACAGGCGGACCGTCTGGCCCTGCCCCCCATGGTGGCCCGCAACCGCGACCCGCGCGGCACGGCCTTCACGGTCTCGATCGAAGCGGCAACAGGTGTGACGACCGGCATTTCTGCCGCAGACCGCGCCCGCACGATTGTCATCGCCGCCAACCCCGCGGCCAAGCCAGACGACCTCGTCTCGCCGGGACATATCTTCCCGCTCCGCGCGCATCCCGAGGGCGTTCTGGGCCGCAACGGTCATACGGAGGGGTCGATCGACATTGCGCGTCTGGCCGGGCTGGAGCCCGCTGGCGTGATCTGCGAAATCATGGCCGATGACGGCAGCATGATGCGCCTGCCGGAACTGCGAAAATATGCCGCCCGTCACAACATGCCCATCGTCAGCATCGCCGACCTTCAGGACTGGTGCCGCGAGCATGGACGTGGCGCCATCGCGGGCCACGATCTGATCTGCACGCCCGTTCCGGCTGCGGGCGAAATGGTGGCCGAATCTGCTCTCCCCAGCATTTTCGGCGGCCACGATCTGCGCATCCACGCCTTCCGTGCCGTTGATGGCGTGGAGCATGTCGCGCTGGTGAAGGGCGATCCGTCCAAGGGCGTGCCTCTGGTGCGTCTGCATTCGGAATGCGTGACGGGCGATGCGCTCGGCTCCATGCGCTGCGACTGCGGCGCGCAGCTTCGCGAGGCTCTGGAGCGGATTTCGGCATCGGAATCCGGCGTTCTGGTTTATCTGCGGGGCCATGAAGGCCGCGGAATCGGACTGGCCAACAAAATCCGCGCCTACGAGCTTCAGGATCATGGCATGGACACGGTCGAGGCCAACGAGGCCCTCGGCCTGCCCGCCGATGCCCGCGAATGGGATGCGGCGGCGGACCTGCTACGACATCTGGGCGTGAGTTCGCTCCGCCTTCTGACGAACAATCCGGACAAGGAATCCAATCTCGTCCGCTTCGGCTTTGACGTACAGTCCAGCGAGCGGCTGGAAATCGCAGCCAATCCTTTCAACCGCGCCTATCTTGCGACCAAACGCACACGGATGGGCCATTTCCTTCAGGAACAGCCGGCATGAGCAAACATATCCCCGTAGCCCCCGATCTGCGCCTTTCTCCCGCACCGAAAGTGGCCATCATCTCCAGCCGCTTCAACACGAGCATCACCGGCGGCCTGAAGAACGGCGCGCTTGAATGGCTCGAAGAGCGCGGCATCACCGATGTGGACGTCTATGACGCACCGGGCGCGTTCGAACTCCCCATTCTGGCCCAGCGTCTGGCCAAATCCGGCCAATACGAGGGCGTGATCTGCCTCGGCTGCGTCATCAAGGGTGACACCGCGCATTTCGAATTCATCTCGCTGGGTGCCACAATCGGCATCATGCAGGCCCAGCTTGCCACCGAAGTGCCGATCGCTTTCGGCATCCTCACGACCTACACCGAACAGCAGGCCGTGGACCGATCCCGCGCAGACGCCGAAAACAAAGGCCGGGAAGCCGCCGCAGCCTGTGTCGAGACACTGGCCTTCCTGCGCAACGTGCCCGCCCGCTCCTGATCCTTGCGGAAAAAGCGCCGCTTGTCAGAAACGCCGGTACACAAGCTCCGGCTTTTCTGACGCTTCCGCCACGGCCTTTTCCACACGGTCGTGAAACGGCGAGAGACTACAGACCGGGTCGGTGTTGGCGGCATTCCCCGTCAACGCCAGCGCCTGACAGCGACATCCGCCCCAGTCCTGTTCCTTGCGTTCGCAGGAGCGGCAGGGTTCGGGCATCCAGTCCGTCCCCCGGAACATATTGAACAGAGGCGAACAGTTCCAGATGTCCGACAGGGTCCCGTCCTGCACATTCGGAAACGCCACATCGGGAATGATCTCCGCCGCGTGACACGGCAGTACGCGCCCTGAGGGCGTGACATTCACGAAGCGCTGTCCCCAGCCGCCCATACAGGGTTTGGGCCGGTCCGCATGATAATCCGGCGTCACATAATCGACCGAGAGACCACCCTTCGCACGTTCCGCCTCAACGGCGCGTGTGGCTTCCTGAAGCTGCTCACGACTGGGCAAAAGCGCATCACGGTTTTTCAGTCCCCAGCCATAATACTGGGTATGCGCGATCTCCACCCGTCCGGCCCCAAGCTCCCGCGCCAGAGCAAACATCTCGGGAATACGGGCCACATTTTCCCTATGCACCACAAAATTGAGCGTCATTGGAATGCCGGACGCCCGGATGAGCCGTGCCGCTTCGATCTTTCGGGCCTGCGCCCCCTTGAGACCGCCAATCCGCTCGGCACCCGCCTCCGTCACGTCCTGAAAGGACAGCTGGATGTGGTCCAGCCCCGCCTTGTCCAGCGCCTCCAGCTTCGCCTCGTCAAGCAGGACGCCGGAGGTGATCAGGTTGGAATACAGGTTAAGCTTGCGTGCGAGAGACACCAGTTCGACGAGGTCGGGCCGGGCCATCGGCTCACCGCCGGAGAAATGAACCTGCAACACACCGAGTTCGGCGGCCTGCTCCAGCACGGAGCGCCAGCCGGCTGTGTCGAGTTCCGCCGCTTTTCGTTCGAGTTCAAGCGGATTGGAGCAATAGGGGCAGGAAAGCGGGCAACGATGCGTCAGTTCAGCCAGAAGGCTCATCGGCGGCGAAGGCAGTGTCATGTGTGCAGGACGTTCTTTTCTGTCAGTTCAGAAAGAAGCGCGAGGACATCCTTCGCGATGACCTCACGCGGGGCGGAAAATTCGTTTGCAAGCTGCTGGATGATGTCGCCGACGCTGCGCTCCCCATCCAGAAGCCGCAAAATATGCGGTGCGGAGCCCTCGATCACAAACGCTTTTTCAGGCGCCTGCACGATCCACAGGTCTCTCACGCGATCATGCTGAAGCCGATGGCCGCGCCCGAAGGAGAGGACCGCCTCCTCCGCGACACAGGACTGGTCCGTCATGGAACGAAAGCGCCCGGCGGGATGTGGCCGTCCACATAGGCATAATCGAGCGCATCCAGCATGGTCCACAGCACGGAGCACTTGAACTCCAGAGCTTCCAGAACCTCTTTCTGCTGTTCGGGCGTGCGGGCATTTTCGCGGACATAGGCCAGCGCGAAATCGGAATCCCGCGGGGCCTGCGTCAGACGGGGCGTAAAATAGGCCAGCGTCTTTTCCGACACGAAATCATAGTGCCGCAGCATCCCAGAGACGCGCTCGCTGATGATCGTGGGCGAAAACAGCTCCGTCAGCGAGGACGCGATGGCGGCCAGAATGGAGCGGTCCCGCACGAAGTTCACATAGGCATCAACCGAAAAACGCGTCGCCGGAAGCAGGCCGTCGAGGCTTTCCACATAGTCGCGATCCAGCCCCAGACCATCCGTCAGCATCAGCCAGCGCGCGACACCGCCCGTTCCGGGCTCCGTGCCGTCATGATCCTCGATCCGGCGGCGCCATTCCCGGCGCAGTTCCGCCGTAGGCAGACGTGCGAGGAGGGTCGCGTCCTTGGCCGGGATGCGGGCCTGATAATAATAGCGGTTCAGCGCCCACGCCTGAACCTGCGCGCGGTCGAGCTTGCCGTCATGCAGCTTGCGGTGAAAGGGGTGCCGGTTGTGGTACCGCTCGGCACCGATCTGCCGAAGCCTCTCTTCAAGCTGGTCAGGGGTGAGGAGCGTCATGGTGTGTCCAGTCTGAAAGTCATGCCGTCTTCCGCAACCGTCCATCCGGCGCGTTCGACACTTTTGCGTTCGGGGCTGTCTTCGAACAAAATCGGGTTGGAGTTGTTGATATGAATCAAGACCTTACGAGGTTTTTCGCACATCGTGAAACATTCAACGGGGCCGCCGGCGTCATTGACTGACACATGCCCCATCCGCTGGCCGCTCTTGGGACTCAGCCCGGCGCGGATCATTTCGTCGTCCCGCCACAGCGTCCCGTCGAAGAAAACGAGATCCGCCGCTGATACACGCTCCACAATCTCCGGCGTGATATGCGCGCAGCCGGGAATGAAAAGCAGCGTTTTCAGCCCGTCCGTTATGGATAGACCCAGCGTTTCGTCAGGCTTTGAGCCTGCGGCCTCTGCATAAAGCGGAGCCTTGCCCGGCACGGCGAAGGCCGTCAGCAGCAGCCCCGAGGGAATCCCGTCCTTATTCATCAGGGACATGGGTTCGTTGAGAAGCAGCGGGATGCGCGGCACGATCTCAGGGTCGAGCGCGCCGAACATCGGATTGTCCGCCAGTTGCCGAAGCGTCGAGTCGCTGCCCATCAGTCTGAAGGGTTCGCGCTCGCGCAGCGTCAGAAGCCCCGTGATGGCGTCGATTTCGCCGCAGGTCAGGACGACACCCTGAATAGGCGTTCCGCGCAGACTGCCCTGATGATGCAGGGCCGGGGTCTCAATGATCTGCTGGCGCAAATCGGGCGCGGCGTTGAGAATGAACCAGCGTTTTCCGTCGGCGCTGACGGCGATGGAGGCCTGGGTCCGGGCTTTCGCGCCCTGTCGCGTGCGGGCGGCCACACAGCCGGGCGCTGCGGAATTCCACTGCGGAAAACCGCCCCCTGCCGCCGCGCCGAGCACGATGACATCAATCATTTTTTACAAACCGTCTGAATCGGGTGCCCTGCGGCCCCCATGAATGAAAACGGCCGCTCCGAAGGGGAGCGGCCGTGCCATATTCCTCAAGGACGGGGCCTCGGGGAAGAGGCTTATTTCTTCTCGCCGCAGACATACGAGTTGATTTCTGCGCCCAGCGGGATTTCGGTAACTTTCGGTGTGTTCCAGGCCATGATTTTTCTCCTTGGTCTCCGATAACCGGCAGATGTGACAACAACACATCCACAGGCGCTCCTCATGATTTAGTGACCGGATGCCACTGGAGTTCAAGGGGTTTTTTGGGCAGAACACGTAACTGTGTCCTTTCGCGGACCGTTCTGGTCCGTAAGCTCCGTCTTCGTTGCAGGCAAAAAAACATGTCCGGCCGTCCCATTGCGTCCTCCGCCGACCCTGCCTGTAGCGATACCGCGTCCCCGTCTGGGAGAGCTGGCGAAAAACTGCTGCCGGACGGGGATTTTCCGGACCCCACGCTCGACCGGAACCTGCTACGCGACCATCTGAACATCCGGGACATGTGTGTCCTGATCCTGACGATTCTCGCTGTCTTCTATTCGCTGTATTTCACGGCTCCCATCCTTCTGCCCTTCGTCTTCGCGCTCGTGCTGAACCTGCTCATGATCGCACCCATGCGATTCCTGACTCAGCGTCTGCGCCTGCCCCGGCATCTGGCGGGCCTGCTGCTGATTGTCATGATGTTCGGAATCGTGGGCGGAATCGCCACGACGATTTCCGTCCCGGCTGCTGGCTGGATCACCCGCGCGCCGCAGACGCTCCCCGCGTTGCAAAGCAAGCTGGCCGTTCTCAGCGGGCCGATTGACATGATCCAGCATGATTACATGCGTCTGTCGGCTATGTTCAGCGGCCATTCCGGCAGCACGCATACAGCACATGGCGTCACCGGACCGATCAGCGGGGAGACGGCGCTCTCGCGGCTCGGCTCTTCCGTTCTGGCCGGGACGCGTGAGCTTGCAGGCGGCTTCTTCTCGATGCTGCTGATGCTGTTCTTCCTCATGACGGAAGGCGACACGCTTCTGCGCCGCTGCGTCGAGATCATGCCGACCTACGCCAAAAAGCGCCGCCTCGTGGAAATGGCGACGCAGATCGAGCAGAACGTCTCGCTTTATCTCGTGACGATCACGATGATGAATCTGGGTGTAGGGCTGGTGAACATGATCCAGTGCTGGGCGACTGGAATGCCCAATCCGCTTCTGTGGGGTGTGCTGGCGTTCCTGCTGAACTACATCCCCATCATCGGGCCGCTGACGGGTGTGGTGGTCTATTTCGTGGTCGGGCTGTTCAGCTTTCCGTCCCTGCTTTACGCGCTCCTGCCGCCGTCGATCTATCTGCTGATCCATGTGCTGGAAGGCGAGACCATTACCCCCATGCTGCTGGCCCGGCGCTTCACGCTCAATCCCGTTTTCGTCATGGGATCGCTGCTGTTCTGGGACTGGATGTGGGGCATCTCCGGTGCCTTCCTGTCCGTGCCGATGCTCGCGGTCTTCAAGATTGTCTGTGACCATATCGAAGTTCTGGCCCCGCTCGGACATGTTCTGGGTGGCCCGACGAGGCGGACGATCAGCAGTGCCATTGTTGCGCAGCTGCAGTCCGAGCCGTGAGGATCGGGGCTTTGCCCCGCGCCCCACAAAGGGGCTCGCCCCTTTGATCCAGATTCCAAATAACGCGGTTTCCAAAGGCCCCCGGCCTTTGGCGGGTTTCAGGGCAGCACCCTGAACAAGCTCTGAATATCTGGCCAGAACCGCCACTTTCACGCTAGACGCTTCGGCAGAACATTCCTGTCCGGCTCATTCTTCCAAGGAGACCCCATGACCCAATTGCCCCGCCGTGGCGTCTGTCTGGTGATCTCGGCCCCGTCTGGCGCGGGCAAGTCCACCATTGCCAACGCCCTGCGCGCTTCGGAGCCGACCCTGCGCCATTCCGTCTCGGTCACGACGCGCGGGCCGCGTCCGGGGGAAGTCGAGGGTGTGCATTACCATTTCCGGGATATCGCGGAATTCCGTCGCATGGCTGCGGATGGCGAACTGCTGGAATGGGCGGAAGTCTTCGGTCGGGGTTACGGCACGCCGCGCGCACCGGTTGAGGAAGCGCTGAATGCCGGGCATGATATGGTGTTCGATATCGACTGGCAGGGGCACCGCCTTCTGCGCACGGCCCTGCCGGACGATGTGGTGAGCCTGTTCGTTCTGCCGCCGTCTCTGGAAGAACTGGAACGCCGCCTGAACAAGCGCGCGTCGGACCATCCCGAAGAAATCGCCAAGCGCATGCAGGCGGCGCTGAACGAGATTTCCCACTGGTCAGAATTCGATCATACGATCATCAATTCGGACCTCGATACCGCAATCTCGCAGGCCCGCTCCGTGCTGACAGCCGCGCGGCTGTCTACGCGACGTCAGCGCAACCTGCCGGACATGGTGGCCAGCTTCAGCCGCTGACCTCACCGGTCGCAGCCGGGGTCCCTGCCTCCGGCTGAACGGTCTGCATCGCGGCAGCAAAGGCTGTTGCGGAGGTCATGGCATCCGCCATGGTTGTCGGCATCAGGATGGTGGTGCCGCGGTTCTTGTTCATTTCAAAAATACGGTTGATCTGAAGGATCTGGAGCGCGATCGGCGAGGCTTCATAAGTTTTGGCCGCCTGCGCCAGTTCGTGCGCCACTTCCCGTTCTGCCGAAGCCAGCGTGACGCGGGCAGCACGCTCGCGCTCGGCCTGCGCCTGACGGCTCATGGCATCCTGAAGACTGTCGGGCAGTTGCACGTCGCGAATTTCGACAGCCTGAACCGTAACGCCCCATTCGCGGGTCTTGATCTCGATGAGGTCGCGCAGTTCTCCATCAATGCGGCGACGGTCTTCCAGCAGCGTCGCCAGATCCGAACTGCCGACAACCTCGCGCAGCGTCGTGAGCGCGACCATCGAGACCGAGCCCTCGTAGTTGTCCAGCTCCGTGATGGCCCGCAGCGGATCATGCACCATCCAGAACACGACCGCGTCCACATCCACCGGCGTCGTATCGCGCGTCAGGGTCTGACGCGTATGGACGGGCACCGTGCGGATACGCTGGTCCACAACGGCGTCGATCTGATCGAGAAAAGGCACGATCAGGAACAGGCCCGGACCTCGCAGACCCTGAATCTTTCCCGCCCGCAACACGAGAACGCGCTGCCAGGAATTGCACATCTTGAGCGACAGATGCACGAGCAGGGCGAGCACGAAGCCACAAATGACCCAGCCGGGTTGCCGCGTCAGAGCCGTCAGTCCGGCCGAGAGCAGAATGACTGCCCCTGCGATGGAGGCGGAAATCGTATTGAGGGGCAGTTTCCGATTCATGGACGGCAGCAGCGACATGGAAGGAAGCACGGGAAAATCCGGCATGGATATCAGCCTTTGGCAGAGCCGCTCTCGGGCTCGGAAGGGGTGGGAGGCAGACCGAGAAGATCGCGCATGGCGATGACGACCGCTTCGGGATCAAGGCCCGCGGCCTGACTGCGGGCGATGGTGGAGGCCGCGAGCGCGCGGACTTCCGCGGCTTTGAGGGCGCCGTCCGGGTGTGGCGGTGTGGCGCTGACGAAACTGCCCCGCGCCCGCAGCGTCCGGATCGCGCCCAGCCGCTCAAGCTCCGCATAGGCCCGCTGGACGGTGTTGAGATCCACCCGCAGGTGAACGGCGAGCGCGCGCATGGTCGGCAGTCGGTCGTCGGGCTTCAGCAGCCCCGAACCGATGGCGGCCAGCACGCGCTCGCAGATCTGAACGCGCAGCGGCAGGGCGCTGGCATCCGAAAGCAGCGTGGGAAAGAGGTATGTTTCTATGTCGGCAGACATACATACAAGAGTGATCCGCTTTCGGAACGTCCGTCAAGAAGATTCCGCGTCAAAGCCCCCTCAGGGGCATTTGAAACCGCGCAAGGCTTGGGAAGACTCCGGCTTCGTGATATGCGCTGCCGTTCCCAGTGACTGCGGACAGCCAAGGACCAGACGTCGCATGACAGCGCTCCAGACCGACCCCCCGATCATGACCCGGAACGGAACGGACACGACCGCGCATCATCATCATACGCCTCTGATCCTCGCCCTTCCGAAAGGCCGCATCCTCAAGGCGCTTGCTCCGGTTCTAACACGCACGGGCATCGAGCCCGACCCGGACTGCCTGACCGAAAGCAGCCGCCGCCTGCGCTTTGGCACGTCCGATCCGAATCTGGATGTCGTGCGGGTCCGTTCCTTCGATGTCGCGACCTTCGTGGCCTATGGCGGTGCCGATATCGGCGTGTGCGGCGCGGATGTGCTGATGGAATTCGACTATCCGGACATCTATGCCCCGCTCGATCTGGGCATCGGGGGCTGCCGCATTTGCGTGGCGCGCCCAAAAACCATGATCGAAGATCCCGCAACGGGTCAGTCCCGTCTGCGGGTTGCCACGAAATACCCGACCATTGCCCGCCGGCATTTCGCCTCCCGCGCCATCAATGCCGAGATCGTGCATCTGAACGGCGCTATGGAACTCGCGCCGACGCTGGATCTGGCGAGCGTCATCGTCGATCTGGTCGATACCGGATCCACGCTGCGGGCCAATGGCCTGATGGAAACCGAGACCATCGCGCATGTCACGAGCCGCCTGATCGTCAACCGCGTCGCGCTCAAGACCCGGCCTGAAGAAATCAGCGCCCTGATCGAGCGTTTCCGCACAGCCCTCGCCCCGGAAGGTGCGGTCTGATGAAACGCCTCGATACGACTGCCGCCGACTTTTCCGCAGACTTCGCAACACTCCTCGCAGCGCGTGGAAGCGACGAACGCAGCGTGGCCGAACCGGTCCGTGCGATCCTCACAGACGTCCGCAGCCGGGGCGATGATGCCCTGTGCGACTATACCGCCCGGTTCGATCGGCTGACCCTGCCTGCTGACAAACTCCGCATCAGTGCGGAAGAAATCGCGTCCGAAGCCGCGCGCGTGCCCTCGAACCTGATGGACGCCCTTCGCACCGCCGCTCGGCGGATCGAGACGTTCCATGCCGCCCAGATGCCTAAGGATCTGGACTTCACGGACGAAGACGGCATCCGTCTCGGCATGCGCTGGACCCCACTGGATGCGGTCGGGCTCTATGTTCCGGGCGGCAAGGCGGCCTATCCGTCCTCCGTGCTGATGAACGCCCTGCCTGCCCGTGTGGCAGGTGTGAAGCGGCTGACCATGTGTGTCCCGGCCCCGGACGGCGTGCTGAACCCGGTGGTTCTTGCGGCTGCGCAACTCTGCGGCGTGACGGAAATCTACCGCATTGGCGGCGCTCAGGCCGTGGGCGCCATGGCGTTCGGTACGGACCTCATCGCCCCGGTGGACCGCATCGTCGGGCCGGGCAATGCGTATGTTGCGGAAGCCAAACGACAGGTCTTTGGCCATGTCGGCATCGACAGCATCGCCGGGCCGTCCGAAGTCGTGGTCGTGGCCGACGGGCAGAACGATCCGCGCCTTGTCGCGCTCGATCTGCTCGCACAGGCCGAGCATGACGAGCAGGCTCAGGCCATTCTCGTGACAACGGATGCCGCTTTTGCCGAACGTGCCGCGGAGGCCGTCCGCAAAGAGCTGGAAACCCTGCCCCGTGCCGCCATCGCTTCGAAAAGCTGGGACGATCATGGCGCGGTCATCGTCGTACGCTCGCTTGAGGAAGCCGCCGAGATCGTGAATGCGCTGGCACCCGAACATCTGGAAGTCATGCTCGACGCGCCGCGCGACTTCTCAGCGATGGTCCGCCATGCGGGTGCGATCTTCATGGGCCGTAACTGCCCCGAAGCCGTGGGCGATTATGTCGGCGGTCCGAATCACGTCCTGCCGACCAGCCGCACGGCGCGGTTCGCCTCCGGTCTGTCGGTGTTCGACTTCATCAAGCGCACCACCACCATCGAAACCGACGCAGCTGGTCTACGCCGGATCGGCCCGGCCGGTGTGGCTCTGGCGACCGCCGAAGGACTGGATGCCCATGCCCTCAGCCTGTCAGCCCGACTGGAGAAGAACTGATGGCCCGCCTGTCGATCGGTGATCGTGTTTCGGACCTGAAGGGCGCGCATGACGGCAGACTGGTCGATATCGACGGCACCACCGGCTATGTCGAGCAGGCCAATGGCGTGGAGGTCGAATTCCCGCTGAGCCAGCTCAAGCCTTATGAAGCTCCCAAAATCGCCGAAGAGCGCACGCTCTCCGGCCCCCTGCGAGACCGTCTTCTGAATCCGGCGCAGAAAGCGCTTCTGGCCTCCATCCCCGCGACGCTGCTGGCCGCGATTGCAAAAAGCTATGACGCGGGAAGCGACGGTCCGGGGTCGCGCACGCCGTTTGCGGCCCTTCCGGAGTCCAAACGGCTTGAGGCCATCCGGATCTATCTGCCGTCTCTGCCGCAGAGACTTCTGGCGTCGCACATGAATCTGGTCGTCGCCATGCGCGATATTTCCAAACTGTCCTGACGGGCTGAGGCTGCATGCTTTTCGGTCGCGTTGACGGCGGGAAGCATCATTCGTACAAGCCCGCTTTCTGAATCCGCGAAGCCCCATCAGGCGCAGCTTTACTCAGCGCCGGAGGCGCCGCCTTATTATGTCCGTAACTTTTGCCGATCTCGGCCTTGCGCCCACGATCCTTCGCGCTCTGGACGACGCAGGCTACGTCAAGCCGACGCCCATTCAGGCCCAGTCCATTCCGTTTCTGCTCGAAGGCCGCGATCTGCTCGGACTGGCGCAGACCGGCACGGGCAAGACGGCCTCTTTCGCGCTTCCTTTGCTGCACCGACTTGCCGAAACCCTGCGCCCTGCCCCTAAGAACGGCGCGCGCATTCTGGTTCTGGCGCCCACGCGCGAGCTGGTTTCGCAGATTGCGGACGGGTTCGAGAGCTTCAGCCGTCACCAGCCCATGCGTGTCACCACGATTTTCGGTGGCGTCAGTCAGGTGCATCAGGTCAAGGCGCTTGAAGAGGGCGTGGACATCATCGTCGCCGCACCGGGCCGTCTGCTGGACCTGATCGAGCAGGGCCTGTGCGATCTGTCGCTGCTTGAGGCACTGGTGCTGGATGAAGCCGACCAGATGCTGGACATGGGCTTTGCCAAGCCGATCGAACGCATTGTTGCAACGCTCCCCGTAGACCGGCACACGGTGCTGTTTTCCGCGACCATGCCGAAATCCATTACGGCCCTCGTCGAGAGCCTCCTGCGCGACCCGGCCAAGGTCGAAATCGCACCGCCCTCCACCACGGTGGACCGCATCGCGCAGTCGGTCATGTTCCTGGATGCGTCCAACAAAAAAGCAGCCCTTCTGTCCCAGCTTCAGACGCCGGGTATCGGTCAGGCCGTCGTCTTCACATTGCAAAAGAACATCGCCAACGAGGTCTGCACCTTCCTAACGGAGTCCGGCATCACGGCGGAAGCGCTGCACGGCAACCGGTCGCAGGGCCAGCGCGAGCGGGCGCTGAACGCATTCCGCGAAGGCGACGTTCAGGTTCTGGTGGCGACCGATATCGCGGCGCGCGGCATTGACGTCGATACGGTCACGCATGTCATCAACCATGACCTGCCGAGCCTGCCGGAGAGCTATGTGCACCGGATCGGCCGCACGGGCCGTGCGGGCCGCAGCGGTTTTGCCATCACGCTGTGCGATGCCGAACAGCGCGCCTGGCTCCATGCCGTCGAGCGTGAGATCGGTCGGACTCTGGACGTTCATGACAGCCATGAATGGCACTGCGAAAAGGCCCGGAACTCCACCATGCGGCCGCCCGTGCTCGGCGGCGGTCCGGTCAAGCAGGTCAAGCCGCAGAAGACGCGCGAACGCCGCGTCTGGACCGAAGAAGAAAAGATGGCGGCCCGGGCTGCAGCCCAGGCCGCCGGAAAAGCATCCTGAAAACCACGCCGGACCAGCATAAAAACCGCAAGAATCCCGGGACAGGGGCCGGTCGCGCTTGACCTTTCGGCTGACAGTCCGCACATAGCGGGCTGGATTTTCTGGCTCCGCACCGGAGCCACTGCCGCGCGCAGATCATTACCCTATCCCTGAAGCAAGGATTCACATGTCAAAAGAAGACCTGATCGAGTTTACCGGCACCGTCATGGAACTGCTCCCCAACGCCATGTTCCGCGTCACGCTCGACAACGAGCACACCATCCTCGCCCATACGAGCGGCAAGATGCGCAAGAACCGTATCCGCGTTCTGGCCGGTGACCGCGTCAACGTCGAAATGACGCCCTACGACCTCTCCAAGGGCCGGATCACGTTCCGCTTCAAGTAAGACAGTCCGCCGCATGACCGCCTCCCCGTCTTCCGCAGAAGGGTCATCCGGCCTTTTGGACCGTCCGAAGCTCGTTCTGGCCTCCGCCTCCCCGCGCCGCCTGAGCCTGCTGGAACAGATCGGCATCGTGCCCGACGCCGTCGTGAGCGCCGATATCGACGAAGAACCGCGCCCCGGCGAACTGCCGCGCCCGCTTGCGCAGCGCCTCGCCCGCCAGAAAGCGGAGCATGTGGCCGCGCAGCGCACGGATGCAGCGCTCATCCTCGGCGCGGATACCGTGGTGTCGGTCGGCCGACGCGTCCTGCCGAAAGCCGAGGACGAAAAGACAGCCCGCGCGTGTCTGAAACTGCTGTCCGGCCGACGCCACAAGGTCTTGACGGCCGTGGTCCTGCGCCCGAGCGCAGGTTGGCCCGAGGGTACGGCCTGTGAGCGGCTGGTGGAAACCTCCGTCATTTTCCATCGCCTGACGGACGCACAGATCGACGCCCTGATCGCGCAGGGGGACTGGCAGGGCAAGGCGGGCGGTTATGCCATTCAGGGCGCTGCTGCCGCCCATATCCGCCAGATCGGCGGCAGCTACTCCGCCGTCGTGGGTCTACCCCTGTTTGAAACCGCGCAGCTCCTGCGGGGACAACCGGTCGGTAAACCTTCAGGTGGCTGGATCGCATGACCGAAATCCGCGCAGCCTGTTCTCCGGGCGAAGTGCGGATTGCCGTCACGGATCATGACACGCTGCTGGACGTCGCCATCTGGCGCCCCGGCTGCCCGGATGGTCTGGAAGACTGGCACGTCGTCCGCGTCCAGAAAGCCGCCCCGGCTCTGGGTGGCGCATTCGTTTTGCTCGAAGATGGCCAGAGCGGTTTTCTCTCGACCCGCGAAGCCCTGATCGAAGGCGCCCTGACCGCAGCCCGCGTCAGCCGCTCGGCACAGAACGGCAAGGGTCTGCGCCTGCGCCGGGCTGACATGCCTGCCGAAGCCCCTTCCGCTCCAAAACTTCTGGAACGCGGCCCGACCCCGTTGGACGAACTGGCGGACCGTTATCGGGATTCGCCAATTTTCGTGGATGATGCGGGTATTGCCGCAAAGCTACCCGTCCGCCTGCGTCCGCGCCTTCAGCGCTGCCAGCAAGCATTCGATGGCGCACTTGAATCCGATTTCGACAGTCTTTGCAGTTCCGATGCCGATCTGGGCCTGCTGACCGCCAGTTTTTTTCCGACCCCCGCTCTGGTTGCCATTGACCTCGACAGCACTGCTGCTCCTGACTTCAAGGGCAATGTGGCAGCTTTTCCAGCCCTTGCCCGGCAGATCCGTCTGCGGAACCTCTCAGGCACGATTCTGGTAGATCCGGCGGGTGTAAAGACGCGCAAACGCCCCGCTCTGGTCGCGTTCCTGCGCGAGGCTTTGTCCGACGATCCACTCAAACCGGACGTGCTCGGCGCAACGCCGTCGGGACTGCTGGAGCTGACGCGCCCGCGCCGTCGCCCGCCCCTTCATGAACTTCTGTCTTCCCCACAGGGTCAGGCCCTGTCCATCCTGCGGACGATCCTGCGCGAAGACCGCCCCGGCCAGACGTTGACGGCCTCGATCAGCCTCATCAAGGCACTGGAAAGTGATCCCGAGGCTCTCGCTGATTTCACGTCACGGCGCGCGCGGACGTTAGACCTTGTCCTTGACCCCAACGCCTCCCCTGCAAGCTGGAGCCTGTCATGAGCGAGTCCACCTGCCCGATCTGCCACCGCCCCACAGATCCCCAGTTCCGCCCGTTCTGCTCCCGCCACTGTGCAGATGTCGATCTGGGCCGCTGGTTCAGCGGAACATACCGCGTTCCGTCCTTTCGTCAGGACAATCACGAAGAACAGGACGAATATCGCGACGGAGAGGGTTGATCCCACCGCAATCATAAGCTACATCCCATCTCCGCAACGGGGTTCGCCCTGAAGCTCGGTGCCCAAGTAGCTCAGTTGGTAGAGCATGCGACTGAAAATCGCAGTGTCGGTGGTTCGATTCCGCCCTTGGGCACCATTTATTTTCCCTGAAATCGGGTGCATTCCGCCCTATCAGCAGATGGTCGCTCCTCAGAGCGTAGCGCCTGTCAATCCCCAGTTCCGTTCTGCCATATAAGTTGCTCGATCCCGCGTCGCGATCAGGCCATGCACAATGGCTCGCAACGCGCGGAACCAGTCGAGACCCTGCTTGGCGGCTGTGCGGGGGGACGCAAGAGCAGACAACGTGACGGATTTGGATCAGGATCGGGCCGCAACGTCTGTTTTCGAACTCATCGCATCAGATCGTCAGCGAAGCGTCTCAGAAGCGCCCTCAACTGAGCGAGGTCTTCGTCGGTCCAGTCGACGAGAATGCGGTTCGCCAGCCTCTCGCGCGCTGCGTTGAGCAGGTCGACCATTTCCTGCCCCTTTTCTGTCACTGTCGCTTCCCGAACACGCCTGTCCGTCATGGACGGCTTGCGCTCGATGAGGCCCAGTTCCTCCAGCTTGGTCATCTGTCGGCTGATGGTCGTATGATCGCGGCCCGTCCGATCCGCGAGTTCGACAACACCGATCGGACCATAACGCCATACGCGCGCCAAAAGCGGAAACAGGGCCCGATCCAGCGGAATACCGGCCTCTTCGATCAGGCGATCATCCCGACGCGGCCGGTTAATTTCATCGACCAGATCGATAATTGCGGCATGGAGTCCGCGCAGGATTTCAGAATCGTGTGCATTATTCACGTTTTTCGTTGCCTTCGACGCGGAGCCTATATATGTGAATATTACACATTGATTCGCGGAGCTGCCAGTGTCTTTCGATACAGACGTCCTGATCTCGGGTGCGGGGGCTGCGGGCCTGACACTTGCCATCGACCTCGCCCGACGTGGAATTTCGTTCCGACTGATCGAGCAGAATACGCAGCCGTTCAGCGGGTCGCGCGGCAAGGGCATCCAGCCCCGAACGATGGAGATTTTCGAGGATCTCGGCATCGTTGATCGTGTGGCTGCGGCAGGCGGCCCCTATCCGCCGCTGTGTCAGTATCGCCCTGATGGAACCCATAAAATGTCGCTTCTGACGGAAGCAGACGTCTTCCCGACCGCAGCCGAGCCCTATGCGGCGCCACTGATGCTGCCGCAGTTCGCCACCGAAGCCGTCATGCGAGAGCGGCTTTCCGAACTAGGCCATCATCCACATTTTGGGACGAAGCTGACAGGGTTTGAACGGGACGCCCAGAGCGTTACGGCGAGCATCGAACAGGACGGCGGGGAGCAGGTTATCCGCGCCCGGTTCCTCGTCGGGACCGATGGTGGCCGCAGCTTCGTGCGTCATGCATTGGCGATCGATTTTCCGGGAGAAGCACTGGGCGTGCGTGCAATCGTGGCCGATGTGCAGTTGGAGGGGTTGGATCGGACCGTCTGGCATCGTTTCCAGTTCGCTTCACCGGCAATGCAGGTGATGATCTGTCCTCTGGCGGGGACGGACCTGTTCCAGATTCAGGCCCCTGTGGCTCTGGACGGAGAGGTCGATCTGACTCCTGTCGGACTGACCGCGCTGATCAAAGACCGGACCGGCAGGGGAGACATTATGGTCCGTTCGGTGTCGTGGTCGTCAGTTTATACCATGAGTGCGCGTCTGGCCGATCGCTATCGGGTCGGGCGCGTCTTCCTTGCGGGGGATGCCGCGCATGTTCACCCGCCAACCGGCGGTCAGGGGCTCAATACCAGCGTTCAGGACGCCTATAATCTCGGCTGGAAGCTGGCGTCCGTGCTCGCGGGGGCGCCGGAAGCGCTGCTCGACAGTTACGAAGCGGAACGACGACCGATCGCATTGAACATGCTGCGCCTCTCGACGCGGCTGCTTGGGGAAGTCAAGCAGGGCACCATGCGACGCGATCGCGAGGCGCGTCAGCTTGACCTCGGCTATCGCGGTTCATCATTGAACGTGCCCGGTTCGGTGAGCGGCAAAGTGCAGGCGGGCGATCGCGCCCCTGATGCGCCCTGTCGCGGACAGGCCGGGCAGCGGACGCGGCTGTTTGCGGTTTTTCAAGGAGCTCACTGGACCCTGCTCGGTTACGAGGTGCGTGACCGGCCGTTGGTCATCGCAGGTGTTCGGATCGTCACCATTGGCGCGGGGCATGAACTCGTCGATGAAGAAGGCGATATCGCCGAAGCGTACGGTGTCGAACCCGATCAGTGGGTCCTTGTGCGTCCGGACGGTTACATCGCCGGAATTATCCCTTCTGACAATTTGGAGGCGCAGCTTTCGCACTATTTTTCACACATGCTGCCGCCTCGTTGATCGATACATTCGAGGGGGCATATCGCGGGCGGTTTTGGCATTCAGAAGCGCGGTGTCAGATGAACTCCTGCCATCATGCAGCGAACGGAGCCGCCGGCCAGTTCGATGGTTGGGACGTCCAGAGGCAAAAGCGTTGCCGAGCGTTCGATGATCCGGATCTGCTCTGGCCGCAGCGCCTTGAGGGCGCGTCGCGACAAGGCCAGAACGCGCCCCTGAGATCCTGAAAGTTCTAAAGCATTTCCAGCAAAATCATTGATTTGGTTAAAGGAGAGATCAATGATTTCACGACCATTTTCGGTCAGTCTGTTTCGGACTTCCTGACGACGGTGCAGGTTGCTGATTGTCTCCAGGCTGATCATTGCAAAGCTGGTACCCACACACATCAGCACATTTGTATGATAGATCAGGCGCCCGGCCTCATCTGCCGCGTCAAAAACAATCGGTTCAAAGTTGAAATGGGTGCAAAAGCGCTCCATGGCAACCTCGTTGGTCCGGTTGGATTTAGCCGCGTAGGCAATGCGGCTGATATGGTCGAGGACCATGGCCCCGGTCCCTTCGAGAGACAGGCCGTCCTGCTCCAGTCCGGAATAATCAATGACATCCTGAACGCGGTATTCGTGTTTGAGCATTTCGATGACGTCTCCGCGGCGCTCACGGCGGCGGTTTGGAGAAAACATCGGGTAAATTGCAATATGGCCACCAGCGTGAGTGGAAAACCAGTTATTGGGAAATACGGAATCCGGCGTTTCCTTGGTTTCGTCTTCGAACAGATGGACTTTCACACCGACCTGTTCCAGAGCTTCTGCCGCCCGGGTGACTTCGGCATGGGCCTGTGTCGCAATTTCTGAAGTCGTCCGCGTACCGTCCCGCGTCTGAAAGACGTTATCCTGTTCCGTTTCCGGATTGGGATGGAAATAGTGCGGTCGGATCATGACCACCGCTCTCGGGGCCTGAACTGAGAAGGACGTCATGAGAATATTCCCCTGAAATGCTCTGGAATGACTGAGTTCAGACCTGATTGAGAAGACCGAAGAGGTTACGGGGGTCTTCCGGCTCGGCCACAAGGTCAATTTCCGTATAAAAATCGGTGCCCAGAATTTTATCTTTGAGGTAACGCAGCGCAGAGAAATCCTCCGTGGCGAAACCCACCGAATCAAAGATCGTGATGTCCTGTTCGGAGCGGCGGCCCTGAACGTCTCCGGTCATGACCTGCCAGAGTTCCGTCACGGGGAAATCTTGCGGCATCTGCTGAATTTCACCTTCAATACGGGTCTGCTCAGGATATTCTACAAAAACGCGTCCACGGTTCAAAAGCGCGGCCTGCAACTCGGTTTTTCCCGGGCAGTCGCCCCCAACGGCATTGATATGAACGCCCGCGCCGATCATGTTATCAGACAGGATCGTGGCCTTCAGTTTGTCAGCCGTCACGGTCGTGATGATATCAGCGCCCGATACGGCATCCTGACTGCTGTTTGCGACGGTGATATCGAGCCCACTGATCTGCATGTTCCGACAGAATTTTTCCGTTGCGGCAGACTCCACATCGTAAACTCTGAGATGCGTAATGCCGCACAGCGCCTTGAAGGCCGTCGCCTGAAATTCAGACTGCGCGCCGAGACCGATGATGGCCATCACCCGGCTGTTGGGCCGGGCCAGGCAGCGAGCCGCCACTGCAGACGTCGCGGCCGTTCGCAGAGCGGTGAGCAAGGTCATCTCAGAAAGCATGAGCGGATAGCCGGACTGCACATCTGACAGCACACCGAATGCCGTAACGGTCTGGAGGCCTTTGCGCGTATTCCTAGGATGACCGTTAACATACTTGAAGCTATAGAGCGCATCATCGGCCGTTGGCATCAGTTCAATCACACCATCGCGGGAATGGCTCGCCACGCGCGGCGTCTTGTCGAATTCCGGCCAACGGCGGAAGTCTTCTTCGACATAAGTGGCCAGTTCCGTCAGAAATGTTTCTACCCCAACCGAACGTATCAGCTGGATAAGGTTTTCGACACCGACATACTGGACCATGATCTCTCCTGCTTTCTGCTGTGGGATAATGGTGCCTTCACGATATGCTGGTTAACATGATCAATATGATATAAAATATGAAAAAAATCAGTCATATTGCTCGATAGTATATGGCATAATAACGTATGTATATTTTTGACGACCTTGATCGTACCCTTATCTCCATTCTGCGTGAGGATGGGCGGGCACCTGTCGCCAAGCTTGCATCCATCATCGGCGTATCACGCGCGACTGTTCAGGCGCGGCTGGATCGCCTGTTGGAAAACGGCTCCATTTTAGGGTTTACCGTTCGAGCGCGTGAACATCACGACGACATCAGGGCCATTATGCTGATTGAGGTTTCTGGAAAATCGACCACCTCAGTGATCCGCGCCCTGCGATCCATTCCGGAGCTCTATACGCTTCACACAACGAATGGTGCCTGGGACCTTATTGCGGAAATTCGGACAGATACTCTTCAGAATTTCGATCGTGTTCTGAGGGAAGTTCGTATGACCGATGGTATTCTCAATTCAGAGACCAGCCTGATGCTCAGTTCCATTTAAGAGCACCAGTTCCTCAAGTTTATGGGGCTCGTTTATTTCGGCCCTCGTTCGCGGAAATCGTGATTAGCGATGATGTCGCTTGGGTTGGCACGACAGGAGGTTGATAGTTGCCGTATCGTCAAAACGGTCCGGATGCGCCGTGAGAGGTAAGGAGATGACATCGTTGCTCCGATGATCAACATAGACGAACTTCCAATAATGAAGCCGGGCATCAAACCAAGGGTTGTCATCAAACATTTTGTCCCACTCCAGCAGATCACGCCGCAATGGCGATCCGACGCCGTTGCTCTGTGTCCAGACCGCAGACTTGCAAATTGAGGCACGCTCGACGCGCACGATCAGCCGCCCGTTGAGAAATGCCTTTCCATCAAGCTCCTCGTTGAGCACAATGTTGGGGTTATGGGTTAACTCCTCCAGCGATTCCGGCTTGGCTCCTGCGAAGGCCGTGCCGCCGATAGCAACGGCAAAAATCAGGCTGAGAAAAACGCGGATCATTGATTTTGTCCTTTCGGAAATGACATAGCCTCGTCATAGCGGCGCGCGCCACCGGCCAGTGTCCATTCCCAAGAAGGCAAAAGCAGCTAAAAATTATCCGCAAAACAGGTAAAAACGGTCATTTCGTTTTTTTATCAAAATGAGCGACTTACCAAAGTTGCTTGCACTCAGTCAGATTGCAAAGCCATAAAAACGGCGGTGTCGATCATCCTGTTCGAGAAACCCCATTCATTATCATACCAGCTACAGACATGAACCATTTCACCGTTCCGGATGAGGGATGTCTGTGTCGCGTCGAAATTGGAGGATGCGAGACTATGATTGAAGTCACTGCTGACCAGCATGGCGTCGCTATAATCCAGTATGCCTGCAAGAGCCCCTGTGGCCGCATCGTGGAAGGCGGCATTGACCTCATCTACGGATGACGGCGCGCGCGACGGCATGAAATCAAGTGCGACCATCGAGACATTCGGTGTCGGCACACGCAATGACGATCCGGAAAGCCGACCCTTGAGATGTGGCAGGACAAGATCGATCGCTTTGGCTGCGCCTGTAGAGGTGGGCACCATATTCAATCCGGCCGCCCGGGCGCGCCGCAGGTCCCGATGTCTGCGGTCCACGATCTGCTGGTCGCCGGTGTAGGAATGAACGGTCAGCATGTAACCGCATTCGATTCCGAATGCTTCGTCGACGATCTTTACAAGCAGCGCGAGGCAGTTTGTTGTGCACGAACCATTCGAGACAACGGTCATGCCCGGCTTAAGAGCCTTATGATTTACGCCATAGACGATCGTGGCATCCACATCACTCGCGGGCGCAGAGATAAGAACTTTTCGCGCTCCCGCCTGTAACAGGGGTTGTACGGCCTGTTTCGATGTAAACAGCCCTGAACATTCCATGGCGACATCCACGCCATCAAGGTTCAGCGCCGCTGGATCACGCTCTGAGGAAATGCGGATCGGTCCGTAAGTCCGCCCCTGTGCCTCGATCGTCAGATAGTTGCCTGCAAGCTGGACCTTTCCTGAAAACCTGCCGTGAATGCTGTCGTAAACCAGCATGTGAACCTTGTCTTCGACACTACCTGGACCATTGATGACAACGGGAACAATGTCGGTCCGACCGCTCTCGATAATGCTTCTCAGGGTCAGGCGTCCTATCCGTCCAAATCCATTGATCCCGATTTTAACTGCCACGATACCGTCTCCGTTTGGGGGCCCGATGTCAGGGCCTGTTTTTATGTGAAAGGAGAGAGGCCTGCGCTTACAGGCCGATGCGGTTGAGGGGTTTGCCCGCCATGAGATTCCGCTCGATCTGCTCAAGCGAGACGCCCCGCGTTTCGGGAACGAACTTCATCGTCACGAAAATAAAGACGAGATTGAGCAGCGCGTAGAGCCAGAAGGTCTGGGCATTTCCCATCGCCGTGAGAAGCGACAGGAATGTAAGACCAACAATCATGTTGGTGCCCCAGTTGGTGAAGGTGGAGCAGGCGATACCGAAGTCTCGCCCCTTGATGGGCTGCACTTCAGAGCACAGGATCCACACCAGAGGCCCGGCGGAAAAGGCAAATCCGACGATGAAGCACAGCAGCATCGCGACGGCTGCGTAACGCGCCAGATCGCTGTCGCCCGTACCGAAATAGAGCAGCATGCCGACCGTAAACATGCCCAGCGCCATCATGACGAAGCCTGCAATCAACATCGGCCGACGGCCCCAGCGATCGACATATCCAATGGCGATGAAGGTGGAGAGCACATTGACCAGCCCCACGATGACCGTGCCCCAAAGCGCGGCGCTGGTGCCGAAACCCGCCATCTCGAAGATGTGGGGCGCGTAATACATGACCACATTAATGCCGGTGAACTGCTGGATCGCCTGAAGAGCCACGCCCAGATAGACCGCACGGCGGAAATTGGGGTTCTTTTTGAAGAGTGTGTAGCCACCGTCAGACTGGGCAAGCTGCTCGCGGATCTCGACGATTTCGTCACGGGCATGCGCATCATTGCCGCGCAGACCGTGCAGGACGTCAAAGGCCTCGTCGTGCCGTCCACGCAGGACCAGCCAACGCGGGCTGTCCGGCAGGAACAGCACGCCAATCAGAAATAGCACGCCCGGAATTCCCACAATTCCGAGCATCCAGCGCCACGACCCGGAATAGGCCAAAAGCGCATCGGAAATGAACGCTACCAGAATGCCAACAGTAATCATGAGCTGATAGACGGAAATCAGGGCGCCACGATGCTGCTGATGCGCAATTTCCGAAATATAGAGCGGTGCCGTAAAGCTTGCGACACCGATCGCCAGACCGAGGACAACACGTCCGCCGATCAGCAGGGCGACGGAAGGTGCCAGAGCGCACAACGCCGAGCCGGAAATGAAGAGCAGCGCCGAAATGATCAGCAGTTTTTTGCGCCCTAAAACATAGGAGAGCCGACCGCCAAACAGCGCCCCCAGTGCCGCGCCGACCATCATGCCAGAGACGATGCACTCCTTGCCGAAATCATTAACCTGAAACTCGATCCCGATAAATTTCAACGCCCCGGATATGACCCCAAGGTCCAGCCCGAACATCAGACCCGCCACCGCAGCCAGTGTGGCTACGAGGGCACTTCTGCCGTTGAGTGAAACGCGCGGAATGCTTTGTACGACGCCAACGTCACTCATGACCATCTTCCTCTTCTTGATCGTCTTGTATGATCGGAAGAAACACTTCGGCAGGCATGGATTCCGAACCCTGCATGGATGCCGTTACTTTGATCTGAACTGTAAAACTTACATATTCGGGTAATTTGGACCGTCCCCGCCCTGCGGCGGTGTCCAGACGATGTTCTGGGATGGGTCCTTGATGTCGCAGGTCTTGCAGTGCACGCAGTTCTGGAAATTGATCTGAAAGCGCGGCTTCTCCGCGTCTTCGACAATCTCGTAAACGCCGGCCGGGCAGTAGCGCTGTGCAGGTTCGGCATAGACCGGCAGATTTACCGTAATCGGAAGATCGGGATTCCTGAGCTTCAGATGACAGGGCTGGCCTTCATGATGATTGGTGAACGAAAAGGCCACATTGGTTGCGCGGTCGAAGCTGAGCTTTCCATCTGGTTTCGGATAGGCAATGGGCGAAAAATCCGCCGCCTTTCCCGTCGCCGCGGCATCGGTTTTGTGATGGTGCAACGTCCCGAACAAAGGTGCTCCGGTCACGGACGCCGTCCACATATCCAGACCGCCCAGCACAATCCCGCCCGCAAGCCCGTATTTTTCCCAGAGCGGCTTGACGTTACGAACGGTCTTGAGGTCGCGGGCGATTGGCCCCTCCCTCAGGGCCGTTTCATAAGCTCTGAGTTCATCGCCGCTCCGTCCCTTTCGGATTGCCGCATAAGCGGCTTCGGCAGCATGTATCCCTGAATAAATGGCGTTGTGGCTGCCCTTGATGCGTGGAACATTTACAAGCCCCGCCGAGCAGCCCAGCAGCGCACCCCCGGGGAAAACGACTTTCGGGATCGACTGCCACCCTCCTTCCGAAATCGCGCGGGCACCATACGCAATCCGCTTTCCACCTTCCAGCAGCTCGGCCATCAGCGGATGATGCTTGAAACGCTGGAACTCGCGATACGGGTCTAGATAGGGATTTTCGTAGCTCAGATGCACGACGAACCCGACACAGACCTGATTGTTGTCCAGATGATAGACGAACGCGCCACCACCGGCATTCCGCCCCAGTGGCCACCCCATAGTGTGAACGACCGTGCCGGGTTTGTGCTTTGCCGGGTTTACCTCCCAGATTTCCTTCAGGCCGATCCCGAATTTTTGCGGGTCCCGACCATCCGACAGGCCGTAACGCTCCATGATTTGAAGCGATAAAGACCCGCGCGCACCTTCGGCGATCAACACATATTTTCCGGCCAAGATCATGCCGGGTTCGTAATTTTCTCCTGGCGTGCCGTCGGTATTGCGACCAAATTCTCCGGCGACCACGCCCCGGATCTCGCCTTTATCGCCATACACAAGCTCACTGGCCGCCATACCGGGGAAAATCTCGACACCCAGCGCTTCTGCCGTTTCGGCAAGCCAGCGACAGACATTTCCCAACGAGACGATGTAGTTGCCGTGATTGCTCATGAAAGGCGGCATGAGCCAGTTGGGCAGACGTGTCTGCCCCTTCTCGCCGAGGACGTAAAAACTGTCTGTCTGGACCGGTACGGTGATCGGCGCGTTCATGGCTTTCCATTTCGGAATCGGAACATCAAGCGCACAGGGATCAATAATCGCGCCAGAGAGAATGTGCGCGCCAATCTCGGAACCCTTGTCCAGCACGACGACGGACATATTCGGATCAAGCTGCTTGAGACGGATGGCCGCGGACAGGCCTGCCGGGCCGCCACCGACGATGACGACGTCATACTCCATGCTTTCGCGTTCAATGGTCGTCATGAACGTTCTCCCTGTCCGAAGGTGATGCCGAGGCTGCGCATGGTCAGATCTTTGCCGTCAGTTCGGGCAGGATGGTGAACAGATCCCCGACCAGCCCGTAATCGGCGACTTGAAAGATCGGGGCGTCCTCATCCTTGTTGATCGCCACGATCACGCGGGAGTCCTTCATGCCAGCGAGATGCTGGATGGCGCCCGAGATACCAACTGCGATGTAAAGGTCTGGCGCCACGATTTTTCCGGTCTGGCCAACCTGCCAGTCATTGGGCGCATATCCCGCGTCCACCGCCGCACGGCTTGCGCCGACCGCGGCACCCAGTTTGTCAGCGAGCAGGGCGATGGTATCGAAGTTTTCCTTCGATCCGAGACCACGACCACCGGACACGATGCTTTTCGCCGATGTCAGGTCCGGGCGCTCGGAGACGACCGTCTTGTCTTCGACCCACTGCGACAGGCCAGGATCGGCCGGAATACTGACGGCTTCGACAGCAGCGCTTCCACCCGCCTGAGCAGCCGTGAAGGCCGCCGTGCGGATTGTGAAGACTTTCACAGGGTCAGAAGACCGGATAGTCTGGATCGCATTGCCCGCATAGATCGGACGCTCGAACGTGTCGGCGTCATGTATGGCGGTCACTTCGGAGAGTACCATGACATCCAGCAGGGCAGCGACGCGCGGCAGCACGTTCTTGTAAAACGCCGTTGCTCCAGCGGCGATGTGGCTGTAATGCGCTGCCAGCGAGACGACCAGTGCGCTCACGGGTTCGGCAAGCCCGTGCGCCAGAGACGCATCGTCCGCCAGAAGAACCTTCGACACACCCGCCAGCTTCGCCGCTTCATCGGCAGCTGCCGCGCAGTTTTCGCCTGTAACAAGAACATGCACGTCTCCCAGCGTGCCAATCGCTGTCAGGGCCTTGGCGACCGTATCCGTCCCGAGGCGCTCTTCGGTGACTTCGGCAAGTAACAGAACGGACATCAGAGGACTCCTGCATCATTCTTCAGTTTCGACACCAGCTCATCGACGGAGCCGACTTTCACGCCCGCCTGACGCTGCGGCGGCTCGACCGTCTTCAGAACCGTCAGACGCGGGCGAACCTCGACGCCGAGCGTGTCGAGTGACAGCTCTTCAAGCGGCTTTTTCTTCGCTTTCATGATGTTGGGCAGCGCCACATAGCGGGGTTCGTTCAGACGCAGATCCGTCGTCACCACGGCAGGAAGCTTCAGTTTGATGGTCTGAAGACCACCATCGACTTCACGGGTCACCAGCGCAGATCCGTCCTCGACTGTAAGGGCGGAAGCGAACGTGCCCTGTCCCCAGCCCAGCAGAGCGGCGAGCATCTGGCCGGTCGCGTTCATGTCGTTGTCGATCGCCTGCTTACCCGCGATCACCAGACCCGGCTGTTCGTTTGCGACGACCTTACTGAGGATCTGCGCCACCGAGAGCGGCTCCAGGTCCACGTTCACGTCATCCGTCACAGTGACGAGAATGGCGCGGTCCGCGCCCATCGCAAGGGCGGTCCGCAGTGTGTCCTTCGCCTGCGCGACGCCGATGGAGACGACGACCACTTCGCTCGCCAGCCCTTTTTCCTTGAGACGAATGGCCTCTTCGACCGCGATTTCGTCAAAGGGGTTCATGGACATCTTGACGTTCGCCAGATCGACGCCAGACCCGTCCGGACGGACGCGGATACAGACGTTATAGTCGACGACCCGTTTCACGGGGACGAGGATCTTCATGATACTCTCCGTTCTCAGCAGATATCGCGGAAGCGCTGTATCATCACATCCAGCACTTCGGCCGGATCGCGCTTCCACCAGTTGTTTGCAGAAAAAATCTCGACTTCGCAGAACCCGGCGTAACCTGCGCGCTCCACACCCGCGCGCAGGGCTTTCAGATCCGCCACGCCGTCCCCCATCATTCCGCGATCCAGGAGAAAATCCGTTGTGGGAACCAGCCAGTCACACAGATGGAACCCCATGATGCGTGTCCCGGCCCGTTCGAGCTGACGCGGCAGGTCGGTGTCCCACCAGACGTGATAGACGTCGACCGCCACGCCGAGCGTCTCGGAGTTGAGGACATCGCAGATATCGAGCGCATCGCGGACAGTTGGCAGGCAGGAGCGATCGCCGCCATACATCGGATGCAATGGCTCCAGCGCCAGCTTCACCCCCCGGTCAGCCGCGTAATCCAGCACCGCGGACAGGCGGTCCGTGACGATGCCGAGGCTCTCCCGAACGCCTTTGGTGCTGGGTTCGACGCCGCCCACCACGATCGTCAGGATTTCCCCTCCAAGCTCCGCCGTCTCGTCGATCGACCGACGGAAATCATCCACGACTGCCTGCCGCCCCTGTGGTGCCAGAGGCCCTACAAGAAACGGCGACCGGCACAGACCCACAACGCTCACCCCGGCTGCACGGGCATATCGCCCGATGGAGGCGGCGCGTCCCTGAAGTTCAGGCCGCCAGAAGACGATGCCGCCAATGCCACGCTCGGCGCAGGCGTCGATCGTGCGTTCAGCAGACCATCCTGCCCCCGCGCCCGGGACATTGTGACCGAGGGTCGCGGTGTTCAGGGCCAGCGCGGAATGATCGTGGGTGAAGTCGCGCATCAGTCGGCTCCATAGAGCGACAGAAGCGACTTCATGCGGCGGACGGCCAGTTCCGGATTGCGGAGCAGTCCGCAGCCATCCGCCAGCCGGAAGATGTCCGTGAAATATGGCAGCGGTCGCATGGACTGCGCACTGCCCAGCATGATGAAGTAGTCTTGAAAGCCATTCAGCCAGGCCAGGAACACGACACCCGTTTTGTAATACTGGGTCGGAGCCTTGAAGATCACCCGGGCCAGCGGAACCGTGGGGTCCAGCGCCGCGCGGAAAGCGGCCTTGTCACCCTCGCCGAGTTTGCTCACCGCATAGGCGGCCAGCGGCGCCAGCGGATCGAACACGCCCAGAAGCGCATGGCTGAAGCCCTGCTCGTCGCCTTCGATCAGTTCGGGGTAATTGAAGTCGTCCCCGGTATACATCTTTACGCCTGCCGGAAGCAGACGGCGCATCCGGATTTCCTTGTCCTTGTCCAGAAGGGAGATCTTGATGCCGTCCACCTTGGCGACGTTTTGTCCGATCATTTCCAGCACGGTTTGCAGCGCCTCATCGAAGCTGTCCGTGCCCCAGTATCCGGCGAGGGCGGGATCGAACGCTTCGCCCAGCCAGTGCAGGACGACCGGCTCATCGCAGGCGGAGAGCACTTCGCGATAAACGCGCAGATAATCCGCCGCTCCTTTCGCGACGCGGACCAAAGCCCGGCTCGCCATCAGGATAATCCGGCCACCGACGGCCTGAATGGCTTCGACCTGTTCCAGATAGGCGCGGATGACCGCATCCACATCCCGCACGCTCGCAGGGTCCAGATGGTCGGTGCCGCAGCCATTGACGACATCAGCGTCCGGCAGTTCGGCTTTTGTGCGACGGATCAGTTCCAGCGCCATCGACCAGTCCAGACCCATGCCACGCTGGGCCGTGTCCATCGCTTCGGCGATGCCGAGCCCAAGATCCGCAAGGTGGCGGCGGAATGCCATCGTCCTATCCCAGTCGATGGCACCGGGCCCAGACGGCGCTCGGCCCGTATAGGGGTTGGCGACGACATGCGCCGCCGAATAGACAATGCGGGCCGGATTGCGCCCCAGTGTTCCTGTCGGTGCGGGGGTTCCGATCAGATGATAGTCCGTCTTGCGGCCTGTTTCATCGGGAAGAATGATTTTCATGACCGTTCTCAGAAACGCGGCACAAGCATTCCGGCATCAGCCGAAATCACTTGGCCTGTGGTGTAGGGAAGTCCGCCCGAAGCAAGAGTCGCGATGATGCCGCCCATGTCCTCAGGCTCGCCGATACGCGGCAGCAGGGTCAGTCCGTCTTCCGCTCTCTGGCGGTACTGGCCGATCACGGCGGCGGTCATGTCAGTCGCGATCAGGCCGGGCTGGACGTCATAGACCGCGATATTTTCCGGCCCCAACCGCACGGCCAGAGCCTTGGACACCATCGCCGAGGCCGCTTTGGACGCGCAGTATTCCGACCGCTGGACGGCAACCGCCGTGGCGTTGGAGGACGTCACATTCACGATGGAATGAAACACGCCCTCGGGACGCGACCGTGACAGGAGCAGCTTCGCAAAGGCCTGCGAGAGAAAGAACAGCGCCTTCGTGTTCACCGTCAGGCACCGGTCCCAGCTCGCTTCACTCACATCCAGCAGATCTCCGCGTTGCAGGACGCCCACGCCGGCGTTGTTCACGAGCGTGGTCAGCGGCCCGAGTTCTGCTTCGACCTGCGCCAGTTTTTCCGCATGCACGGCAAGATCCGTGATGTCGAACGGGAGCGCCATGACAGATGCTCCGGTTTCAGACAGGCGGCGGACGGCCGAGCGCAGTTCCTCGTCATCGAACAGTCCATTGACCGCTAAAGCAAAGCCCCGTTTCGCCAAGGCCTGAGCCGTGGCGAAACCGATGCCGCGTGAGGAACCGGTCACGAGGGCGACCTGTCTCATCCCCGTGCGCCTTTACGCAGGAGCTCGCGGGCGATGATCATGCGCTGGATCTGATTGGTGCCTTCATAGATCTGGGTGATCTTGGCATCGCGGTACAGGCGCTCGACCTCGAAGCCACGGATATAGCCCGAACCACCGAAGACCTGTACGGCATCGGCGGTACGCGCCACCGCCATGTCTCCGGCGAAGCACTTGGCCATGGAGCAGGCGCGTGTAGCGTCCTGTCCGCGATCGATTTTTGTCGCAGCGGAGTGAACCAGAAGTCGCGCGGCCTCGATGTCCTTGGCCATGTCGGCCAGCAGCCACTGTACGCCCTGAAATTCCGAGATGTGCTTGCCGAACTGCTTGCGGGTGCCGGCATAATCGACGGCTGCCTCAAGACCGGCCTGTGCGATGCCGACAGCCAGAGCCGCGATACCGACGCGGCCTTTGTCGAGCACGCTCATCATCATATGGAAGCCGCGGTTCATCTCGCCCAGAAGCGCGTCGCTTCCGAGACGCACGTCCGAGAAGTCGAGCGCGCCGACCTGGCTCGCGCGCTGGCCCATCTTGTGTTCCTTGGGACCGCGCTCGACGCCCTTGGCATGCAGGTCCACGATGAAAATGGACATGCCGCGGTTGCCCGCTTCCTTGTCGGTGCGAGCCAGAACAAAGCCCGTATCAGCGACCGGCGCATTATGGATCCAAATCTTGCCGCCGTTGAGAACCCAGCCATCACCGTCACGCACGGCTGTCGTGCGGATACCAGAGACATCGGTGCCGGCCTCAGGCTCCGTGATACAGTAGGCGACCTTGCGCTTCATGGAGAGGATATCGGGCAGCATTTTCTGCTGTTCCGGCGTTCCGTGACGCACCAGAAGCGTGGAAATCAGCTCCACCAGACCGCACTGGTCGGCCACGCTGGCGTAACCGCGCGAGAGTTCTTCCATCACGACCGCATAGGTCAGCGTGTCGAATCCCGGTCCGCCCAGTTCCTCGGGAACGGCGATGCCAAAGAGGCCCAGCTTGCCCATTTCCTCGTAGATTTCCGCCGGGAAGCGTTCCTCACGATCCAGCGCCTCGGCGGCGGGACGGATGACGTTATCCACGAAAGACCGTGTCGTTTCGCGGACTTCTTCCTGCATTTCGTTCAGAAACATTGCCGACTCCACATAAGTAACTAACTAGATGGTTACTATTGAAAACTGTTAAAGACTACGACTTTCGCCACACGCACCGATCAATCATTATTGAAGCTTTCCGGGCCGGTCCTAGCGAACCAGAACGGCCCGGAAATCATTCACGTTTGTGCCGGTTGGACCCGGAACAAACAGGTCTCCCAGCGCCTCGAACGCAGTATAGGCGTCGTTCTCCATCAGAAGATCCATGGGATTGAATTCCTTCTCCCTCAGACGCTCCATGCTGACACCATCAGCGAAGGCTCCGGCATTGTCTTCCGAACCGTCAATACCATCGGTATCCGCTGCCAGAGCCGCGAACGGCAGGCCCTCCGCCGCCAGCGCAAAAGCCAGAAGAAACTCGGTATTGCGGCCACCCCGCCCCTTTCCGCGTATCGTTACCGTGGTTTCGCCGCCTGACAGAATGACGACGGGTCGGCGGAAAGGTCGCCCTCTGAGGATGATTTCCCGCACCAGTGCAGCATGAACCTTGCCGACATCCCGGGCTTCACCCTCGATCGCATCGGACAGGATCACGGGGTAGATCCCCGCCTGCCGTACCTTGTCCGCCGCCGCTTCCAGAGACAGATGCGCCGAGGCGATCACTCGCACCTCGTTGTTGCTGAAGGCCGGATCGGTTGCCAGAGGGGCGCGACCCTCGTCTCCATCCAGCCAGGACTGGATCTTTGCCGGGAGACTCAGTTTCCACGTCTTTGCCAGAACACGAGCCTCCTCGCGTGTGCCCAGATCTGGAACCGTAGGGCCTGAGGCCACCTGCGCCGGATCGTCGAAAGGGACATCCGACACGACCAGAGACACAACCTTTGCCGGAGCCGCAGCGGCCGCAAGACGGCCGCCCTTGATGCCCGACACCTGCTTGCGGATACTGTTCATGACTGAAATCGGCGCACCGGATGCGAGCAGGACACGGTTGAGTTCGGCCTCGTCCGCAAGTGTCATGCCCGGCGGCGGTGACGGCAGAAGGGCAGAACCGCCCCCACAGATGAGCGCCACGACGAGATCATCCGGCCCCAGTCCCTTCACCGCTTCGAAAAGCGCCTCCGTGGCCTTCAGACCCGCTTCGTCCGGCACCGGATGCGAGGCCTCCAGAACCTTGATGAACTGCGTTGGGCAGATATTGCCGTAACGCGTGACCACGACCCCGCTGAGCGGTCCTTTCCAGACGCGCTCGAAAGCCGCTGCCAGTTGGGCCACGCCTTTTCCTGCGCCGACAACAACCGTCCGGCCCTTGGGGGGGGCGGGAAGATGCGCTGCCAAGATCTGCTCCGGCTCTGCCGCGGCAACGGCAGCGTCGAAGAGTTCTGTCAGAAACATACGGTCCTGAAGCATCATGGTCAGTTCCTGTCTGTCTGGCTGGCGCGAGGGAGGACGGTCACAGGGTCAAACCCATGGGTTCATCCCGGAACAGGGCCGCGTTCATGTATTTCAGATCTGGCGAAACCTCGAGATGAGCCGTCGCCTGACCCAGAATGTCCCGCTGCAAGTCGATCCCCGGCGCGATTTCGGTGACCGTCAGCTTGCCATCGAGCAGCCTCAGGACGCAACGCTCCGTCACATAAGTGATCTTCTGTCCGGTCTCGGCGGCACGGCGACCGGAGAAACTGACCTGAGATACTTCCGGCACGATTTTCGCGATCTTGCCTTCCCTGTCGATCACCAGACGTCCGTCTTCGATATGCATTTTCGCCCCGGCATTGAAATTGCCCGAGAAAATGATCCGTTTGGCGCGCGCCGTGATGTCAACGAAACCGCCTGCTCCCGCCGTACGATGCGGTGTGGCCGCCAGACGGCTGACATTCACCGAACCATTCTGTCCGATTTCAAGGAAGGACAGCAGGGAGCAGTCGAAGCCACCTGCCTGGAAATAGGAGAACTGATGGGGTGAGGCGACGAAGGCTTCGGCGTTGCTGGCGCAGCCGAACTTGAAGTCCAGCAGAGGGATGCCGCCTACGGCCCCCTGTTCGATCACCCACGTCACCGCGCCATGTCGCCCTTCTTCCAAAAGAATACGCGGAACATTAGCGGAAATACCAAAGCCGATATTGACCGCCCAGCCCTGTTTCAGTTCCTGCGCCACGCGACGGGCCATGACTTTGGATGGTCCGAAATCCGGAATTTCGAACGTGGACAGCGGACGGAAAATCTCGCCAGAAATGGCGGGGTCATAGGCTGTTGCGGTTGTCTGAAGCTGCTCCGGCGCTTCGACGATCACGTCCACCAGAATGCCCGGAACCTTGACGTCATGCGGCTTGAGCGTGCCCTGCGCTGCGACACGGCGGACCTGCGCGATCACCAGACCGCCATTGTTATGCGCCGCCAGAGCCATTTCCATCGCGCCCAGCGTGGCGCCTTCCTGCTCGAAGGTCAGATTGCCGTTCTCATCCGCCGTCGACGCCCGGATAATCGCCACGTCCGGACGAAGTGCCGGGAAATAGAGCCAGTCCTCGCCCTCGAAATCCATATGACGGACCAGCGGATTCTGCCGGGCCGTTTCGTTCATTGCGCAGCCATCACGCTTGGGGTCCGCGAAGGTATCGAGGCCGACCTTGGTCAGCACGCCGGGGCGCTTCGCCGCACCCTCCCGCAACATGTCAAACACAATACCGGACGGCACATTATAGGCGGCCAGATCCTCTGCCTGAATCCGCTGCCAGATCAGCGGGGGCTCGGCGTTGCTCGGGCCTGAGGGATAGGAACCGCCAATGATTTTCGTGATCATGCCGGGACGGGCGAGATGGTCCACGCCCCTGGTCCCGAACATGTCTCCTGCGGCAATCGGATGGACGGTCGTCAGTTTCGCAGGGGATTTCGTGGCTTCGAAACGTTGTCCAAGGGCTTCAAGAACCGCATCGGGACACAAAAGCCCCGAGGACGAATTGACGGCAACCATGGCTCCGTCCCTGATGAGGCTTACGGCCTCGGTCGCTGTCCTGACTTTCGTCATGTTCCAATACCTTAGTATCTAACCAGTTGGTTACTATAAATTTCAACGAAAGAGTCCGGCATGGCTGCACGGCTTTTCCGTTATCCCGTAGTTTCAGAAGGTGCGGGCAGATCCCGGTTCAGGCATTCCCCTGAATAAAATCTGCCGCGCGCTCCCCGATCATAATCGTTGCGGCATTCGTATTTGACCCCAGCAGCGAGGGCATGACCGAACTGTCGCAGATCCTGATGCCCTCAAGACCATGAATCTTCAGGCGCGGATCGACGACGGACATCTCATCCCGCCCCATCTTGCAGGTACATGTCGGATGATAGGACGTCCGGCCATGTTCCCGCGCGTAGTCGCGATACATCTGCATCGTCGGCCGTTTACCGCTAAAGAAGCAGGTTTTTCTGATGTGCTTCTGCAAGGAGGGCTGGGAGAACATCTCATAACTCAGCCGAACGCCTTCCGCAGAGGTTTCCAGATCGGCGGGATCGCCCAGAAAATTGGGATCGACCATTGGATTCAGCCTCGGGTCCGCCGAGCGAAGCCGGACGGTTCCGCGTGACTTCGGCCGCAGCACATAGCTGTTGAGCGTAATACCGGACGTCCCTTTGGGAACGGACGTCACTCCGGCTTCTGCCCCGGCACCGGCGAGAAAATGGAACTGCAAATCAGGCACATCCGAAGACGGGTTCGAATACCAGAAGGCCCCCCCTTCAACCACGTTGGACGCAACAGGGCCGGAGTTGAACATCGTGTATTCAAGACCTGCCCAGAGCATCCAGTGCAGTTTGCGGTATTTGTCGAAGCTCTCATCCGTTTTGAGTTCCGCCACGATATCCACGCCGAAATGGTCCTGTAGGTTCTCGCCCACGCCCGGCAGATCCTGCACGACCGAAATTCCTTTGTCCCGCAGATGTGCGGCAGGGCCGACGCCTGACAACATCATCAGCTTCGGCGTGCCGATGGCGCCCGCTGTCACAACGATTTCCTGCGTGGCCTCAGCTGTTTCAAGAGTGCCGTTCGCGATGTACTGCACCCCCTTGGCGCGTGTGCCGTCGAACACGATTTTCAGAACCAGTGCGCGCGTTACGACCGTCAGGTTTTTCCGCCCCAGAGCCGGACGCAGATATCCTACAGCCGTGGAACAGCGCCGGTTGTTCCGGATGGTCATCTGGTAGATGCCAGCCCCTGCCTGTGACGCACCATTGAAGTCAGGATTGTAAGGCAGCCCCATTTCCTGACAGCTCTGCACGAACGCGCGGCTGGTCGCGTTTGGCTCTGCGAGATTGGAAACGCCCAGCGGTCCGTTCGTGCCGTGCCAGTCCCCTGCAAAAATTGCGTTTCCTTCAGAGCGGATGAAGTATTTCTGGATGTCCCGAAAGCTCCAGCCATCTGCGCCCTCCGCAGCCCAACGGTCGAAATCGGACGGATGACCGCGCGTGAAAACTTCTGCGTTGATGGACGAGCCACCGCCCAGAACCCGTCCCTGCACATAAGGGATCTGACGGTTGTTTGCGTTCTTTTGCGGTTCCGTCAGAAGGTCCCAGGTGTGCGGGCCCGTGGTCATTTTCGCGAAGCCGACCGGCATGTGGATCAGGGGATGCGTATCCCGCCGCCCCGCCTCAATGAGGCAGACACGAACGGACGGATTTTCGGAAAGACGGGCTGCGAGAACACAGCCAGCCGAACCGCCACCAACAACGATGTAATCAAAGCCACGCGTCATCATGAAATCCAGTGCGAACGTTTGCCAGTCTCGATATGGACAGACTTGATCTGCGTGTATTCCTCGACGCCATACAGGCCCGACTCACGCCCCCATCCTGACTGCTTAAAACCACCCAGAGGCGTTTCCGGACCACCGCTCATGATGGTATTGACCCAGAAACGGCCTGCGCGAACGCGACGGGTTACGGCCAGTGCCTTATTGATATCCTTGCTCCAGACCGATGCGGCGAGGCCGTAGACTGTGTCATTCGCAATCGCGATCGCCTCATCGACGGTGTCGAAATGGAAGGATGCCAGAACCGGGCCGAAGATTTCGTCACGCGCGATGCCCATGGACGGCTTCACATCCGTAAACAGCGTGGGCTGAATGTACTGCCCCTTTCCAAAATCGACGGCCCCGCCACCGCACAGCAGTTTGGCGCCCTCGGCCTTACCTTTCGCGATATAGTCCAGAATGGTTTTGTTCTGAGCTTCCGTCGTGATGGCGCCGATCTGCGTTTCGGGATCAAACGGGTCACCAACGCGGATCTTTTCCATTTTTGCCACAACCAGACGTTCGAACTTCTCAGCGATGGACCGCTCAACAATCAGACGGCTTGAAGAAACGCAGCACTGCCCGGTGTTGAAGCTGATCCCGAATGCCACCGCGTCAGCCGCGTCTTCGAGGTCACTGTCAGCAAACACCAAAATGGGGTTTTTACCGCCCAGTTCGAGCCCGAGTTTCTTGAGGTTACTGTCCGCTGCCGCATGGATGCAGGACTTGCCAACCCCCGTGGAACCAGTGAAGGACAGCATGTCGATATCCTGATGCTCGGTCATGGCCTGACCAACCGTGCGTCCTGTTCCTGTCACCACATTAAACACGCCCTTTGGCAGGCCCGCATCCGCAAGAACCTCTGCCAGAAGCAGCGTCGTGGCACTGGTCACCTCAGCGGGCTTGACGACAAGTGTGCAGCCTGACGCGAGAATAAACGGTGCGCGCTCACACAGGATCATGAACGGGAAGTTCCACGGCGTGATTAGCCCGACAACACCGATGGGCTCACGCAGGACCATGCCGAACAGTCCTTCACCCAGATTGTTGAACGTATCGCCATGCAGCAGACGCGCAGCACCTGCGGCCATTTCAAAACAGGCGATACAATGGTCGATCTCACCCTTGGCCTGGCTAATGGGTTTTCCGTTTTCAAGAACTTCCCAATAAGCAATGTCATCCCGGCGCTCACGCAGCAGGCCCGCAACCTTCAGAAGAACCGCAGCGCGCTCCGAAGACGGTAGCCCCGACCAGCTTCCATTTTCGAAGGTGCGACGTGCAGCGGCCACAGCATCATCAAGATCTTCACGGGTGCATCGTGGAATGCGGGTAACGGGAACATCATGTGCGGGCGAAGAGCGGTCGAAGAATTCCTTACCTTCGCGCCATTCTCCATCAACAAAGAATCCGAATGTACGAGGCTTTAACGGTAAAGAAATATTCTTTGCAACAACATTCATGAGACTTATTCCTGCCGACTTTGGAGCTGTCATTCCTTTTTCCAAGGTGCAGCCCGGTTTTTACTGTTCTGACGTGGATGATCCGGGAAATATCGAAACTTATAATTTCCGTTCTCGGATGCTCCTCGCTTTCATTTGACCGGAGACGCTCAGGCTCCAACTTCCCAACGCATAACGCACCGTTTAGTTACTTACACATATCTCAGGGGGCCGCCAGCATGAAATCACGTTACGTTGATATTTTTTATCATTCTATATGTGATTTTAGGCGCTACTTTCCTTTTGGGACAGATTCCCTCAAAAAGAACGTCCATATTGAGTGCGGAACAGGCCCTGATGCCCCTTGAGAAAAGCAGATTGTCCCAGGCGACGAAAAAACGTGTCAGGGACGCGGACGCCACAAAATTGCGCATTCTCGAAGCCGCCAAAAAGGAATTTTCAAAGAATGGTCTTGAAGGCGCACGGGTCGATGCCATCGCCCTGGATGCCAAAGCCAATAAGAGAATGCTCTACCATTATTTCGAAAGTAAGGACGGTCTCTTCAGAACGGTACTGGAACGGGAATATCTCAAAATCCGCGCTGAAGAGAATTTGCTGGATCTGGAGAACCTCCCTCCAAGAACCGCTCTTGAGACGCTCGTCCGCTTCACGTGGGAATATTACATTGCAAATCCCGAGTTCATCACGCTCGTGAACAGTGAAAACCTTTGCAAGGCCGCCCATATCAAAAATTCGCCTACCTTGAAAACGATCAGCCAGAAATTCGTTCGCCGTATCCAAACGCTTCTGGATCGGGGGGTTCGGGAAAATGTTTTCCGTGACGGCATTGACGCAGCACAGTTAAACATCACCATTGCCTCAATAAATTACTATTATTTTACCAACAGATTTACCGGATCGGTCATATTTGAACGCGACTTTACAGCACCAGAAGCGCTTAAAGAGAGAATTGATTTTAATATTGAAACCATATGCCGCCTCGTATGTAAGTAATTATAAAATATACCCTCTCTGTCGTGTATTCATTTGGTTCAGTATGATTTTTTGGGGCGCGGACTGTCTGCCGATATCAGGCCAGATTTCAGCTGAAATTATTCTGTCTCCCCGAAACCCCGCAGAAGATATTGACCCGTCCGACGACCAGACGCATGAATGACAGATGACCGTTTCAACCAAACAGATGCTTGCCAGACGCACCATTGTGGATGCGGCCCGCCCCCTGATCGGAAGTCAGGGTTTTTCGGCGGTTGGTATTTCTCAGATCATTGAGGTCGCCGGGATTCCAAAAGGCTCTTTTTATCATTATTTCGAGTCAAAAGAGGCGTTTGGCGAAGAGCTTCTCCATCTTTATATCTCGGATTATCTGGCCAAGATGGACGTTATGTTCGGTGCCTCCCGGAAAAATGGCCGGGAAAAAATTCTCGCCTACTGCCAGTTCTGGTGGGAAACACACGTCGATGGAAAAACAGGCGACAAATGTCTGATCGTTAAGCTGGGAGCCGAGGTTTCCGATCTTTCCGAGCGCATGCGGCATATCCTCAAAAAAGGAACGGAACAGGCTGTCGAGCGCATTACGGCGATCATTCGGGCAGGCCAAGAGGATGGGTCCATCCAGTCCGCCATGAATTCCTATATCCTCGCACAAGCACTTTATCAGCAATGGCTTGGCGCAACCCTGATGGTCAAAATCACGAGGGACTCACATCCATTTGATAATGCATGGGTAGCGACGAAAAGCTTTCTCGATCATACCTGAAGCTAGCAGCGAGGCCCTGCCTCCTGTTGGCTCGATTCTGTAGACGACCGGTCTAATAATAGTCGACCGGTCTAATTTTGTGGAAAGACCGCCTGAGAGAAGGGAGTTTTCTTGATGCCTTGCTCTGCCCGTTCAGCAGAGAGCCATATGTTTCGTATCCGGATCGGTTGGAAGTTGATGGTCATCTGTATGACGGCGGCCTGCTCTGCTCAGCGTCACTTTTTCCACATATGCAACACGAGGTAAGAATGGCTTACGCAAGTACCAATCCTTTTACCGGCGAAGTGCTGGCAACTTTCCCGAATGCAACAGATGCAGAGGTTCAGGCGGCTCTGACGCAGGCCAATGCTGCCTACGAAAAATGGCGTGAGACGTCATTTGCCGAACGCGCAAGAATCATGAAGGCTGCGGCTGACATTCTGCGTCGTGACGTCGATAAATATGCCCGTCTTGGAACACTGGAAATGGGCAAGCTTTTCTCGGAATCGAAGAAAGAGGTCATCCTTTCCGCCGAGATCTTCGAATATTACGCCAAATATGCCGAAGAGCTGTTGAAACCGGAATCTCTGCCAGTTGCCGATCCTGCCGAAGGCAAGGCTGTTCTGGTGCATGAGCCGCTTGGAATTGTTCTTGCGATCGAGCCGTGGAATTTCCCATTTTATCAGGTTGTCCGCATCATTGCGCCGCAGCTGTCTGCTGGTAATGCGGTCATTCTGAAGCATGCGTCGAACCTGCCGCAATGCGCTGCCATCTGCGAAAAACTGATGAAAGAAGCAGGTCTTCCAGCGGGACTTTTCCGTAATCTCTACACGGCCCGTCATCATACCGAGATGATCCTGAGTGATCCTCGTGTTGTCGGTGTTGCGCTGACGGGCTCCGAAGGGGCAGGAACCATCATCGCCGCCACGGCAGGCAAGGCGCTCAAGAAATCCATGATGGAACTGGGTGGGGCAGATGCTTTCATCGTTCTGGAAGATGCAGATGTTGAAAAGGCAGCAAAGTTTGCAGTGATTGGACGTCACTGGAATGCCGGTCAGGTCTGCGTTTCGGCCAAGCGTCTTATTGTGGCTGATGCCATTTATAATCGTTTCCTGGAATTATATAAGAAGGGTGTTGCCGAACTGAAGGCTGGCGACCCGATGGATCCGGCGACAACCCTGGCACCCGTCTGCTCCCAAGGCGCGAAGGAAGATCTGGAACGCCAGGTCAAAGAGGCCAAGGATCATGGTGCGAAGGTTGAGGTCATTGGAGCACCCGTGCCCGAAAAAGGCTCTTTCTTCCAGCCGCTCCTGATGACGGGACTGGACAGCAACAACGCCGCCCGGCACTGGGAATTTTTCGGTCCGGTAACGCAGCTTTATCGTGCCAAGGATGAAGATGATGCGGTGCGCATCGCAAATGACTCCCCTTATGGGCTGGGCGGCGCCGTTTTCACGAAGGATGAAACCCGTGGTGCCCATGTGGCATCTCGCATCCGCACGGGCATGGTGTTCGTCAATCATCCGCTCATTCCCAAGGCAGACCTGCCATTCGGGGGGATCAAGAATTCCGGCTTCGGTCGTGAACTGATTGGTCTGGGCATCAAGGAGTTCGTCAATCACAAGCTGATCAACATCGTTGATATTGACGCTCCGCTGTAATGAAAAAAGGGCAATGGAATTATTCCCATTGCCTTCTGACCCCGGCGTCTGATCACGCATGACGCCGGGAGTTGGATGACGGACCTTTCTCAAGAAAAACGCATGAATCTTGAAGCCAGCGGATAACACTTCGTCATCCGGAGCTTTCAGTGTGTCAGAAAACCCTGCTTGATTCAGACAAATATGGTTTTTCTGACAGGAGCCGTGCAAACAGAGGCTTGTAAACCAATGACGTCTCGTCCTGAAATTCTGATTGTTGGCGGAGGTGTGGCCGGACTTTCTCTGGCAACCCAGTTGGGAAAGTCCCTTGGTAAGCGTGGCAAAGCCCGGATTACCCTTATCGACAAAAGTTTTTCCCATGTTTGGAAACCGATGCTGCATTGTTTTGCGGCAGGAACGGTTCTAAACGAAAACGATCGGATCAGCTTTATCACGCAGGCCAGCCGATGTCATTTTGAATTCTGGCCCGGAGAGGTTGTCTCGGTTGACCGGTGCAAAAAGGAAGTTGTTCTCAGCCCATTTTATGCGTCTGATGGCACGCTCGTACTGGATAGCCGTACCCTGCGCTATGATGCCATGGTGCTGGCGATTGGTAGCTGCGCTAATGATTTCGGTACACCAAGTGTAAAGGAACATTGTCTGCCGATCGACAATCTGGTCGATGCCAACCACTTCAATGAAAAATTCCGCATGGAGTTACTCAAAGCATTCGCCAACACCTCGGAACTGGATATCGCGATCGTTGGCGGAGGGGCGACAGGGACGCAGCTTGCGGCGGAACTGCACAAAGCACTTGATATTGTAGATCCCTACAGCCTGCATGCTTTCGGCCGTACCCCCCCCAAGCTGCATGTCACGCTCCTGCAGTCCGGGGCGCGTATTTTACCCGCCTTCCCTGAATCGGTTTCCGAAGCGGCCAAAAATGAACTGGAGCGGATTGGCGTCACGGTCAGAACCGGTGCCCGTGTTGCCGGCGCGGATGCGGACGGTTTCATTCTCAAGGATGGCACACATGTTCCGGCCAAACTTCGTGTCTGGGCTGCTGGCGTAAAAGCCCCGCAGGTCACACAGACTTATGGCGGCCTGCCACTAAACCGGTCCGGGCAGATTCTGGTTCATGACAATCTTTCGTCGAAAGATGATCCGAATATCTTTGCCATGGGAGACTGCTCGTTTATCGAAGACGATCCATTACCAGCGACAGCACAGGTTGCGCGCCAGCAGGCCAATCATCTGGGGCGACATCTGCCGGCCTGGATCGAGCATGGGCGGGACGTGCCAGGATGCATCTTCCACAACAAAGGCGCCATCGTGGCGTTGGGTAAATACAACGGCTGGGCGGCTTTACCGGGTGGGACTGTCTGGGGTGGTGGCTTTTCTCACGGCCTGTCGGCAAGACTGGGGCATATTATGTTGTATCGACAGCATCAAATCGAATTGTTTGGATACTATCGCGGTTTGATTTCCTTTTTCTCCGACTGGGTGGAAGGGTTTGTCCGTCCCTCCATTCGGCTGGACTGATGAGGTATCCGGTCTGTCTGAAGTTATGGATTTCCGACAGACCAAAACCTGTCAAACGGAAAAACATTCATGTGTTTTTCTGCACAGAATGTCTGCTGATGTGAGCGATTATCAGTCAGCGAAACCAAGGGTTCACGCAACAGGGACATTCAAACTGTTTTTCCTCATCCGGCACGCTGTCCTGCGGATTATCGCACCTTATAGAGGATTCATACTGCTGACCCTCATGTGTTGCATTCAGGGTTGGAACATCTCCAGGCAAACCAACGTCCTCGTTTTGTGTATGATCAGGCCTCATCATCATTTCCATAATAGAGTTTACCAAGTCCGATCAGTGGAGAATTCTGATCGCGGCAATGAGCACTGGTATCTCGCAGTGAGTGGATTTGGCTATGAGTGCCGCGTCTAGATAAGGGCTTTCATATCCTTGGTTAGGTTTTAATTCAGGACCAAAGATATGGAAATATTAAAACCGACGTTTCAGACTGGCCCTCATAGGGGGCTGGATAACAGGCGCATCCGGATCTACAAGAAAACGTAGATTACTTTCGTTAGAATAATATTGGGTCAAATCGCTTGGGGAGTGAACAACAAGATCTCTACGTGGTGTATTTTTATACGTATCATAGAACTGCGAAATCAATTCAGCACGATTTATAAATCTACGCCCCAACGAATTGATGCGCCAATAGCCCGACCCCCGATAAGGTAGGTTTCGCATTTCAGCAACCAGATTATCGATCGGTGTTGTATCATGCTCTTCCAGAGGGTCTTCGATAATAACAGGGTTGATACTTCTATAGATCACACCAGAATGCAGAAAAACCTTCTCAAGATATTCTGACATCAGGGCGAGAGAAGGGTGATTCATTGTGATGAATGCGGGATAGCGCAAACAGGCCTGTTCCATGAGGGCTGCGCCTGGAACATCGACACTATTGCTCCCTTCACGGCGAAACATTTCCGCCATACTGTTCTCCCATGCCTGCAGGAGACCAAGCCGACTATAGTTTTCCCTGTTAAAACAATGGGCAGCATTTTCTTCGCTTTCTCCCCGAAGGAAGGCATCCAGAATAACAATGCTGTTAATAGCCGTAGGTTTATCCAGGCGATTTCCAAAGCTGCCTATCATACAGCTATCGGGAAAAAGCCCTCGAAAATAGAAGTTTGCAATTGTTTTGACTTTCGAACCAAAACGTTCACGCAGAGCTGTTTCGTTTGTGATCGAAAAGGACGCTGTTTGGGTAAAAATATAATCGCAGTCTTCCAACTGCTCAACAAACCGCTCACGAACAGCCTCTTCACGGGTTTCAGGCCGTGAATAATCCAGCGCTACAACTTCAGCTCCGGCGACCATAAGGGGCGTTAAAGCACTGTAGGATTGTACCTGACAGTTCCCTAAAAAACCTATGCGACATGTCATGGATACAATTTCCCGTCAGAATCTGAAACAGCCAAGATAGAAGTCTGCACGCCCTTCCTGATTAGGCATGTCGAGAACCTGCGGGAAAAGTTCATCAGTCTCTTCGGATGAATAAAGGTCTTTTCGGGCAAAACTGATCTCAAGAGATTCCGGCAGAATAATATTCTGCACATTTACGAGATTGCCGCAGTTGTTCCCGTGGACATGAAAAACAAAAAACTTCTCTGCCAGCTTCTTAAAAACCCTTTCTGCTCGCGCACGGAATTCCGGCTCTGCAAGGCGCTCGCAATGATGGAATTCCACAACAATCTGAGTAAACCGTTCAAGGATATCCAAGGAGGTTGTATCAAAAACCGACCATTCATCTCCCTCGATATCCATTTTCAGAATGATCGGGGTATTTTGAGGAATAGCGTTATCCGAAATTACATCCCGAAGGAGACGCCCCTCCTCTTCTTCCTGGGCTGTAATACGCTGGGAGTAGAAATGAAAACGCTCATGCGACTGCGGTAATGCGCTAATAGTATGGTCATACTGAAAGACCTCACAACCGCGTTCTGCAACAGCGAGGTCCCAGGAAACATCATCATTGATGCCCAAGGAAATTGCCACGCTTCCCGATGGAAAACTGTCAAGCATGACATATCCGCCATCGTAATCACGTCCAACACGGCATTTTTCGACGTCTTTTGCTCTCCTTGGGGCAAGGAAGCGGAGAATATGGCGTATTTCCTCCGACCCTTCGGGCGTCGCGTTCCAACTTGGAAAGACTGCTTCTTGGGCACGCGCCAGACTTTCCAAAACCTCCAGCTTCTGATTTTGAGTTTCAGAAAGACGCGCTAACCTGTCGATCTGTTCCTGAACGATGGATGGGATGCTCTGCTCCATTGCAGGTACAATGATTCTGGCCAGGGCTTCTGTATTGGTGCTTTGCTCCAACAGCTTTTTCTGGGTATTCAGCAAATTGGTGATATCGCGATGCTGCTCGATCAGAAACTGAGTTGTTTCATCACAGAACTCGTTTACGGAAGACATACCCGAAGTCATTTCACGGATAAGAGACTGCGGTATGATGATTTTCTTTCTCTCAAGAACATCCACTCTGTTTGAGAGTATATCCAGTCTATCAAGAATAATTTTAAGAACGCTGAAAACATCGCGTGGAAAACTGCGAATATTTTTTGCCATCTGAAACATGTGAAATCCTTATGCCCCTATTACGCCGGTCGTCATGCGGCGTCGATGGGCCGCGATAATCTTGTTTCTAACAGCCGCCCGCACATCTTCCTGAGTGATATCGAGAATACAGCTATGATTGTGGTTACAGTCTTTCAGCTGCAAAATATGGCAACTTGAACAGGGTGTGGGAACGCGCAGAACGGTAACGTCTTCCCCGACAGGTGCCCACATAGCGGTAGGATCAATGCCGGAAAAAATACTGACCGATGAAACTCCCATTCTCGCCGCCATATGGGTCAGGCCCGTGTCATTGCCAATATACAAGTCAGCGCGAGTCAGAAGATCCATGGATTCTCTTAAAGTCGTTTGACCAATAAACGACGCAAGAAAAGGTGTTCGGCAGGTTTCCAGAAGATAATCCGAATCTTCCTTCTGATCCGGGCCTCCCAAAAGAAAAACTGCTACTTTCATTTTGTTGCAGAGCCATGAAATCAAAGACTGATAACGACTCAGAGGCCAGTTTTTTACCAAACGCCCGGACGAAGTATTTATAGCGACAACGATGCGCCCCTGAGCAAATCCCAAATCGACAGCAGCAGGTTGCGCAAGGCGTTCCCTCAAGAGTCGACCGATATCTGGAGAGGTCCGGAACAGGTCGATAACACTATCAGCCAGTCTTTTCATCAGAAGGGTCTGATGCATGCCCAGGTTCATGTCTGTTCCTGGAGGCATGGCATGTGGGAGCCACATGGTCATCATCTGATTTAACTTATGCGAGCCTGAATCAAAGCCACATTTATAAGTTGCCTGAAGATGAGGAAACATGACCCGTGTATCGATATCGATACGCACATCCACGATAAGATCGAAAAATTTCTTTTCGAGGCCATTAAGGAGCTTAACGGAGAAAGGCGGCCTGGGTATGTCTGCACGGGATTCGAAGAAATTTACGACATGGATTTCGTCAAAGAAATCCAGCGCCCGTGCAATTTCTACATTCCAGGGTCCGCAAGCTAATGTCAGATGTGCGTTAGGAAATGCCTGACGCATGGCAAGCATAGCATCAAGCGATAAAATGAAGTCACCTATGGCATCTGCCTTGATAAGCAAGATGCGCTCAAGAGGCACTTTTTTGTTGAAGGCCTGATAGGCGGCCAAATCAGACCAACGCTCTGCAATGCCGAATAGAGAACGACTGCCATTGCCGTACTGCCAGTCATGAGAGTGCAATATGTCATCTGAATGCACGGCGAGACAATCCTACTCTAAATTCCATAGTGAAAAATGGACAATGCAGCTTAACGATAAGGGTCTTCAGAATTGAGATACGTGTCGATGCAATGACGTACCGCTGTCTCCAAAGAAGTGGACGGCACAGGATAACCTGCTGCTCGCAAACGTTTCTGATCAGCTTTGGTATAATACTGGTAACGCTCACGCATTGCTTCGGGCATTTCAACAAAACGGATCCGTCTTTCCAGACCCAGCGTATCGAAAATGGCATACATAAGATCTAGGAAGCTCCGCGCTTCGCCGCTCCCAAGATTGTAAAGAGCGACGCCCTGAGCGTGTTGCAGTAGCCATTCGATGGTGCGGGTTATATCCAGGACATAGACGAAGTCACGAAGCTGTTCTCCATCTTTGTAGTCAGGTTTATAGCTTTTAAACAGGTTTACGGTTTCACCATTCCGGATCAGAGGAAAATATTTAGAGACCAGACTCATCATTCCACCTTTGAACTGCTCATTGGGTCCAAAGACATTGAAAAATTTCAGTCCGATGCACACGGGAGGCAATTTTTCCCCGTTCTCAAGACGGGTAGCGATAACCTGATCGAAGAGATGCTTGCTCCAGCCATAAAGGTTGAGAGGTCTCAGCTGGCGCAAATACGAGAGAGAAATATCATCGTCGAAGCCATGGCTGCCATCACCGTAGGTCGCAGCCGATGAGGCATAAATAAACTTGACTTGATGCTCGGTACACCAGTCAAGCAGCTTCAGGGAGAACCGAAAATTACTTTTCATGACCTCATCCCCATCCTGAGCCAGGGTGGATGAATTGGCGCCCATGTGAACAATGGCTTCAATGTCTGTGCGGCCCTGTAGCCACGACATCAGTTCATCCGGAGGAATGACGTCTTGCACGATTCGTCGCCCAAGGGTTTGCCATTTTCCTTCGGACCCGAGAGTATCGCAGACGACAATATTATTTTGGCCAGATTCGTTAAGAGACGCAACGATATTAGACCCAATAAATCCGGCTCCTCCGGTAACAACAATCATCCTATATTCCTGCTCTACTAGAAATTACCGTATGTGTAACTTACGAACCAAAAGCGGTTTATATACTGAAACCCTTATAGCTAACACTCCTCCAATGCGCGAACTTTCCTCAATTTTTCAGTGTGTGAAAAGATTTTTGAAACCTCATGGATGAGCAATTCGGCATATCATCAGGCTTCCCATGAGGATGTGGATCATGATTTCTGCAACGTTGATTCATTGCTCACAACGTTTCACCAAGCAGCGCGACAGAAGATCGTCAATGATCGTTTAATTTTTCCGTCAGATCGGAGTGCATTCACTGCTCTTCGTAAAGAGCAGTGTTGAATTACGCCCATTCTTGCCAAAAACTATCTTTTATCACACAGAATCAAGAAACCCTTTGTATGCCGACCGCATTGCAGCGACGGCATACAGGCAATAGATTACTATTATTATTTCGAAATTCAGTTAAATGTTAGTCCTGTATACGGCACGATATGTTCAAATTCCTGAACATTTGATTCCATGCTTCCTGTTCTCTTTCAACTTCGCAGATATCTGGGACATCGGTGTTATAAAATAGCATTCTAGGATCAGCTTTAGCCGAAGAGCCAAAATTAACGAACAAGACTTTGAAGTCCAGATTAGGATAGCGGGCAGATATAGCTTTAATAAGACGCTGAAAATCAGCTGTATTAGAGCCTTCAGGACGATGACTTCCCGCGTACAGATAACTGTCCCGCCAGTCCCTTACGAATAGAACCTTTTTGGAACCATCACACGCACTGTCCATCTTCTCAATTAGAGAATGATAGTTTTTTCTTGTATCGTCTATATTGGAGACAAAATTTCCAACTCTTTCCGCTGGCTCCGCAATATTGTTAATTTTTTTATGATAAATCAATAATGTTTCACGGCATCGTAGGGCATCGTAATATCCATATAGGCATACCGTAGAAAGGAGATGCTCAAAATTCGTTTCAAATAGCGATATCAGTGTATGAAAAGGCGTAATAAACTGTCCAAACAGGTCCGAACCTGTTTTATGAAAGAAATTTTCTACAAACAAGGAAGAGCGATGGTCTCCTCCCAACGAAATTATGGAATCGAATTCTTTGTGTTCGAACTCGTTATTCGCTGAAGGACGATTCAGTGAAGAATTAATTTCTTCTCTGAATAAAAACATTTGCTCGTCCGTTCTCCAGGGTGAACGGTATATGGGATCCTTTTTGATCTCTTCATGAACACGCTGATTATAGCTGGCAATTTCATGATCTCCATGACTTTCGGAAGGCATAACACTGAGCCCGCCGCGAAGATAATAAACCTGCCCCCGTTCCGGAGTGAGGTATTGAGGCAGACCTCCGTAGCCTGCTCGGAGAAACCGGTGTGTATGTTCAACGTGCTCTTCGCCATATTTCTTAAATCTGACATCCAAGAACCCGACGTAATCAAGAGCTTTTGCGTGATATCCCACACATAATGCCTGATGCATGGGCGCAATATAAGGATCGACGGCTGTTCCCGATCCGGAGGAAATATCATTGTCTATTTCGATGGTGATCTCAGGCATATAATTGATGTGCCCAAAGGACTCTAACGCATCAATCCATTGTTGCTCCCACCCGAATTCTACAGGCTTGCAGTCATCTTCAAAGATGATGATATTATCACATTTTCTTTCATTTTTAAGAAACCAAATAGCTCTATTTCTATTCCACGCGATTCCTCTATTATCTCCGGTAACACATGTGATCCGCATCTCTTTTAGGGTTTTCTGAGTGCCATCAGAAGACCCGTCATCAGCCACAACAAAATCAAACGGTACTTTTGTAAAACGGAAGATATTTTGGATTGTCTCTAAAAGAATATCTTTTCTATTATAGGTAATAATCCCAATACCTAACTTGCCAGCCATAGAAATGTAACTCCATCGAAGATGGAAAATAACATATCGTTGGTTTGTCTGTTGGAAAAGATCTGCACGGTAAGAATTAAGGATTTTGTAACAACCTGATGAGGCAAGATAAAATGTCCGAAGGGCCTTCCAGATACCAGCAGGTGTCAAACATGTCCCTAGGGGGCACCGATCAAATCCCGACACGGTTTGGAACCCCTCATTTCCCGAACCGTTGCATGTTCAGGGTGAATACGGACATAGTGCGGCATGAAGCGCCTTGACCCTTTCCTCTTTTCCCTGATCTGCGCGATTGCGCTGGCCTCCATCCTGCCCTGCCGCGGACAGATGGAGCATCTTCTTCAGCATGTCGTGACGATCCTCATCACCTTCATGTTCTTCTTTCAGGGCGCGAAGCTCGAACGTCACGCTATCGTGGACAGCGTGAAGGACTGGAAACTTCAGGGCAGCGTTCTGCTCTGCACGTTCGCTCTGTTTCCTTTGCTCGGGGTCGGGCTTCATCTGCTGTTCCGGGCGGTCTTTCCCGATGCGCTGTTCGGCGAGGAACTGTGGTCGGGCGTGTTGTTCCTGTGCTGCCTGCCGTCCACCGTGCAGTCTTCCATCGCACTGACCTCCATCGCGAGGGGCAATGTTACGGCGGCAATCTGTGCCGCGACGGTCTCCAACATTGCAGGCATTGCGATGACGCCGCTGCTGACCGGGCTGGTGCTCGGGCATGTGGGGGCGGAGCATTCCCCGCTGGGGTCTATCCTCGACGTGAGCAAAGAGCTTCTGCTGCCCTTCGCACTCGGGCAGATCCTACAGAAATGGGTCGGGCCGATCGTGCGCAAGCACAAGATCCTGATCTCGTTTACCGACCGCGGGTCTATCGTCGTTGTGGTCTATACCGCGTTCAGTTCCGCCGTTGTGGAGGGGATCTGGCATCGTGTTTCGGGCGCGCATCTTCTGGAAGTCGCATTGCTCGACAGTGCCATGCTGGCGCTGGTTCTGGGTCTGTCGCATCTGATGGGCAAAGGGCTGGGGCAGACAACATCAAACAGTATCGCGCTTCAGTTCTGCGGATCGAAGAAGTCTCTGGCGTCAGGAGTACCGATGGCGAGCGTCATTTTCCCGGCGGCGTCGGTCGGCATTATCGTGCTGCCACTCATGATTTATCACCAGATTCAGCTTTTCACCTGCACGCTGCTGGCCCGGCGTTATAGCACGCGTTTCCTCGACACCAGCGACCAGGGGACGGCGACCTCTCCGCAGCGCCGCACCGCCACGCCGTAAACCTCGGCGAAGAGCGCGTCCGTCAGTACGTCTGATGGCGTGCCGATGCTGACGAGAGCACCTTCCGACAATACGGCGATCCGGGTGCAGAAACGGGCTGCGAGCGCCAGATCGTGCAGGACGACGGCCACGGCCTGACCTTGCGCCGCGTACCGGTTAAACAGTTCCATGACCGTCAGGGCCTGAGCGGGATCGAGCGCTGCGACCGGCTCATCCGCCAGCAGAACGGGAGCCTCCACCGCAAGCGCCCGGGCGAGCAGAACGCGCGCGCGTTCGCCACCTGATAAACTGGCGGAGGAGCGGTTGGAAAACGCGCTCATTCCCACGGCATTTAGCGCCTGCTGAACGGCAGCCATATCCTGCTCCGCCGAAGCTGTGCGGCGATGAGGCAGACGACCAAGTGTCACAACATCCTGCACGCTCATGCCGATGGCGGCCGGGGCGTCTTGCGGCAGATAAGCCAGATGCCGCCCGCGCTGATCGGGCGGCATGGAGAACAGGTCCTGCCCGTCCAGCAGGACACGCCCGGTCTCGGGACGAAGCAGCCCGGCCATGACGCGCAGGAGCGTGCTTTTACCTGCGCCATTCGGGCCGATCACGCCAAGCACGTCGCCGGGGCGGACGTCGAGCGTGATGTCATGCAGAAGCTTGTTCCCCTGAAGGGTCAGGCTGAGTGTGTCGGTCTGGAGGATCATGATCCGCGCCTCATACCGGTCGTCCGCGCAGGCGCCAGACCTGCCAGAAGAAAACCGGCGTTCCGATCAGGGAGGTAACGACGCCGAGTTGCAGTTCGGTGCCACTGACAGGCAGGCGTACGAACAGGTCAGCCGCCAGTAGCAGTGCGGCCCCTCCCAGCGCGGACGGCAGCAGCAGACGCGAGGGTCGCGCTCCGACGAGCGGACGCAGCAGATGCGGCATGACGAGGCCGACGAACCCGATCCCCCCCGCAACGGCCACACCGCTTCCAACAGCCAACGCCGTTCCGATCACGACGCGCCATTGCACGGCCCGCAGGGAAAAACCCATCGTGTGGGCCACATCCTCGCCAAGAGTCAGGGCATCCAGCGAACGCCCGGTCCCGAGCAGAAACGCCGCCCCGATCAGCAGACCGGGCAAAGCGATCAGAACGTCATGCAGGCTCGCACGGGACAGGGAGCCCATAAGCCAGTGCATGATTTCGTAGGAGGCATAGGGGCTCGGCACGAGATTGAGCGTCAGGGCCAGAAGGGCGGCGCTCATGGAGCCCAGCGCTGCACCGGCCAGTACCAGAACGAGCGTTCCGCCGCGCGTGAGGGCCAGCAGCAGCAACGTTGCGAGCCCGGCGCCGGACAGCGCCGCCAACGGGAGTGCGGGCGCCCAGACTGCCGAGACGCCGGTGTAAAAAACGAGGATCGCCCCAAGCGCTCCGCAGCCCGAAATACCGAGCACGCCCGGATCAGCGAGCGGATTGCGGACCAGTCCCTGAAGCGCCGCCCCCGACAGACCGAGCGTCCCGCCAACCAGCAGGGCAAGAATCATGCGCGGCAGGCGGATCTGGCCGATGATGGTCGCGGCGATAGTCTCGCGGCCATGCAGCATATCGGACAGCCCCTGAAGGACGCCGATCCCCGCCGGGCCCGTGGCCAGCGACACGATGGCGAGGGTCAGAACCAATACCCCCAGAACAGCAACGGTCAGGGCATAACGGCTCATGGTGAAGGCTCCGCTGCGGTTAGACGATCATGCGCGGCGATCAGGCCCCCCAGCGCATCGAGGGTCTCGGGCGTGCCGCACATCGTCAGACGGCCGGGAAGCGCCAGACGATGCGCGCCCGTAAAACGTCCCTGTAGCGCGGGATGGCGAACGACATTTTCGGCCAGAGACGCGCCTTCGGAAATCATGCCGGTCACCAAAAGGTCTGGCGGATGGGCGATCAGGGTTTCCAGCGCGATGGTGCCGTCCGGCCGTTCGGAGGCGGACAGGCGGAACCCGGCGCGTTTGAGAAGATCGGAGATCAGCCCGCCCTCTTCTCCTGCAAGGTTCGCGCCGATAACCGTTGCCGTCAGGATTTTTTCAGGCTGGGCGGGATGGAGGCTTTCAAGCCGGTCCGCAAACGCGCGGATCATGTCCTCGCCGCGCGCCTCTTCGCCAATGGCGTGGGCGACGGTCCGGATCTGAACGGGAATGTCCGCAAGGGACGCGATAGAGGGGAGTTGGACGAACGGAACATGCAGGGCGTCCGTCACGAGCGCGGCGGTCGGGCGGTGCCATGTGCCGTCCAGAACGAGATCGGGATGAGTGGCGACGAGGTTCTCCCCGTCAGGGCGCTGCACGGGATAGGTCTGCGCCAGTTCGCAGCGGACAGCTTCCGCGCAGTCCGTTGCCAGCGGGCTCAGACCGAGGATATGGGACGGGTCTGCCAGTTCGAGCAGCAGTTCGTCCGTACACAGATTAAGCGAGACGATACGGGTCCGCACCGGGCCGGCACAGGCCGATCCGGCAAGAGCGCCCGACAGCAGAAGCACTGCCGCCGGGGCTGAGAGGACGTGAAGGAACGCCTTAAAGGCCAAACGTCACACCGCCGTAGAAAGACCGGCCCGGCTGGAGGTAGCCGACCGGGTTTTCATAATACCGGTTCCCCAGATTGTCGCCACGCGCAAACAGGGTGACAAAATTGGCCAGCTTGTATTCGGCGGCAATGTTCACCGTCACATAATCATGGCCGATCGTGCTCATGGACGTATACCGGTCGAGATCGTGCCAGCCGCTGACATAAAGCAGGCTTGGTGTGACGCTCAGGCGCTTGGTCGGCGTCCAGATGACGCTGGCCGTGGCTTTGTGACGCGGGCGACGCACGAGAGCCGCACCCGTGCTGCGATCCGTGGCGTCCGTCCAGGTATAGGTGCCGCGCAGATCGACACTCTTGATGATGCGGTAATCAACGAATGCCTCAACACCATGCGTCTGGGCGCGGGCGACGTTGACATAGGTGTAGTTGTAGCCCGACAGCGCGGTATTGATGAGATTGCGGACATGGTTGCCGTAATAGTCGGCACCGAAGGTCAGCTTGCCGTTCAGAAGGCGCTCTTCAAACCCGGCATCGAAGCCCAGAAGGCGCTCGGCCCGCAGGTTCGGGTTTGCGAGGAAATAATAGGCTGGGTAGCTGACGAAAAGCTGGTTCAGGGACGGCCCGTGGAAGCCCGAGCCACCGCTGGCCTTCAGCGTCAGACCCGTTCCGGGGATTTTTACAGCCGGGGCCACACGCCAAGTCACGTAATTGCCATAACGCGAATTATTGTCGTAACGGATATTGGCCGAGCCGAAGAGAATGTCGTGCCAATGCCCCTCAAGCTGCCCCCAGGCGGCGTTCGTCGTGGTCTGGGCGTCAATCGGCGTCAGGATGCGCTCGCGGATATAATCATATCCGACGAGGAATGAGCCGTTATGGCCGAGATGCGTCAGGCCCTGCCAGTCTACTTTCAGCCGGTCACCACGATTGGACGCGATGTCTGATTCCCCGGCTGTAATGTCGTGGCGGCGATAAGTAACGTACCCGACGCCCAGCGTCTGCTCGAACACACCCTTGAAAGATTTCAGATGGGCCGTTCCGCGCAGAATGGCCTGTTTGAGATCGCTCTCATTCTGCTGGGCTGAAGGCAGCGCCGGGTAGGAGCTGTAATCGTCGGCGACGTATTCATAATCCGCCTGCGTCAGATGGGCCGTGAAGCCGAGATCGAAATTGTCCGTCACGTCGTAGCCGAGGCGCACATTGGCCGTGCGGTTGTCGTTGCGGTTGGATGCAACGTCATGACCGTGAACCTGCGCGCGGATCTCTTTCGGCACGGCCTGATAGTCGCCGACATGGTTGTGCGAGACTTCGACCATATAATGAAAACGATGGAGCGAGCCCGAGAACCCGGCCGTCTGGTTCTTGGTGGAATAGCTGCCGCCTTCGAGCCGGACGAAACCGTGCAGCGGCCCCTGCCCCTGCTTGGTCGTCATGTCGATGACACCACCCATCGCATCCGCACCATACAGGCCGCTCTGCGGGCCGCGCAGGATTTCCACGCGGGCCAGCCCATCCGTCAGGAACTGTGCCGTATCGAACGCCCCGGCCGGGGTGGAGGGATCGTTGATATCCATGCCGTCCAGCCGCACCTTCACTTCGTTGGCGTTGGTACCGCGCATGAAGATCGAGCCCGTACCGCCGGGGCCGCCCGTCCGCACCATGTTCAGACCCGGCTCGCGCGACAGAAGGTCGGCGAGGTCACGCCGCTGGAGCAGTTCAATGTCACGCTGGGTCACAACCGTAACCTGTGAGCCGACCTTGCTCAGATCCTGCGGGATGCGGTTCGCCGTCACCGTAACAGTCTCGGGGATGGACGATGAAACGGCTTTCGGAGCCGGAGATGCCTTGGGCTTCGGCGGCGAAACCGGCTCCTGTGCCGGAACGGACGCCAGCGCCGGAACAGCGACGAGCATGCTCGTCGCAAGAAGAAGGCGGGAAATACGGGGCATGGTGATGGTGGTGTCTCGTCGTTCTGCGTTGCCCTCAAGAAGGAGGCAGACCCGCCGTCGCGCGGTCTGACCCGGCGTTCCGATGCACCCCGCCCGGACCGTCCTTCGGACAACTCATGCTGACGGCAGGTCTCCTGGCTCATGCTCCGTCTTCAGGCCCCTTCCCGGCCTGCGCCAGTGGGTTCATGTCCTGAAATCGCGCCACCCGCCTTGTGAGGCAGCAGCCAGCATTTACAGTTGCGGGGGCAGCCGCAGTTTCACACTGCATTCCCTTTTCACCCGTGCGAACGGGCACCGTCAGCTGTCATGAAGCGCCCTGCACAGGGCAAGTCAAATACAAAAGACCTTTTGTGACAGATTTGACACAGTGAAGTCCGCAACATGGCTTTCATTCCGTTACAATCTACCCTTTGCCTCGGTTTCCTGCGGCCGCCAGTGTCCGTTTCAACAAAGACAGGATCAGGACACGCTCATGACGCCCCCTTCTGCCGTTCGGATGAGTGACGAGACCCAGACCCTTCTCGCTGACCCAGTCGATTGCGGCCCAGAAGGCTCCGGCCTTCCGCAACGGATGTTGTGTCAGTTGTTCGGAGTGCAGCAGTATCCCGATGTTCATGCCCGTGCCGCCGATCTGAGGCTACGGCTGCCGCTTGGTCGAAAGCGCCTTCAGCGGCTTGAACGCATCCGGGAAGCCGGCGCGCTGTTCATCCATGTTCCCAAAAATGGCGGAACGTCAGTCTGTGACCTACTCTATGGTGGGATCATGCTGCATGAGACATGGCGGTATTATCATCATGTGGCGCCAGAACTCTGTCGGACGCTACCCAGTTTTGCGATCTGGCGCGATCCTGTGAAGCGTTTCGTCTCCGCATGGTCTTTCGCACGGCGCGGCGGGACGGCGCGCGTTCGGATCCATCCTTCCTTCAACCAGTTCTACCGCTCGCTCCACACGCTGGATGATGCCATCGATCATGTGGAATCCTGCTCCTCCGTTTATGACATGGACCATGTGTTCCGGCCCCAGAGCCTGTATGTCTGTGATCGGAATGGTCGGCTTGCGGTGGATCAGCTTGTTCCGATGGACCGGATCTCATCCCTGCCCGATCTGGTACCTGCCCTGCGCGGTAGGATCGTGCCCCATCTGAACAGCAACAGCCACGATACCGTCGCCACGCCTGCACAGGCAAAGAGGATTCGACAGATCTACAGCGCAGATGAAGACCTGCGCCCCACAGGGTAGGATTTTGAAACGATCTTTCCTCAGAAAAATGGGACATGTCTTCCAAATGTCACAATCGGCGGGGAGTTTCCTGCCATTTATCGCCGTTCCGAAGGTGAAATGTGACTAAATTGCCATACCCCCCTCATGTCATAGTGTATCATGGCACATCTGATTGAAATGAAGTGTGCACTCATGCTTTTTCTCGGCCGAAAGTTCACCTGACCGAGAAAGACCGAAAACACAATGCGCCTTGCTCGCCTGCTTTCGACTTCGGCCCTGTTTGCGTTTGGTACAGTGTCGGCATTTGCCGCCCCCGCAGACAGCACGGCTCCTTCGACAAAGAAGAGCCCTACGAAAGTCGCAGCTGCCGCTCCGTCCATGATGGGCAACACGGCTCCAACAGACGAACATGAAGAACATGTCTCAGTCAGCGGTCACCATTCCTATTTCGATGGCGTAACACGCCGCGATGTTGGTGGTGGTCTGATGCAGAAACAGGACGCGGCGAAGTCCGTTTCGGCTATCTCGCGCGACTACATCGAAAAGCAGGCACCGGGTCAGGACCCGATGCAGCTGATCGCCATGCTTCCGGGTGCAAACGTCACATCCTCCGATCCGGCAGGTCTGACAGGCAGCCACATGAGCGCCCGCGGCCTCGACCAGTCGCAGATGGGTTTCACGCTTGAAGGTTTCCCGATCAACGATATCGGGTCCTTCGCGGTTTACTCCCAGGAAATCGTGGACTCCGAAAACCTGCGCAAAATCAGCCTCGCACAAGGTTCTGCTGACCTCGACAGCCCCCATCTGAGCGCCACCGGCGGCGTGGTCGACATGTATATGATCGACCCGAAGATGAAGAAGGGTGGCGCGTTCGACGTGTCCTACGGCTCCTACGCCTATACGCGCGGCTTCCTGCGTCTCGACACAGGCAAGATCGGCCAGACCAACCTGCGTGCCTATTTCTCCGGTTCCTATGCGACCGAAGATGCCATCCATTCGATGGCCACGAACCGCAAGCTGCATGCCGAAGCCAAGATCGTGAACGACTGGGGCGACGGAAACCGCGTCTCGCTCGCCATCGTCGGCAACCGTTTGTACAACTACCTGACACCCAGCGTGAACAAGGCGTCCTGGGACGCTTATGGCTTCGGCGTCAAGGACAAGTATGTGGCCTCCTGCTACAGCGGCAGCACCTGTACCCGTCCGGATGGTACGACGTTCAAGAACACCAGCAACGCTACGATCAACAACACGGTCTATAACGGCGCTTACAAGGCTGGCGACGCCAACTATTACAAATTCCACCAGAACCCGTTCACCAACATCTACGCAAGTGCTCCCTCGACTTTCAAGCTGACGGATCACCTTGTCCTGACCGAGACGCCATATTTCTGGTACGGCAGCGGCAGCGGTGGTGGAGCCTACACGGTTCCCACGAGCTGGGGCGCAACGTCCATGAGCGGCACACTGGATGGCAAGCCCGTCGCCAAAGGCTCGCTGCTTTATGAACCGTCCATCACCACGACCTATCGTCCGGGTGCCGTCACGAAGCTGACGCTCACCACCGGCGTCAACCGCCTGATGGTCGGTTACTGGTTCGAATACGCCAAACAGTCCCAGACGGCTCCCGCCACGGGTATCGGCGCCGATGGTACGCCCTGGGATATCTGGGGTGGCGGACCGAACTATGTGTTCAATGACGGCACCACCTATCAGTATCGCGCCAGCCTGACGCAGACGCGGACGCACACCATGTTCATCGGTGACAGTCTGTCGCTGCTGAACAACAAGCTCACCATTGATGCCGGTCTGAAATATGCGATCGTCACCCGTGACGGTCACAACATGCTGCCCGACACCTCCACGGGTCCGTATATCGACAAGACGTATTACGAGCCTCTGCCGACAGCATCGATCCGCTATCAGATCAATCCGGAAATGCAGGTTTTCGTCTCGGGTTCGACGAACTTCCGTATCCCGACGAACTACTCCCTGTATGACGCTGGCGCCTATTACAAGAACGGCGGTTACGGCACGCAGGCCAACAAGAACCAGCAGCCGGAAATCTCCATCTCGGAAGAAGCTGGCTGGCGTTACACGGGCCCGACGGTCATGGCCTCGGTCACGTATTTCCACTACAACTTCACGAACCGCCTGATCTCCCAGCAGGAATGCCTCGACAACGCGTGCCTCAACTACGCAACCACCAACATCAACGCGGGTGGCCAGAGCACGAACGGTGTGGATGCGGAAATCGGAACGCGCCCGATCTTCTATCACCTCCGTCCCTATGCCTCGTTCGAGTATGTGGACGCACGCACAACCAGCAACCTGCTGTCCAGCTCGGGCAACAAGGTTGACTACATGCGGACCAGCGGCAAATTCGCTCCTGACACTCCCAAGTATCAGGTCGGCTTCAACCTGGACTATGACGACGGCAACCTGTTCGGCGCCTACAGGCTGAAATACGTTGCCAAGCAGTACTCCACATTCATGAATGACGAACATATCCCAGGCTACGTCAAGATGGACGTCACAGTGGGTTACCGCTTCAAGAACCTCGGCTTCCTCCAGGCCCCGAACATCAAGTTCAACCTGACAAACATCACCAACAACCACTATCTGGGTTTCCCGACAGGCACCCGCGTCAATGCTACGACAAAGACAGGTATCTTCGGAAACTCCATCAAGGGAACGGCCCCGACCTACATGATCGCGGCTCCGTTCGCTGCAACCGGTTCCATCAGCGCCGGTTTCTGATCCTTCAGATCCTGCTGGCCCTGAATACCCCATGCCGGTCTCCGGCATGGGGTTTTTCATGACCATGAAGGGATTCCAAAACGAAGCGCTACGCTCTTGCACTCCATTGGACAATATGGCCATTTAAGTTCACACCCGCGACACACCAGAGACACATAAGGATCCACGGTGGGCAGAACGAAAACGACGGACAGGTCAGCTCTGGATATCTATCTGGGCGCTCTTCGGGATCATCTGTCCATTGAATCCAAGGCCATCGAGACCGCGCTGTCGGAGCTTCCGGTGTGTGAGCGGTATCCGGGGCTGTGCCGGCGGATGGAGCAAGATCTGGCGATGGGCCGGAGCCATGCGCGGGAGATCACGATCCTTCTGTCGCGGCACGGGCACCCTGCCCCGGTTCCGCATGAAACGGTGTCGTCTATTCTCAGCACCGTCTCGGGGCTGTTGCATGGCGGCGAAGCGCGGGATGTTCTGAAGAACGTGCTGGCGACGAGTGGATACCGGGCGCATCAGATCACGTCACTTCAAGTTCTGATCGTGCTGGCGCGGCAGCTTGGTTTTACGCAGGATGCAGCGGCACTGGAATGTCTGAAAGACGAAGAGACGGCTTCGGCCGAGGCGCTTGAGAGCCTGATGCCAGATATCGTGTCGCAGTATCTGGCCGCCGCCTGATCCTGGCGGGACTGCTTGCAAGACATCGTGGAGGGCGTAAACTTCGCGAATGTCCTCTTTCCGCTTTCTCCATGCCGCTGATATTCACCTCGACAGCCCCCTGAAGGGGCTGAGCCGTTACGAGGGGCTTCCCGAGACGGAAATCCGTGGATCCACGCGGCGCGCGCTGGATCGGCTTGTCGAGACAGCCCTGACTGAAAAAGTCGATTTCGTTATTCTGGCGGGGGACCTGTATGACGGGACCTGGCAGGATGTGGGGACCGGGCTTTACATGCTCAAGGCCCTGAGCCGACTGGTTCAGGCGGACATCCGGGTTGTGACGCTTTCGGGCAATCATGATGCGCAGTCGGTCATTGCGCGGGAACTGCCGCTGCCGGACGGGATCGACCATTTTTCCTATGAGGCCCCGCAGACATTTCATTGGCCGGAACTGGGCGTGGCGCTGCATGGACAGAGTTTTCGCGACCGTCATGTCCCGCATGATATGACGCGGGCCTATCCCGCGCCCATCGCGGGGTGTTTCAATATTGGTGTGCTGCATACGTCGCTGTCGGGGTATGGCGAGCACGAGACCTACGCGCCCTGCTCCGTCGAAACACTATCGGCGAAGGGATATGATTACTGGGCGCTGGGGCATGTGCATGCGCGCGAAATCGTCTGCGAGCATCCATGGATCGTGTTTCCGGGCGTGCTTCAGGGGCGTCATGCGCGCGAGACCGGAGCCTGTGGCTGTGCGCTGGTGAGTGTTGAGGACGGGATCGTCCGCTCGGTCGATTTCGTGAACTGTGATGTCGTGCGGTGGTGTCGGCTGGAGCTGGATGTCAGTGACATGCAGAGCATGGATGGCGTTCTGGGGGCCGCGCGACGGGAGATGGAACGCGCTCTTTCCCAAGCGGAAGGGCGCACGGTCATTGCGCGGATTGTACTGACGGGGCGCAGTGTTCTGCATGACCGGTTATGGGCGTCGCGCGGTTGGGAGGACGATCTGCGGGGCATTGCAGTGTCGATGGCGCAGGAGACCGCCGACGGGACGGCACAGATTGCTCTGGAGAAAATTCGCAACGAGACATCTGCGCCCCTTCGACAGAGCGACGTGGCAGAGACGCGGGAACTTGATTTGGCGCTGGACGGACTCATGCAGGACGAGGCGTTTCTGGCGTCCCTACCCGACGATTTCGAAGGATTTTTCTCTGCCCTGCCCTCCTGCGTGGAGCGTGACAGTCTGATGCCGGAGGGCCAGTTTCCACTTGAACAGGCGCGGGCGGCTTTAAGGGCGCGGTTGTTGGGGGAGACGGAATAATGCGGTTCGAACGCCTCGATCTTCTGCGTTATGGCGGTTTTCAGGAGACCACGCTGAATTTTCCGAAAGGAGCGCGGGACCTGCACGTTATTTATGGCGCGAATGAAGCCGGAAAATCGACGACGCTCTGTGCGATCCGGGATTTCCTGTTCGGGTTTCCGCATCATATCGCCGGGGATTGGATGACGGCGGCGTCGCTGCTGCGGGTCGGGGCCAGTCTGGAGCAGGATGGAACGGTTTTTGAGGGCGTGCGACGCCGGGGGCGGACACAGACACTGTTTGCGGCCGATGACAGGACGCCATTGGAGGATCTGCCATTGCGGAGCTGGCTGGGAGGGCTGGATTCGAAGGGGTTTGAGGCGGCCTGGGCGCTGGATCATACGCGGCTGCGCGACGGCGGCGAGGAAATGCGCCGCCTAAAAGACGATGCCGGACTTCAGATTCTGGCGGCCGGACTGGGACTTGAGGGTGTTGGAAAACTGAGTGCGCGGCTGCAGGAGGATGTTGGTTCGGAATGGAAATCTGGACGCGCACGTTCGGCGTTGCAACAGGCGAGACTGAAGTTGACGGCATTGCAGACGGCACTGCGGAGCGACGCCGTAACCGTCAAAAAACTATCCGTTGCCAATAAGGAACTTTCTGAATCAGAAACAGAAAACCGATCTTGCGATGCAGCGGCACAGGAACTTGGTGTACGTCGCAGAACCAATTCTCGACTGAAAATGACATCCGTTCCTTTTCAAAAACTAATTCAGACCGAAACGGAAATAGGATCTTTTCCGAGTTGGAATTTAACGATTGAGGATTGTATTCGATTTGAGAACATTCTTGAATCGTTGCAAAAAGAAACCCATAGCACCTCTGTTTTGCGACAGCGGTTCGAAGCGTTATGCGTCCAGATTCAAGACTTTGGCGACACCTCTCCTGTCCTTTTGGAACAGGACGCCATTCAGACGCTCCTGAAGCGCAGTGATCTGGTCGCGCGCCTTGAAACAAAGGTCGAAGAGCGGAAAATACGACTGACGCGGGATGCGATTTCTCTGGAACAGTTCTGGGCACGGCATGGCTGTGAGGCTAGTGCGTTGCCTACTCGGGAAGATTTGGACGATCTGGGTCAGAGGCTTCAGGCGCGGGAGGTGTTGCAGACGCAGGAAAAAGATCTTCGGGCGCGGCTTCAGGAAACGGAGCAGGCGCTGAATATTCTTCATCCCGTATCCGTTTCGGAAGCGGACGAAAAAATCCGTCCTGAAAATCTACGCCGGTTCCGGCTGGAACTGGATGAGGCCCGCAGTCTGGGCGCACTGGATGACCGGATCGACAGTCTTGCCGCCGAAGTCTTGCGGCTGGAAGACGCCACGGCTGCGGCTTATGGGGCGCTGATGCCGTGGCGCGCCAGCACGGCCGATCGCAAGGGAGAACTGACGGCACTTGGATTGCCGGACGGGACGGTTCTGGAAGAAGAAACGCGGCTCTGGGCAATGCTGGACGAGCAACGGCGCGTTGCACGGGACGAGGCGCAGGCGGCGGAAACGGAAGGGGCGCGTCTGGCGCAGAAGTGTCGACGTCTGGAAGAAGACGGTCAGGCCGTGTCGTGGGAGCAGCTTTCCGAGGCACGACAGGAACGCGATCAGTTCTGGCAGGGCATGGAGGATCAGTTTCACTCCGGCGACTGTCCCGCTCCTGCGACGCGGAAGGCGTTCGGGGTTCTGATCCAGAATGCGGACAGTCTGGCGGACCGGCGTCATGCTCATGCCGAGCAGTCGGCGCAGCTTGCGACCCTGTTGCGACAGAATGAGGATGTTACGCTTCGGGCGGAGGAAGCCCGTCGGCGAGGAATGCGGGCGCAGGACGAACTAGACCGCCGTCAGACCGCGTGGAGCGCTTTGCTGGAAACATTCGGGGCTCCGGTGCTGCCGCCTGCGTCTTTTCAGGTCTGGGTGGTTCGACGTCAGGAGGCTCTGACCGCGGAAGAGGCGTTGCAGAGCGCAAAAAAACAGCTTCAGGCCGAGACGGACAGCCGGACCGATATGAGCCGACGATTGCAGGTTTTTGGTGCGGAATCTGCGTCCGAACGACTGGCGGTTCAGATTCGGCAGGCGACGTCCTTGCTGGAGCAAGGAGAGGACGCGGCGCGGCAGGCGGATGCGCGGAAAAAGGACCGTCTTCAGCGGGAGGAGTCTTTGCTTAAAGACCGGGCAGCCCTGTCCGGCGTGGAGCAGAAGCTGGCGCTTTGGGAGGAAGACTGGGGCCGGGCATGTGGAGACTGCCGCTATCCGGGGCGGCCCGAGCAGGCTGATCTGCGGGATGTGGAAGAGGCGCTGACAATCCGGACGCGGCTGGACAGCGAGCAGAAAGAGCAGGACTCCGAAGCGCGCGATATCGCAGCGTTCCGTATGGAACTGGGCGTGTTTCTTCAGCGCTACGGGCAGGGATCTGCAGCAGAACTTGAACGGTTCCTGACGCTGGAGCAGGAGCGCGAGCAGGAACGGAAATCCGTTCTGCAGCAGCGTGCGGCTCTTGCAGACGAGATCGCGCAGTCCGATCTGCGGATTGTGGAACTGGAACAGGAGCTGGACCCCGTGCGGCGTCTTCTGGGTCTTGGGGCAGAGGACGACCTGCGTCATGCGCTATCCCGGGCACGGGAGCGGGCAGGGCTCTGCGACAGGCGCGACGAGTTGCAGGAGCAGATTCTTCAGGCCGGGAATGGCCGCTCCCTTGAGGCGCTTCTGGACGAAGCGCGCATGACGGACCCGGAGCAGCTTGAGCGGGACTTCGAGGAGATCGAAGCTGAAGCAATCGCACTGGATGCCCGCAAATCAGCGGTTATGGAACGACTGTTGCGGGCGCGGAGCGCGCTGGCGGAACTGGAAAATGCCCGTGGCGTGCGTGAGGTCGCGGAAGATATTCAGGAGACGGAAGCAGAAATTACCGAGCGGGCCAGCCGGTATGTTTCGCTCCGGCTTCAACAGTTGATGCTGTCACGGCTGGTGGAGCAGGGCCGTCAGCAGGCGCATGGACCTCTTCTGTCGCGGGCGGGGGCCCTGTTCTCACGTCTGACGCTTGGGCGGTACGAGGGACTTGTGACGGAAGAGAGCGGGTCGGACGGTCTGGTTCTGGCGGGGCAGCGCATGGCGAGCACGACGCCTGTTCCGGTTCACGCCATGAGCGAGGGCACACGCGATCAGCTTTATCTGGCTCTGCGTCTGGCATCAGTAGAACAGGCGCTGGAGCGGGGTATTCGTCTGCCATTTCTGGCGGATGATCTGTTCGTGACGTTCGATGAAGAACGGACGGGAGCGGGAATGGAGATACTCGCAGAGCTTTCAGAGAAAACGCAAGTTCTGTTTTTTACCCACCACGGGTATATTATAAATAATTTGAAAGAAATTCCATATTCTATAGAAATATAATTCTTTTTATAAAAAAATATTTACTTTGTTTGAGGGCTACGCTTCAGACATCCAGAGCACGTCCTTTGGCGACACAGTATGAAATACGAGACAACTATTTCCATTTTGGCTGATTTTCCCTATATCCAGCCCGTTATGGTTGTTTCAATTGGCTTTACTACTGAAAATGGTGTTTAACGGAATCTCAACATTCTTCTCCAGAGCATGGTCGTGACTGACATCCCTCACGGCAGCCTGAATGCCCAACGCATCATTCCGCTGGCGACGCTTGCGGCCTCTCCCCGCGGGATGGACCCGTCTGTCGTTCGTCTTCGCACGGCGCTGTCACCGGCAATTGCCACTCTTCTGGATCAGGGTCGGACGGTTGTGGTGCTGTCTCGGCAGTCCACGGGCAAGTTGTATCTGGACCCGCACCAGTTCTCCACACTCGCCAAACCGCCCGGCATCGAGCCCACGGCTGATGTCTTTCTGCTCAGTGTGGCGCGTCAGGCATTGTTGCGACATCTTCCCATGCTTTCGGGCCTGCCCCCGCTGTCGTTTGATCTGGCGCGGGGGCCAGGGGCTTTTCTGCTGGCCGAGGCTTCCATGCTTGAATCTGGCGTTCTGGACGATGCCATCCCCCAGACGCGTCAGCGCCTTTTGCAACATGTCACGGATCTGATGATCACGACAATTCTGGATTGTTTGGATCTGGAAGTCAGCGTGGCGGGACGCCGGCGGCATCGGCAGAGGCATATCCGGCGTCATATTGAATCACGGCTGCACGAGCATGATCTGACTCCGCAGAGCATTGCGGAGGCTTCCGGGATTTCGACACGGGCGCTTTACCAGCTTTTCGACGGGGAAGAAGGCGCAGTTGCGGGCTGGATTCTGAACCGTCGGTTGGAGCGCATTCACTCGGATCTGACAAACCCGGCCCATGATGCGCTCCCGATTGCTCAAATCGCTCTAAACCACGGCTTTCGCAATGCCGCGCATTTCTCCCGGCGTTTCAGGCAGAAATTCGGTGCGTCTCCACGTGAAATCCGGCAGCGGGCGGCCATGAGGCCGGGGACACGGGCCTCAGGCCGGGGTTGACTGCATTCCTTTGACGAGGCGTGTGGTAGATTGGCCGTCCACGAGGTCCACCAGCACCACCTTGCCGCCATATCCCTTCACCACATCGGCACCAACGACCTGATCTTCCGTATAATCCGCCCCTTTGACGAGAATATCGGGCTTCAGGGTGCGGATGACGTCGAGCGGGGTGTCGTCGTCGAACAACACGACCAGATCGACCGCACGCAGGGCGCCGATCACCCTGGCTCGGGCGTCTTCCTTCTGAATCGGACGGGTTGGCCCTTTGAGACGGCTGACGGAACTGTCGGTATTGAGGGCCACAATGAGGCGGTCTCCTGCGCGGGCTGCCGCCTGAAGCAGGCTGACATGTCCCGGATGGACCAGATCGAAGCACCCATTCGTGAACACGACTTTTGCACCATGCCGCTGCCAGCTTTCCACGATACGGGCAGCCTGTTTGACCGGAACAAGCGCGCCTGTTTCAGGCATTTCCTGAAGAAGTTCGCGGGAGAGTTCTTCGCGGGAGACGGTGGCGGTGCCAAATTTGCTGACAGACAGGGCGGCCGCGGCTGTCGCGATGACAACGGCAGTTTCCAGCGTCTGATCGGCAGACAGCACTGCGGCGACCGTGGCGACGACGGTATCTCCGGCGCCGGAAACATCGAACACTTCGGATTTGCGGCTGGCGACATGCAGTGGGGTCGCGTCACGCTGCCACAGCGTCATGCCGTCTTCCGAACGGGTGACGAGAACGTCGCCGCCGAACTGGCGGGAGAGGATTTCAGCGACCTTCAGGACATCGTCATCCGTCCGGACAGACAATCCGCTCGCCTGTTCCGCTTCGATCCGGTTGGGCGTCACGAGTGTGGCACCGGCATAGGCATCCAGCGTGCGTCTTTTGGGATCGACAATGACAGGAATGCCTTTGGCACGTCCCGCTGCAATGATGACCTTCAGGACCTCATCCGTCAGAACGCCTTTGGCATAGTCCGAGCAGACGAGCACGTCCGAAAGCTCAATCGCGCGGAGGGCTTCTTCCATGAGGCGCTTTTGAAGTGTGTCGGAAAGGGGGGTCAGTTTTTCGACGTCGATGCGCACAATCTGCTGGCGACCACTGACGACGCGGGTCTTGGTAATGGTCGTCCAGTCCGGAGCAGAGACGATCCCGTCCGTCTGGATGCTAGGCCAGAGGTTCAGACTGTCTTTCAGTCGCTGGGCCGACTCATCCTCGCCGACGAGACCGACAAGATGCACCTGCGCCCCCAGAGCGGCAGCATTGACCGCAACATTTGCGGCTCCGCCCGGCACGCAGCGCAGGCCATCATGCAGGACGACGGGGACCGGGGCTTCAGGAGAAATACGGCTGACATCTCCTGAGATATACTGATCCAGCAGCAGATCGCCGATGATCGTTATGCGGCCAAAGCGGAAATCGTCGATCACGGTCTGCTACTCCTTCAATCATGCACCTGTTCCATATCTCACCGGAACTTAGCAAAAAGAAAAGGCGAGGAATAAAATCCCTCGCCTTTGATGGATAGGAACGAAACGAATGCTGCGTTCAGATCCGCTTTATCCGACGGCCGGCCCCGCCAGCAGCGTGGCGAGCGAACGGCCGAAACCGGTCGGGTCAGGCAGGGGTTCGCCTTCCTGCACACGCGCCAGATCCAGCAGGACGCTGGCATAGGCGGTGATACTCTCGCCCTTTGCAACACGCTCGGCCAGAGCCTTGATGAGCGGGTGCTTCGGGTTAATTTCGAGGATCGGCGGCATGGCGGGCATAGCTTGACCCGAGCGGCGCATCAGGCGCTGCATCGACAGGTCCGGGCCGCCATCGGATGTGATAACGACGGCGCTTCCCGTCAGACGCACCGTGCTGCGAACGTCCTTGACCTGCTCGCCAAGGGCGTCCTTGAGGGCCGGAACCAGCTTTTCGACATCCGCGGCTTCGGTCGTGTCGGCATCCGTGGATTCAAATTTTTCCAGATCGCCATGGGAATGGGCGACGGAACGCAGCGGCTTGTCCTGATAGGAGGACAGGCGCTCCGGCCAGAAGCCATCAACCGGATCGGACAGCAGCAGGACTTCAAGACCCCGGGCGCGGAAGCCTTCAAGCTGGGCAGAGGATTTCAGTGCGTCAAGATTGTCGCCGGTCAGGTAATAGATGGCGTCCTGACCATCCTTCATGCGCGCAATATAGTCGTCCAGCGTGACGAGATCGTCGCCCTGGGTGGAATGGAAACGGGCGAAACCGGCGATTTCCGTCCGGTGTTCGGCGTCTTCCCACAGGCCTTCCTTGATGACCGCGCCGAAGTTTTCCCAGAACGTGTTGAAACCGCCCTCGGCGTCCTTCGCACGGTTGCGAATCTCGGTCAGGACACGCTTGGTGACCGCTTTACGGATGCGGGCCAGAACCGGGGTGGCCTGAAGCATTTCACGCGAAACGTTGAGCGGCAGGTCTTCCGTATCGACCACGCCCTGCACGAAGCGCATCCAGTTCGGAACCAGTTCCGCTTCGTCGGTGATGAACATCCGGCGGACATGGAGATGAATCCGGCTTTCGCGGGACTGTTCCATGAAGTCGAACGGGCGGGCGCTGGGCAGGAACAGCAGGGCCGTGAATTCGGTCACGCCTTCCGCGCGCCAGTGCAGCGTCGCATAGGGTTCGTCGAAAGCGTGGGAAATGTGCCGGTAGAACTCGGCATACTGCTCCGGCGTGATGTCGGATTTCGGCTTGCTCCACAGGGCCGTGCCTTCATTGGCGGCCTGATCTTCCGTGGTGCCGTCTTCCTTGGTTTCACGCAGGGTGATGGGCCAGGAGATGTGGTCCGCCCATTTGCGGATGATGGATTTCAGGCGCCAGCTGTCGAGGAACTCGTCGGCGTCGTCCTTCATATGCAGGACGATGTCGGTGCCCGGCGTTGAGCGGGACGCGGGGCTCAGCGTGAAGGCGCCCTTGCCGTCCGAAGACCAGGTCCAGGCCTGATCGGAGCCGGCCTTGCGGGAGGTAACCTCCACACGGTCCGCGACCATGAAGGCTGCGTAGAACCCGACGCCGAACTGACCGATCAGGTTCGGGCGGTCTTCAGGCTTTGCCGAATTCAGCTTTTCTCCGAAAGCGCGCGTGCCGGAGCGGGCGATCGTGCCAAGGTTCTGGGCCAGTTCGTCATGGGTCATGCCCACGCCGTCATCGGAGATTGTCAGCTCTTTCTGGCTCTTGTTCGGATTGATGCGGATGGACGCATTCTCGGGAAGCGCCACAGCACTGTCTGTCAGGGCTTCGAAACGGCGTTTGTCCGTCGCGTCCGCCGCATTGGCGACGAGTTCGCGCAGAAAGATTTCACGATCCGAGTAAAGGGCATGGACCACAAGGTCCAGCAGCCGTCCAACCTCTGCACTGAACTCATGCTTTTCGGCGGCCTGCTGGGTGTTCGTTTCACTCATTTCATCAATCTCCGTTTAGGAAAGTGATCTTGATATGCGATGTCACAATCGGTTTTTCAACCGGGATCAAAGGCCTGATCAGAGGTAAGAAGCCAGCGTCATGCCTTTCATGTCCGCGATCAGGGAATAGGACGCCTGAAGCTGGTTGTTGGTATCCGTCACCTGCGTGGAAACCTGCGCAAGATCAGCGTCTTTCACCTGACCGAGCTGGGTCGTCAAAGCCGAAGACATCTGGGTCAGCATGGCGGTCTGGTTGGTCAGGCTGTTCTGCTGGACCCCGAGCAGGCCGCTCATGGTGCCAAGGCCGCTCGTAACCGTGCTCATGGAACTCTGAAGGCCGGAAATCAGGCTGGCGTAGTCGGTGGTGCTGGTGGACGACGAGCCTAGGGAAGCGACCACCATCAGATTGCGCATGAGATCGCGGATCGGGGAAGTGGTGGACGTGGATGTCGCGCCCTGTGTGGCGACCATCCCGACGGACACCGTTTCAGACTGTCCGACGACGATGCGCGTGTTCTGCTGCTGTGCCTGATCGGGCGATGTGGACAGCGTGGCCGAGAAAGGCTGACCGACAGCCGTATTGCTGGCCAGATTTTCCGTTGTGCTGAGCACATCCGCTGCGTTGGTCGAGCCGAGCTGGCTGACTGTTTTGGCAATCTGGGTCGCGAAGTCCGACGTGCCCAAATCCGTGCTGACGGGAGCGGTCGTGTTCTGCTGCCCGGCGAAGACGTAGCTGTCGCCCTGCCGGGTGTTGAGCAGGTTGCCGAGAGAGGTCAGCGCCGACTGGGCGGCAGAGGCAGCCGTCGTGACGGTTGAATAAGACAGCGTGCTGCCGAGAGTGGAAAGCGAACTCGTCAGGTCTTGGGCGATGGTGGAAATCTGGGACAGGGCGCTTTGTGTTGTGGTCAGCGTCGTCTGGGCGTTCGTGACGTTGCTCTTCCAGGCGGAAACCTGCGTGATGGCGGGCTGAAGCGCGAGGGCCTGTGTCCGCGAAGACCCGAGATCGGCATAGCTGCTGGCGAGCACGCCGGTGCTGGTCTGAAGCTGAAGGGCGTCTTTCGCCTGCGACAGATTCTGGACGCCGAGAAGGAGCTGGCTGGAGATTCCGCCAAAGCCGAAGCTGGAGATGGTTCCGGTCATGATCAGGTTCCGATTGCGCTCAGCAGGGCGCTGAACATTGTCTGGACGGTCGAAACAACCTTGGCGTTGGCAGCGTAGGCGTTCTGGAGCGTGACGATATTCGCCATTTCCGTGTCGATGGAGACGGTGGACGTTCCGGACAGATTGGACGTCAGGCTGGTCTGCGTTGTCTGCGACAGGGCAAGGCCGCTGCTTGCATCGCTGGCCGTGGCGGCCTGATTGGCGGTCAGGGAGGTCGCAAGGGAAATGATTTTCTGGTTGCCCGTGTATCCGGTGGACAGGGTTCCGGTCATTCCGAGATTTGTGCTGGGCGCGGCCGTCTGGGCGGTTCCGGAAGCATCGGAGGTTGTGCCGAACGTATAGCTCAGGACGTTTTGGATGGTCTGCGTGCCGGACGTCGTGCTGTCGAGCAGTTTGGATGGGTCGCTGGAATAGGTGCTGGACACGCTGATGTCCTGCGAAAAGCCGACGCTTCCGGTGGGAATAAGGTCTGTCTGGGAGGTTCCCGGAACAACGCCGTTTGTGCCCGATGTCGTGAACAGGGACATACCCTGAGCCTGAAAACGGGTGGCGACCGTCGAAGACAGGGAGTCCAGCTGCGCCTGCATGGTGGGGAGTGTTGTATCGCGCAGGGTGATGTTTGCGCCCAGCGTCCCGCCCGTCAGATGCGTGGTGACATCGCGGCCGTTCAGGGTGATGGCGGGAATGGTGTTGCTGGACGATGTGCCGGGATAGGTCGTGCTGACCGAAATCTGAGCGGACGACGTGGTGAGCGGCCATGTGGACGAGACGGTCGCGCCACTGGAACTGCTGGTGTCACGCGTGGGCAGGGTGACGCCGTCGGCCGTGGCGATGGTCATGTCGCCGTTTGCGGACTCGGACCATGAGACGGAAAGCTCGGAGGACAGGGAGGAGAGGGCTGTATAGCGCTGGTTTTCCAGCGCGGCCGTGTCCTGACCGGTGCTTTTGAGGTTCATGATCTTGGTGGACAGGGTGCCGATCGTGGTGAGGTCGGTATTGATGTCCGAGACCGAAGAAACGACAGCATTCTGGGCCGTTTGACGCTGGGTCTGATAGGCCGAAGCCAGCGTATTGACGGACTGGGCGAAGGTAGACGCTGCGGAGACAACCGTGCTCTGAGCCGATGCGCTATCAGGGGTGGAGGTCAGGGATGTCAGGGCGGACTGAAGATTGCCCAGTTCATCCGAAAGCGTTCCGCTGCTGCCGGATGTGGCGCTGGTGGAGCCCTGAAGCGCTGTGATGTTGGACAGGGAATTGCTGGTGGCCGTGTAGGCCGCCACATCCGCGTTCTGGGCGTAAAGCGCCTTCTGGACCTGCTGGTTGGTCGCGAGTGTGGTGGCAGCAGTGCGGACACCGTTGCCTGTATTGCCAGCCACGCTCGACTGGACGTTGGCGCTTTCCTTGATATAGCCGCTTGTCCCTGCATTGGAGACGTTGTTGGAGGCAACGGCCATGGCATTCTGAACGACATTCAGGCCGGAAGTTGCAATCGAGAGTGCGCTGTTCAGTCCCATAGATCCGGTGTCCCTTCAGTCGTGCTTACTGGATCATTGCCAGGGTTGTCTGAAGAAGCTGGTCGGCCGTGGAGACGACTTTCGTGTTCGCGCCATAGGCCTGCTGGGCCACGATCAGCTTGCTGAGATCGCCAGTCAGATCGGTTGTGGAGTCTTCGACCGAGGCCGTGCTCAAGGTGCCAGCACCATTGGTATTGACGGCGTTGATCTGCGGGGTGCCGGACTGGGACGTGGCGGTGTAGGCCTGTCCGTTCTGGGGAGACAGGTTGTTCGGACTGGCGAAGGTTGTCAGCGGGATCTTGGCGACGAGCTGGGAGTAGCCGTTGTCAAACGTCGCCATGACCGAGCCGTCCGTCTGCATGGAAATGCCGGAGAACGTGCCGGTGGTCACGCTGTCGGACACCGCCGTAACGCCGGTCGGAGTTGAGCCGTCCGTTGCGAGGCTGACGCCGCTCGTGCCGCCGATGGTTCCGAGACTGACGGTCATGTCCTGGGGTGAGCCGTCATATTCGAAGCTGGCGGTAGAGCCAGAGGCCTGGCTTTGTCCGTTGACGGAGGCAATCGCGCCGGTGGAGGAATCGAACGTCACGGTCGCGCTGTTGGTCGCGTCACTGGGATTACTGACGGTCCAGGTCGTGGCGTTCACCTGCGTCCAGTTCAGGGAGACGGTCTGGGCGTTGCCTTTGCTGTCATAGGCCGTAGCCGACGTCGTAGCGCTTCCGCCACTGGAAGTGGCGGTGCTGCCGATCTGGCCGGTCAGGGTCAGCTTCGTGCTTTCCGTCGGCTGGAATTTGACGGTGGAGGGCACCTGAATGGGGCTGAGGGCCGTACTCAGGGTGCCTGTGGAGGCGTTGACATTGTAACCTTCGAGGTAATAGCCTGACGTGTTGACCAGATAGCCGTTCTTGTCCTGCGAGAAGTCACCATTGCGGGTGTAATACTGCTGTGTGCCGAGGACTGGGGTGCTGTCGTTGCTCTGGCCGGTGGCCTGCACGACGTTGAAGAAGCCGTTTCCCGAAATGGCGAGGGCCGTGCTGTTGGTCGAGGTCGTCACCATACCCTGGTTGTCGTTGTGCTGGCGGGTGGTAGCGACGACGCTGTCGCTCAGGGCTTCGCCGTCACTGGCCAGTTCGTTGTTGGTGACGTAGTCCTCGAAGCTGGTGGTGCTGGCCTTGTAACCGGTGGTCTGGCTGTTGGCGATGTTGTTGGACAGGTCGCTGAAGGCGTGTGACTGCGAGTTCAGGCCGCTGACGGCAGTGTGAACTGCATTGATGATCGAGGACATGGCATACTCCCGGACATGCAACAGGCTGCGGGTCGTATGCCCGAGCATCGCTACCGAGGATTCCACACCGGATATTAAAGAAGTCCTTACAAGCGCAAAAAGGGCGGATTCGCCTACTGTTACGAACAGAGACAGAGTAAAGACCGGGGCGAAAAAACGCTGTCGGCCTCTGGTTCTCCTTCCCTGAAACGGGCATGATACAGGGACATGCCAGAGCCAGATGACGACCCCAAAAAGCCCTGTATTCCCGACGATTCCCCGGTAAGACCGGCCAGATTCGTTCATGGCAGCATCATGCGTCATGTCGTGACGATGGCCGGGACCGGGGCGATCGGGCTGATGGCCGTGTTTGCCGTGGATCTGCTCAATTACGGTTATATTTCGCATCTGCATGACAAGACACTGACGGCGGCGATCGCGTTTGCGACGGCGGTCAGCTACGTGCAGGTATCGGTTTCCATCGGGATGACGATCGGGCTTGGGGCCTGCACGGGGCGGCTGATCGGGGCGTGTCAGCATGCCGAGGCGCGTCGGATGGCCTCGGCGTTTCTGGTGGTCATGGTGGCGATTGCGGCCGTTCTGGGCCTGTTGACGGCGACCTTTGCCATGCCTCTGCTGGGCTTGCTGGGCGCGCATGGCGAGGCGCAGGAGCATGCCGCCACGTTCCTGCACATCGTGTCACCGGCGCTGCCGCTTGTGTGTCTTGGGATGGCGCTTTCATCGCTGCTGCGGGCAGTGGGAGATGCCAAACGCTCGATGCGGGTGACGCTGACGGGGGCGGCTGTGTCCGCGTGTCTGGACCCGATCATGATTTTCGGGCTGCATCTGGGACTTGAGGGGGCAGCGATCAGCACGGTTCTGGCGCGGCTGGCCATTACGGCAAGCGGATTTCTGAATCTTCGGGGCCATGCCATGCTGGAATGGCCACAGCGTTCCGCTTTCGGGCCGTCCACGCGGCTGATTGGCGGGATTGCGGTTCCGGCGATTGCGACCAATCTGGCGACCCCGACGGGCGCGCTGTTCGTGACGCATGCGATGGCGCGGTTCGGGCTTAATGCCGTTTCGGGACAGGCGACCATTGACCGGATCGTACCGGTAGCATTTTCGCTGGTTTTCGCACTGACGGGGTCGGTCGGGCCGATCATGGCGCAGAACCTTGGCGCACGGCAGATCCATCGCGTGCAGGAGGCGCTTCTGGCGGCGCTGAAGCTGACGGCGCTATGTGTGGGCGTGACATGGCTGGTTCTGGCGGGGGCGCACACTTATATCATCCAGCTTTTTGAGCTTCAGGGTGTGGGCGTGGACATCGTGCGGCTGTTCTGCTGCTGGCTGGTGCTGAGTTACATGTTCGTCGGATTGCTGTTTGTGGCCAATACGGCCTTCAACAATCTGGGGCACCCGTTCTATTCCACGGGTTTCAACTGGGGCCGGGCGACGCTGGGGACCATTCCGTTCGTCTGGATCGGGTCGGCTTATGGGCCGGTCGGGATACTGGTCGGGCAGTCGCTGGGCGTGGTGCTGTTTGGTAGTCTCGCGGTCGTGACGGCATTCCGGGTGATCCGGAAGCTGGAGCCAGGGATTATAGAGCCGTCATCAGGCGTGCCGCCGCGTCTCTGAAAGTCAGCATTCTGACCCGCATGCGCAGCGGCGGAACGCGTGTTTAGCGAGTGGAGAGCGCGCTCTGCTTGGCGGCTTTGAGGTTTCCCTTGGCGACTTTACGTGCCTTGAGGCGTTCGAGACGCTCTTTCATCGCCATTTTTTCGTAGCGGATGCGCTGACGGATCCAGTTCAGCATACCTGATGCTGTCAGGACCGCGATGCCGACGAAAGTCCAGCGATCGAGCGGCTGTTTGAAGAGGAAGTAGCTCAGCGCGACACCCCAGGCCATCTGGCTGTATTGCGGCAGGGCGACGCGGTTAGCCGGTGCTCTGGCGGTTGCGAGCATCATGCAGAGTTGTCCGAGGGCGGCCAGGGAGCCGTAGCCGAACAGGTAGAACCAGATCTTTGTGCTGGAGGGCCATGTGGCGTGGGCGAGCATGAGGAGACCGTTGCCGACCAGCGCGCCCATCAGGCTGGACCCGAAGAGCGACAGGCGCACGGTTTCCTTGCTGGCGATCCGGTAGGCGATCACGCTGCCCGCATTGGCACAGGCTGCCAGAAGCGCGCAGAGATGGCCCAGATTGAGCGGGCGCACTCCCGGACGCAGCACGATCAGAACGCCCGCAAAGCCCAAAGCGACCGCAAGCCATGCCCAGAACGTCACTTTCTCCTTGAGCAGCACGACGGAGAGGATCGTGACGAACAGCGGCATCAGGAAGGTGATCGACAGGGCCTCGGGCATCGAGAGCAGCATGAAAGCTTCGACGCTGGCAGCCGTGGCGACGAAGACGCAGACAGCCCGCAGCAGCCACATGCCGCGAAGCTTCGGGCGCACGATGTCGAGGTAGGACTCGTTTGATTTGCGGATGAAGGGAAGAACGAGGAACCCGAACACCCCGCCAAAAAATGCAACCTCGAAGGGATCGAGACTCCCGTCCAGCAGTTTGGAGAAAGCGTCGCTGATGGCGAATGCGGAGTATGCTCCGAAGGCCAGCGCCATTCCGGAGAAGAGGGTTTTGGTGTCCATAAGGCTCGGGGACTCTGACGGGAGAGAGAAGGAATCGTGCCGAAAAAATAACCCTGTGCCCTCTGAACGCATAACAGAGCGTTCGGGCCTAAAAAGGGCATCGGTAATTGCGGTCAGGCTTCTTAGAAGAAGTATTATGGAAATTCAAACCTGTTTTCGGGACTTCGAATATTTTCTTTGACAATTACGGTATAGATTGAATTATAACATAATTTTATTTATTAATAACAATTATGTTGTTATTAATGCGGAACAGGGAGCGATTGAGTCAGGTTGAAGAAATCGACTCTGGTGTTCCTGTTCGTTATAGAGGCCGCACTCTTTCAATGTGATTTTCAGGGAAACGGTCTGTGCAGTGCGAATGGCGGAGGTCTTACGACAGGCTGGTTCCGATGTTGATTAAAGAACATTTCGGAGATCCGGGTGTGATGACCCGGCAGTTTCCCTACATGAAATCGACGTTCCTCTGGAAAGGGGATGATTTCATTCTCACGCCCGAAGCACTCGCCAATCCGAAAAACAAGTATCATGGGCTTGAGCGTCTGGCGCTGGAGCATCATGAGGCCGGAGACTGGCGACTGGCCGGGGAATACTGGCTGATTGCGGCGGGCTGGCGCCGGAACCTGATGGACCCCGAAAACGAGCGACATGTGGAAGCGCTGCAGTTCGCCCTGCGCCATGTCGAATATGACAGGGCGCTGGCGGACTGGAAAAAGAAGAAGCTCAGCCGCAACGCCATGCCCTATCCCAGCCAGTTTGGACTCTCTGACGACTGAAATCGGGATCTATGCACTAAAAACCTGCTGATAGAAGGCGAGTTCCCGTTGCAGGGCGTCTTCTATGGTTTCGCGGGCGCGGAAGCCATGAGCTTCCTCCGGATAGACGTGCAGGGCGGAATGTTCGAGTTTTGTACGCATGGACTCCGCCTGTGACAGGGGGACGACCTTATCTGCACCGCCATGCAGGAACAGGACAGGAACGGTAATGCTATCGGCCTGCGTGATGGGGGAACGTTTCAGATACACGGCCTCATCTTCGGGATAGGGGCCGATCAGCCCGTCCAGATAGCGGGCTTCGAATTTGTGGGTTTCTTCGGCGAGAGCACGCAGGTCCGTGACGCCGTAGAGGGAGGTTCCGGCGGCGAAGAGGTCCGACTGTGCGAGGGCGCCGAGGACCGTCAGGCCGCCGGCGCTGCTGCCGCGGATGACGCAGCGGGCGGGGTCGGCGAGGCCGCGATCGAGCACGGCCTGCACGCCGGCGAGGCAGTCTTCGATATCCGCGACACCCCATTGTCCGTCCAGTGCTTCGCGGTAAGCGCGGCCAAAGCCGGTTGAGCCGCGATAATTGACGTCGAGGACGGCAAAACCTCGCGACGTCCACCACTGCACTTTAAAGGCGAAGGACGGATTGGCGCGGCCGGTCGGACCGCCATGCGCCATGACGACGAGCGGGGGTTTTTCGCCGTCCCGCAGGGCGCTGGTGCTGCTGGCGGGGGCGTAGAACAGGGCGTGGGCCAAGGCATGAGCTTCTGCACCATTTGCAGTTGGGAAACTCAGGGGGGTGGGGGTTGCGATATCGGCTTTCGTGACACCGTGCGGGAGGGTGACGCTGATGCGAAAGCGGTCGCAGGCTTCGCCGGGGCGGCCGAAGGCGATGGCGGCGGGGGCATCGGCCGGGGCGTCGATCCATGCGAACTGCCCGTTTCCGAGAGGTTCGGGGACGTTGACGGGCGTGCCGAGCGCAAGGTCGGTCCAGTGTCCGTTGTCTTCCAGCAGGACATGGTTGAGGCCGTGGCGGATGCCGATGGCCAGCAGACGGTTTCCGGGCAAGGGCGCCATACTACGCTGTCCGAACACCCAGTGCGGCAGGCCGATTTCGGCGTTGGCGCCTTCGAGGGAATGGGGGTGCCAGCCTGTCTCGTCATGGGAAAAGCGGATGGGGGTCCAGCAGCCCGAGGCGTCGGACGTGGCGTAGAGCATGCCGTCGGCGGACCAGCAGGGTTCGATGATGCTGCAGGGTTCGGGTCCGGTCAGGTCGGTGACGGGGCCGAGTGTGCCGGTTGTGCGATCGAAGGGGGCGACGGAAAGGGTCGTGGCGGTCCAGGGCATGGCCGGGTCGTTCCAGCTGAACCAGGCCAGAAAGTTTCCATCGGGTGAGGGCCGGGGGGCGGCGTAGAAATCCGCGCCTTCGGCCAGCACGGTTTCGCGTCCGTCAGCCTGCACATGGACCAGCGTTGCGACGGGCACGCCGATGCCGTGGCTTTCGCGCACGCAGAACACGGCATCGGCAGCCAGATCGAATGTCAGGTCGGCGTAGCGGTGTTCGGGACTTTCACCCGCCGTAGCCCATTGCGTGGCGCTCGTGCCGTCGCTGAACCAGATGCCGCCGCGTTTGCGATCGCTGAAAACGACCTGCGGGGCGCTGTCTTTGGCATTGTCTTTCAGGCGCACGTCCCATGCGCCGCCGCCATATTCGTGCACACGGGTACCGACCGAGTATTCCGCCGGGATCAGGTCGCGGAGGATTCCTTCAGGGTCGCGGGCCGTGATGACGGAGCGGCCCTGTTCGTCCGGGCGACTTTCAAGCCAAAAGATCCACTCCCCAGCAGTGCGCAGTTCGGAGAAGGACAGCGTGCGTCCGGCCACGAGTTCGGGTGTGGCCCAGGACGGCCAATGTCCCGACAAGGCTGCGGAAGATGAGGGGGAAGGGGGCGTCATTTTTCATCCTGTCTCCGATGCCGTAGTATCGTAGCCGGTGGCACTCTCTTCCGCCACAGCTTGAACAGGACCAGGACACTGTTTCATCTCAGTCATTTTCTCGATCACATGCTGGTGCAGTATGGCTATGGCGTCGTCGGCATCACCGTCATGTTCGAGAGCATGGGACTTCCACTTCCGGCGGAGAGCGTCATTATCGCCGCTTCGCTTTATGCAGGCAGCACCCATCATCTTGAAATCCGCTGGATCGCGCTGGCAGCCGTGCTTGGCGCCATTATGGGCGACAATATCGGCTATCTGATCGGCCATCACTTCGGTTACGGCATTTTGAAAAAGCACGGTCAGAAAGTTGGTCTGACTGAAGAGCGGCTGATGCTGGGGCGGTATCTGTTCCGCAGGCATGGTGGGATCGTCGTGTTTCTGGGGCGTTTCGTCGCGGTGCTGCGCGTGTTCGTCGCATTGCTGGCGGGAGCGAACCGGATGCCCTGGCATTCGTTCCTGTTCTTCAATGCGCTCGGTGGCATCTGCTGGGCCGGTGGCTATGCCTTTGTGACCTATGAGCTTGGCAAGCAGATCGAGAAGATCACCGGGCCGGTCGGGATCGCCATGGCAGTCGTGGGGGTCTGCTGTCTGATCGGGGGGCTCGTTTTTCTCAAGAAGAACGAGAAGCGCCTGACGGATGAGGCGCTCCGGCAGGCCGAGGAAGACGAAAAGCGTGAGGAATCGCGTATGGACAAGAAACCGAGCTGACACAGACTGGAAGGACAGACGTCATGACACAGCCCTCCGCTCCCGCATGGTCTACGGACTCTCTTGACCGTCTGGACGGAAAGACGGCGCTCATCACCGGATCGACCGGAGGGCTGGGGTTCGAAGTCGCCTGCGGGCTGGCGAAGCAGGGTGCTGCGATCGTGCTGAGCGGTCGCAGTCATGACAAAGGACAGGCGGCGCTGGCACGGCTTCAGGAGCGCGTGCCGTTCGTCAAATCGCGGTTTGAACTGCTGGATCTGGCGTCTCTGGCCGGGATCGAGGCCTTTGCCTCCGCGATGCGCAGCCGGAGCGAGCCAATCCATCTTCTGGCGAACAATGCCGGGGTTATGGGGCCTGCGACGCGTCTGACGACGAAAGACGGGTTCGAATTGCAGTTCGGGACAAACCATCTCGGGCATTTCGCTCTGACCGGGCGGCTGCTGCCGTTACTGGCGGCGGGGAATGCGACGGTCATGACCGTGGCGTCTCTGGCGGCGCTGAAGGGCGAAATCCCGTTCGGTGATCTGAATGCGCGCCATTCCTACAATCCGATGGTGCGGTATCGTCAGAGCAAGTTGTCCAACCTGCTGTTTGCGCTCGAACTGAACCGCCGGGCCGCGAAAGCGCCCTGGCCCATCCATTCGCGTGCGGCGCATCCTGGCTGGGCGGCGAGTGATATTGTCGCGAATAACGGCAGTCTGGACCGGTCCGCCAACACAGCCGCGCGGTTCATGCGGAGTCTGGCGCGCAGTATCGCCGGGCCGGTGTTCCATGCGATGGGGCAGACGGTCGAGGAGGGGGCGTGGCCACTGCTCTATGCTCTTGCCAGTCCGCAGGCGCATGACGGCAGCTATTATGGTCCGCAGGGGCCGGGAGAACGCCGTGGCGTGCCGGGGATCGCGGGGCTGCCGGCTCTGGCGCATGTACCCGAACTGGCCGCGCGTCTGTGGACCGTCTCGGAACAGATGACCGGCGTAAAATACTGTCTGATCTGAAAGTGATAAAAGTTTTTGGGTGTCGCCTTTTTTCAAAAAGGTGACGGTCTTTTGAAGCTTTTTGGAAAAAGCTTCACCAAAAACTTTTATTCGGGATCTTTTTCAGGGGCGGACGATGATCATGATGACGATAACCATCATCAGGATGGTGGGGACTTCGTTGGCGATCCGGTAGAATTTTTCCGGATGCTGGTTGCGGTCTTCGGCGAAACCGCGACGCCATGTGCCGCAGGCACCGTGGAATCCGGCGAGACCGAAGACGCAGATGAGCTTTGTCCACCACCAGCCTGCGTTCCAGTCGATCAGTCCGGGAATGGAGGCCAGAGCACCGCCTGCGAGGAATGTCACGATCATGGCGGGCGTCATAATCTGGCGCAGGAGTTTGCGCTCCATGACCTTGAACCGCTCGCTCTCGGCAGACCCCGGTACCACCTGACAGTGATAGACATACAGGCGTGGGAGATAGAACGTCCCGGCCATCCAGGCGATGAACGCCATGATGTGTAGGGACAGTATCCAGCTCTGATAGGTCGCGAGAAAGTCGGTCATGCGTGTGTCTGGCTTTCAAGCGTCCGGCGCAACAGCGGTACCAACTCGTCCAGATGGGCGATGCGAACCGAGCCTTCGACGGGCCAGAAGGGCGGTGCGGGCATGTCTTCCGGGCGAAGAAGCACACAGGCCATGCCAGCCTTCCAGGCGGCTTCTGCTCCAGTATCGCTGTCTTCGATCACGACACAGCTTTCTGGCAGGACGCCCTCTACTTTTGCCGCGTACAGATAGACGTCCGGGGCGGGCTTGGGGCAGCCCATATCGTTGGCGGAGTGGACGCGGTTTTCGGGGAAATACTGCGACATCCCGGTTTTTTCGAACTTGGCTTCCATCTCACGGACGGAAGAATTCGAACCAACGCGAACCGGCAGTCCCAAAGACCGCACGCCTGCCAGCATTTCGGGCGCGCCGCTTACGGGTTCTGCGATTTTCTGCATCATCTGTACGAGATTTTCGCGTAGCATGACTGCCGTTTCTGCCGGTAGGGCATGACCGATTTCGTGTTCGAGTTCGGTTACGATCTGCGGCAGGGCCATGCCTGCGAAACGCTGATGCGCCTCTTCGTCGGAGATGGACATGCCTTTGGATCGGGCGAATTCCGCCGTGGCCCGGCAGGACGGACCTTCGCTGTCCACGAGCACGCCGTCACAGTCGAAAATGACCAGTTTCAGCTGGCCTGCTGGATCCAGAGCGGTTGTCATACGGACCGTACCGCCTCGACGAGGGCTGCCACGTTTTCAGGGGGCGTATGCTGCATGACGCCGTGTCCGAGATTGAAAACATGGGGTTTTCCGCGCATGGCGTCGCGGATGGCCTGGGCTTCACGGATCATTGTCTCACCGCCGGAGAACAGGATCATCGGGTCCATGTTGCCCTGAAGGGTGAGGCCCGGAACGGCTTCAGACAGGAGTTCGGAAATCTGGGCCGGGTCGGCGACCGTGTCGAGCGCCAGCGTGTTGATGCCGGTTTTCTGCGCGTATTCGCGGACCATGATGCCGCCGAGGCGCGGAAAGCCGATGAGCGGGGTGTTGGGGTGACGGGCGCGGATGTACGCGACGATCTGGCGCGTCGGTTCGATCACGTAGCGGCGGAATGCTGAAGGAGGCAGGATTCCGGCCCAGGAATCGAACAGCATCACGGCTTCCGCACCGGCTTCGATCTGGCCGCAGAGCATCTCGGCGGTACTCGAAGTCAGAGTGTCGATCAGGCGATCGAACAGGGCCGGGTTGATCTGCATCATGCGGCGGGTTTCGGCAAAATCCCGCGATCCACCGCCCTCGACCATGTAGCAGGCGACCGTGAACGGGCTGCCTGCGAAGCCCAGAAGGGTTGTGACGTCGGGAAGCTCTTTGGCGAGGCGGGACAAGGTCTCGCGCACGGGTGCGACGGCGTCCTGTACGCGCTTGGGATCGAGCCGGGCGAGATCAGCTTCGGAGCGAATGGCACCAAGGACCGGGCCGCGGCCTTCGATGAAGTCCAGAGACTGACCCATGGCCCAGGGCAGGATCAGGATATCGGAAAACAGGATCGCGCCGTCCATGCCGTAGCGACGGATTGGCTGGATCGTCAGCTCGGTGGCCATGTCCGGGGTCATGCACCGGGTCAGGAAGTCGGCCTTGTCGCGCATGGCGCGGAATTCGGGGAGATAGCGGCCTGCCTGACGCATGAGCCAGACCGGAGGCGGCCAGACGGCTTCACCACGGAGAGCCCGCAAAAGCGGTTTTGATGAGGGTGAGGAAGATGCGTTTTCCGAAATCATGCCGCCCACTAATCATAAAAGAAAAAAGAAAGAAATGCTGGAGGTTAAGATGATCCCTGTGGATACCGGGGTACCCGGCTTTCTGAAAATGTACCCCGTCTTGTTCACACTGTGTACAACTCTGAGGGCCGCAGTCTGCAAGGGAGTCGTTGATTCTATCCCGAATTGCCCACAGAGAGGCTGTGTACAACCCCCAGTTCCGGCTGGTGTACCGTACAATCCACGGTACTCGGTACTCCTTTCGGGAGGGCAGGTACTATCCCCATGTACCCCAGTACTGACGCAATGCCTTCACAGGGTTTCTTGCAGTACTCGTCCTTCTTTCCGCAGTCGATAGTACGGAGTCGTACATCATGATGTCTTTCAGTACTTCCCTGATTCTTGCCAGCGGGTCGTCAGCCCGGCGTATGTTGCTCGAAAATGCAGGTCTGACGGTGCAGGCCAGACCGGTCGATCTCGATGAGGAAGCGCTGCGGCGATCCTGTGAGGTACAGGGACAGACGCTTTCGGAAACGGCGATCGCTCTGGCAGATGCAAAAGCCAATCTCGCGACACGCGATGTGGGTTTCGAGGATCTGACTGTGGCTGCGGACCAGATTCTCGATCTGGACGGGGTGGCCTTTGCCAAGCCGGGTTCTGTGGCGGAGGCAGGGGAGCATCTGCGCCTGCTGCGGGGGCGGACGCATGTTCTGCGCACGGCGGTGGTTCTCTATAAGGGGGACGAGAAAATCTGGGAGCATCTGGCATCGCCGCGTTTGACGATGCGGGAGTTTTCGGAGGCATTTCTTGAGGCCTATCTGAAGCGGGAAGGGGCTGCCATCTTGTCCTGTGTGGGCGCGTATCGGCTGGAAGGCCCCGGAATACAGCTTTTTTCGGCTGTCGAAGGGGCACAGGATGCCGTTCTGGGGCTGCCGCTGCTTCCGTTATTGGAGGAACTGCGGAGGCTGAAGGCGATTTCTGCGTGAAAACTGCTGTCGAAATCTGTTTTTCAGGCTTGTCAGGGCGAAATCATGACGATATACCGCCCTCATCCGGCTCCGTCCCAAAGGGGCCGCAGATGAAACATGTGGGGCCATAGCTCAGTTGGGAGAGCGCCTGAATGGCATTCAGGAGGTCGTCGGTTCGATCCCGATTGGCTCCACCAGTTTCCTTCTCTCCTAAAAATATGAAATTTCCGGTCCGGCTCTGCTGTGGTTGATCTATGTCTGTTGACGCGGACGTTCAGCTCTCATACGGCAGTCAAATGCAGACCGGAACGCCTCACACTTCTTTGCCGACCCTCATGAATGCTGAGCAGCAGGCCCCTTGGGGCAGCTGGCTGACGCGGACGGTATTGCCGTTCTGGAGCGATGTGGGGTTTGATCGCACACGCGGTCTGTATCACGAGCGTCTGACATTTTCCGGAGAGCCTCTGGTTCTGGAAGCGTCGCGGCTGATGGTGCAGGCGCGGCAGATTTCGACATTCTGTCGGGCGGCGCTGGATGGGCTGCATGAGGCGTCCGAGCAGGCGCTGATGTGTCTGGAAAAGGTCGAGCGGCTTTATCGCCATCGGGACGGGCAGGCGGGGTGGATCTTTTCCGTCGCACCGGACGGAACGCCGGTCGGGACGAAACGGGACCTCTATGCGCATGCCTTCATTCTGTTTGCCTATGGCTGGGCGTATCGCCTGAGTGGCAATCCGGATTTTCTGGCAGTGGCGCGGCAGACGGTGCTGGAACTGCATCAGATTTTCCGGGCGGAGCATGGCGGCTTTCTGGACGAGGTGCCGCTGACGGGAGCGGTCCGGCATCAGAATCCGCATATGCATCTGCTTGAGGCGTTTCTGGTGCTGTTCGAGGTTTCGGGAGACAGCTTTTATCTGGACGAAGCGCGCTCTCTGGTGCGTCTGGCGCTGGGGAAATTTATCCAGCCCGGATCGGGGGCGCTTCTTGAAGATTTCATGACAGACTGGCGCCCGACGGCTCCTGTGGGGAGCAACCGGGTAGAACCGGGGCATCTCTTTGAATGGGCTTGGCTGCTGGGAGAGTATCTGCGTCTTGAGCCGGGAACGCCGGACGCCGGGGCGATTGGCCGGGCGGCGGACGGGTTGTTCGCGTTCGGAATAGCGCATGGCGTGGGGCGTGTCGGAGAGGGCGCTGTCGTGTGGGATGCCGTGACGGAGAGAGGGCAGACCGTTGAAAATGCAACGCGGATCTGGCCGCAGACCGAGCTTTGCCGCCTACTTGTCTGTCGGAATGAGAGGCCGGATATTCTGCGGGGGCTGACGGAACATTTCTTTGGAACGTTTAGTCCCGATCAGAAGAGCGCTTTGTGGGTGGATCGCTTCGACGCCTTTGGAAACGTGACAGTCTCGGACGTTCCGGCCAGTTCGCTCTACCATATTTATGGTGCGGCGCGGGAGTTCTGCGGACGTTAGACGGGTGAACCCGCTGCCATCCTATGTTAGCGTCACTTTCGGTAAACATGTCGGCAGCGACGGTGACTTCTGACAGGTGCTGCCCTGAGCGTCTTCTGAAGGAGAAATAGGATGCGTTACTCGAACGGTCTCTTCGCGGGTCTTGTGGCCGCTGCTCTTGTTGCGTCCTCGGCCCATGCCCAGTCCATTCCGGGTGTTGGCAGTGCGGGTAATGCCATGAGCGGCATGTCGGGCATGAGTGGCATGACCGGGGGCACCGGTATCATGGGCAGCATGCTGCCGAATGTGTCTTCCGCCAGCACGGGCAATGTTGCGGGTGTTCTGAGCTATTGTGTGCAGAACAACTATCTGAGCGGCAGCAGCGCCACTTCAGCCCTGAGCAGCCTGACGGGCAAACAGGACGTGACGTCCTCCAGCGATTATGCCGCCGGACAGCAGGGGCAGCTTCTGACAGGGGGCAGCAATCCGCTGTCGCTGTCGAGCCTCAAGGGCCAGTTGAAGCAGAAAGTATGCAGCATGATTCTTAGTCGCGCGCAGAATCTTCTCTGATCTGATGAGGATGTCCCGGCCTGTCATGGTTCAGCCGTGGCAGTCCGGGATGTTTCTGGAAAAAGGATAACTGGATCAGTGAAATATCTCGTTACGGGTGGGGCCGGGTTTGTCGGAAGTCATCTGGCACAGGCTCTGGTGGATGGCGGACATGAGGTTGTCGTTCTCGACAATCTGAGCACGGGCCATCGGGCCGCCGTGCCGCAGGGCGCGCAGTTCATTCATGTCGATCTGGCGGATGCAGAGGCGACGGACCGGGCGGTGGCTTCGGGGCAGTGGGATGCGGTTTTGCATTTTGCGGCGCTGTCGCTTGTGGGCGAAAGCATGAGCCAGCCTTTCCTCTATCTGCGCCGGAATTACATCACGGCTCTGAACCTGATCGAGGCCTGCACGCGGCATGGCGTAAAGCGCTTTGTGTTCTCTTCGACGGCGGCGCTGTTTGGTGGCGATGACCGCCCGCCGCTGATTTCGGCGGATGCGCCGGTGGATCCGGGATCGCCTTATGGCGAGAGCAAATATCTGATCGAGCGGGCGCTGGTCTGGGCGGACCGGATCTGCGGCATGAAGAGCGCGTGCCTGCGTTATTTCAATGCGGCGGGTGCGGATGCACAGGGACGTCTGGGTGAGGATCACCGGCCGGAGACGCATCTCATTCCGTTGACGATCGACGCGGCGCTGGGACGTCGGGCCGGGCTGAAGCTGTTCGGGAATGACTATCCGACGCGCGATGGCACCTGTGTGCGCGACTATATCCATGTGACGGATCTGGCCGATGCACATATCCGCGCGATGGGGCAGCTCGATGAGCGGTCCGTGACGTATAATCTGGGCAATGGTCTGGGCTTTACCAATCTGGAAGTCGTCCAGAGTGTCGAGCGCGTCAGCGGCCGGAAAGTGCCCTGGGAATGGGCGCCGCGCCGTGGGGGAGACCCGGCGGTTCTGGTGGCGGATTCTTCGCAGATCCGCAAGGAAACGGGTTGGGACCCGAAGTTCAGCCAGCTTGATGATATCGTCGAGACGGCCCTGCGCTGGCGTGTGGACCATCCCGACGGATATGGCGCTGCTTAAAGGGGTTTGACCAGATCGGCCACAAGGCCACCGGTGGCGGTCAGGGCGTCCTGCGGGGACAGTTCGATCAGGAGGCCCTGGCTTCCGCCGTTGATGACGACGGGGGGGCCGTCCATGCCGCATTGTTCGAAGGCCGTGGGGACAGCGCTGCGTTGTCCGAAGGGGCTCACGCCGCCGATGCGGTAGCCGGTGCGCTGTTCGGCGTCGGGGCGGGAGAGCATCTTGGCTTTTCGCCCTCCGAAGGCCTGTGCCACGCGGGCGAAATCCAGTTCGCGATCCGCGGGCAGCACCACACAGACGGGGCGTCCGTCGATCTGCACCATCAGGGTCTTGAGGACGTGATCCGGCGACAGGCCCAGCGCTGCGGCGGCGGCCACGCCAAGTTTTCCTGCTGAGGGGTCATACTCATAGACATGGCGTTCATAGGAAATGCCGAGAGCGTCCAGTGTCAGGGTCGCGGATGTGTCCTGCACGTGTCCTCCTGTCCTTTGCGGTCATCACGAGGGGTTCAGGATGGCAGGCAGGCGCTTCCGATGCTAGGGTCGAGGCATGATTCACCCTGTGGTCTGTTCATAATCATGGCTGGCGGTCTGCTGGCCTGCATGCTGGCTTCGGCTTTGCATTACCATCTGCCGCCGCGCATCCTGCCTGCAATCCAGCGGGTCGAGGGCGGGACGATGGGGCATGTCAGCACCAATACGGACGGTTCGGTAGATATCGGGCTCATGCAGATCAATTCGCGCTGGATTTTGCCGATCGCGTCCATGACCCATCAGCCGGTGTCGCAGGTTGCGGCGCGTCTGGCGCTGGAGCCGTGTTTCAATATCGCAGCGGCGGCGATGATCCTGCGCAGGGCGCTGAATGAGGAGCATGGCAATCTGATGAAGGCGATCGGGGATTACCATTCCCGCACGCTGCCGCTCAATCTGGATTACCAGCGCAAGGTTGTGGCCGCGGCGGCGGCACTTTATCTGCGTCAGGGATAAGACGATCCGGTGAGGATGGTCAGGCTGTAAATGTTACTTTATAACACCTGAGCCTTGACCCCTGCCCTGAGGACCATGATGCGTTTTTTTCCAGCTTTGTTGCTGGCTGCACTGATTTCAGGATCTGTAGCCGTCGCTCAGGCCGAGCCGTCGCCCGCTCCCGTGCGTGTGGTGTGCGTTGAAGCAGCCTGGTGCGATTTGGCGGCGCAGATTGGGGGGGCGGATGTGCAGACGCAGGCCCTTCTGGCGACACCGGGAATCGATCCGCATGATCTGACGCCCTCGCCCTCTATGGCGCGCGCTATGGCGGGGGCGACCATCGCGGTCGTGAATGGTGCGACCTATGACGACTGGGCGCTTCCCTTTACGGCTTCCGTGCCGGAGCGGATCGTGGTGGCGTCTCTGGCGGGGTGGCGGCCCGGCGATAATCCGCATCTCTTTCTCGATCCGGCGGCGGTGGGGAAAGTCGCACAGGTCTTTGCGGACAGGCTGTCGCATCAGCCGGGAATTTCCGCACCAGCCTTGGCGGAGAGGCTGGCGATATTCCGGAAGGAACTGGACGGCGTGACGGATCGTCTGGCGGCGATGAAGGCGCGTCATGAGGCCGTGCCTGTGGCGGCGGTGGAGCCGGTTGGGGAAACGTTGCTTCGGGATGCGGGGCTGGCTGTGCTGGATGAGAATTTTGCGCTTGCGATCATGAACCATGCGGAGCCGTCTCCGCGCGATGTGGCGCAGGTCGATATGTTGATTGACGGGCGTAAGGTGCGGATGCTGATGACCAATCCGGCGATTCATTCGCCGCAGATCGACCGGTTGGTGGATCGGGCGCAGGCTGTGGGCTTGCCGGTCGTGGCGATTGGGGAGACTTTGCCACCAGGCCAGTCCTGGCAGGGCTGGGTTCATGGCATTCTTCAGACGGTGGAGCAGGCGCTGGGTGATGGCGGAAAATAAGCGGGTCTGCTGTCAGCCGGAGCGCGGGCTGGCTCTGCGGGACGTGACGCTGACGGCGGGATCGACTTGTGTGTTGCGGGATGCATCCCTGACGGTGCCGCTTTCGGGCATCACGCTTCTGTCGGGGCGGAACGGTGCGGGGAAGTCCACGCTGCTGCGGGCCATGCTGGGTCTGATTCCGCTTCAAGGTGGCGAAATCCTGACGCATGGTCTGCCTCCGACACAGGCTCGGCAGCATATCGGTTACATGCCGCAGAGTGTGACGGATGCGGCGCTGCTGCTTCCGGCGGTCAGTCATGTGCGGGCGGCGGTGGACGGTGTGCGTTGGGGACTCCCGTTGCGTCTGCGGGCTCGGCGGGAGGAAGCGGACCGGCTTCTGGCGCTGACGGGGGCTGCGTCATTTGCGCACCGTCCTCTGGGATTGCTGTCCGGCGGGGAGCGTCAGCGGGTTGGGCTGGCGCAGGCTCTGACGGGCAGCCCGGATCTGCTGTTGCTGGATGAGCCGCTGGCGGCGCTTGATCAGGCGGGGCAGGAGCGGACGGTGCGTCTGTTGCGGGATTTGACGGATCGTCTGGGGATTGGGATTGTTCTGACGTCTCATGAAACCGAGGCACTGTCGGGAGCCGTGACGCGAGTTGTGCAGCTTGCGGACGGGGGGCTGCATGTTCGAGTTTGATTTCATGCGCCATGCCTTTGTGGGCGCGGCGGTTGTGTCTGTTCTGGCGGGGACGGTGGGCTGGTTCCTGATGTTGCGGCGTCAGGCGTTTGCCGCCCATGCGCTGTCACATATCGGATTTAGTGGGGCAGCCGGGGCGGTTTGGCTTGGCTTTCCGCCGCTTTCGGGAATGGTGGTGTTCAGTCTGATGGCGGGGTTCGTCATCGGGGCCGAGCGCGAAGGGGAGCGCGGCGTTCCCGCCCAGCGGGACAGTACGATCGGGCTTGTGCTCGCGGCCAGTCTTGGTCTTGGGGCATGGTTCCTGCACATGAGTAACCGGGGCTCCAGCCTTGCGACTACGCTGCTGTTCGGTGACGTTCTGGGCATTGACGTGCCGACGCTGGAGGCGTTGTGCGGGGTGGCCGTGCTGTGTCTTGGACTGCTGGCGTTTCTGGGGCGCAGGCTGCTGTTTGCCAGTCTGGCGCCGGAAGTGGCGCGGGCGCGGGGTGTTCCGGCGCGGCTAGTGTCGGTGGTGTTTATGGCCGTGGCGGCGCTGGCCTGTGCGGCCTGTGCGGAAGTGGCCGGGGCACTTCTGGCGTTCAGCCTGATGATCGGGCCTGCCGCGACAGCGCTGAAGCTCGGGCTGGGACCGCTCGCCGGGATTGCCGTTTCCGTCGGGCTGGCGCTGGGATTGTCGTGGGGTGGACTGATGCTGTCCTGGGTGACGGATGCGCCGGTTCCGTTCTGGATCGGGCTTGGGGCTGCCCTGTCCTATGCGCTGGCCGATCTGTGGCGGCGGTTCAGAAGTCCGTAGCGCTCGTCAGCTTGAAATGCACCAGAGCGATGAATGCAACCAGCATCACATGCATGATGATCAGCGCTTTCGTGCCAATAACGGGAACATCGTTGGTTGTATCGGGTGTCTGCATGACGTGTATCCTGAAGGGGTTATGAGGCGACAGTCAATCCTGAATGTATTTTGAGTGTATTTTTCGGCTGTTTTCTGCCGAACCTGAAAAACCAATCGTTTCGTGATATGTTATCCCCCTATGGAAAACGATACGAAAACAGTCCGAACCGGACGGGAGCATATTGATCCCGCGTCCATCGAAGTTTCTCCCAATGCCAAGCTGATGCTGATTCTGGCGGCTGTAGTCGCTGCGATCTGCGGCGGTTTGTATGGCTATGACACCGGCATCATCTCGGGCACGCTGCCTCTGATCGGGGATGATTTCCATCTGAATGCCACCATGAAGGAATGGGTGGCTTCCGCGATCCTTCTGGGGGCGATTTTCGGTGCCTTTGGTGCAGGAAGTCTGTCGGAGAAGTTCGGACGGCGGAACACCACCTGTCTGGTCAGTGGCGTGTTCGTGGCGGGAGCGACGGCCTGCTCGCTGGCGCCGGATGTCTGGAGCCTGATTGCGGCACGGTTTGTGCTGGGGCTGGCGGTTGGCGGTTCGACGCAGGTCGTGCCGATGTATATTTCCGAACTGGCGCCGCAGGAACGTCGCGGCACGCTGGTGACGCTGTTTAATGTGGCGATCGGTCTGGGCATTTTGATTGCCAACATCATCGGCTTTACCCAGCGTGTGGCCTGGGGCTGGCGCCCCATGGTGGGTATTGCGGCCATTCCGGCCGCGATCGTGTTCGTTTCCATGTTCTTCATGCCCAAGAGCCCGCGCTGGGTGGCAGAAAATGAGGGCATGAAGAGTGCCATCATCCAGCTTGGCCGCATTCGCACGACCAAGCGGGCCATCCGCCGGGAAGTCCAGACCATTCGCGAAAATGCTGAAGGGATCGAGCCGCAGAACCGGGGTTGGCGCGGTCTGTTCCAGCCGTGGGTGCGTCCTGCGCTTGTGGCGGCGCTTGGTGTTGCGTTCTTTACGCAGTGCGGCGGCCTGGAGATGATGATCTACTATACTCCGACCTTCCTGAATGATGCGGGTTTCGGCACGTCTTCCGCCCTTCTGGCGTCGCTGGGTGTGGCGGTGATTTACTGCATCATGACGTTTCTGGGCTGCATGTTCGTGGACCGGATCGGCCGTCGTCGTCTGATGCTCATTATGGGGCCGGGGGCTGCGCTGTCGCTCGTTGGGCTTGGCGTGATGTTCCTGAGCCATCCGGCTCCGGGCAGCACGGGGGCCTATCTGATCGTTGTGTTCCTGCTACTGTTCATGATGTTCAATTCCGGCGGGATTCAGGTGTGTGGCTGGCTGCTGGGGGCGGAAATGTTCCCGCTGTCGATGCGTGGACAGGCGACATCGCTTCATGCCGCGACGCTGTGGGGGGCTGATCTTCTGGTGACCAGCACGGCGCTGAGCATGGCGGAAGCCATCGGGCTGAGCTGGACGATGTGGTTCTATGCGTTCGTCAATCTGGCGTCCGTGATTTTCGTGTTCTTCTTCGTGCCGGAAACGGCGGGTGCCTCTCTGGAAGATATTGAAGAAGCGCTGGTTGAAAAGCGCTTTCGCCCCACCCGCGGGAATACGCGGATCGTGCAGAGCGAAGACGAGGACGTCGAAGTCGCTGCATGATACGCTCTCCCCTTCACGCAGAAGGGGAACCGACCATGACGGATGTTATCGCACAGAGGGTTGCTACCGCACGACGTGGCAGCAACCCTTCTGTTATCGGGCGGATGAAATCGGGCTGGCTGGTGATCGGGGAGACGCAGCCTCTGCCGGGATATTGTCAGCTCTTGGCCGACCCGGTTGTGCCGACGATCAATGACCTGCACGGCGAGGCACGGGCACAGTATCTGGCCGACATGGCGGCGGTCGGGGATGCGCTGCTGGCGATCACTGGCGCGGTGCGGATCAATTATGAGACGTGGTGCAATCTGGTGCCGTCCCTGCATACCCATATCGTGCCGCGCTATGCGTCCGAAGATCCCGAAAAAGCTACGCGCCCGGCGGGGACGGTCTATGATTACGACGCCGCACGTCCGTCCAGCCTGGAGCAGGATGGTGCGTTCATGGAGGCCATGCGCCGGTTTTTATTTCTGGCTCAGGATATAATAAACCTATGATCGTATCCGCTGAAAACACGTAAAGTTTTCTTTGTTGAGATAGTGAATCCAGGGGTTATTTTCTTGTTTTCTCAAGAAATGGTTATCTTTTCCAAGGCGATTGTTGGAGTAGATTTGCATACAGGTTTGATCTATTTAATAAAAACCACGCCGATTTTTTAAAGAAAGTTATTATGGCATATTATATAAAATCAGCAGAAGATGAATTCGTTATTAGATGCAACGAAGAATTTTCAAAAGATAAAAATCCAAAAAATCCGTTGCGTAAAATAATAATGCTTAAATTTAAGAAATTTCCGGCTTTAGGAATTATTTTTTCTCTGGAAAATTTTGATCCTGATATTGGAATTGAAAGTTTTACTAAATGTTTTAAGAAAGTTATTTCCATAGATGAAGCGTATTTAAGAGAAAGTATTGGAATAAATTTTTTAGAAACAGGAACTTATCTAAGATGTATACCGTCTAGTGAGACTGTTGATGATTTGGGGTTTCATTATTTAGGATGGGAAGAATTGAATGAATTATATTTTGATGAAAATAAATCTGATGAAAATATTAAATTAGTTTGCGAAGAAATTATAAAAGCATCTCACTTAGATGGAGATATTATTTTAAATTCAGATTTGGGTTGGGCAAGCTTTGTAAAGGATTTGTATATAATAAAGAATTTTATCAATTTAAACTTAGATATTTATCCACTTATTTTAAAAGAATATATTGTAAAGAATGAAAACTACCTAAGGATTATAAAGAAAAATATAGGAAATTCAATAAAAGAAGCAGTTTGTTTCTTAAAAAATCAAAAATCAGATAGTTTTGACATTGTTCCTGATCTTGGTGTTGGAATTCTCTCCGCTTCTTTAAGAAATTATATTGAAAGAGACAGAAATTCTCAAGTATTTGAGACAACTCCTATTGAGATCCCGGTGGGATTTATGTCTGCACATAAAGATGCGGTGATGGGGAGAAAGGGTCATGCTTTTTTGACCGGTGGTTCAAATAATTTGATTGAACAATATGATAATAAAAATGAAAAGGATCTAACGTCAGAAGCATGGTACTCCCTATTAAAAATAAGAAATAAAAAAGTAAGTAGTTTGAATTCAAAATTTATTCAAATAATAATACCAGAAAAAATATCTGTTTACCCTGATTTATTTCCGTTTGAAATTAGAACTCCAACAAATAATTTGTTTGAATTAGAAAAAAAACTTCATGAAGATGATTTTTACACGTCTATTTTGAGTACATTTTCTAGAAAAGACTTAAAAAATAAGGAAAATTTATATAAAAAGCTTGATACGCACCTTCAGCCAAGAGGAAGTTATGAAATATTCTCACACATATTGGGATTAATTTTTAATTTTATTTCTGGAGAAAAAGAATTTAATAAAGAAATGATTTTAAAAGGGGATTTGAGTGATCGAATTTTAGGTAATTTCATTTACGATAAATTCTATGAGACTGAAAATGATGAATTTATGTCTGACAGGATTAATGTGGAAACTTTCCATGGTGTTCCTGGAAAGCATACAGGACAATATTCAGTCTGGAACAATCCGTCAGCGCCTGTAAAAAAGAAAGTAATTGCTTTTGGAAATTCTTTTTTTGGAAACTGTCTTGACCAGGGATGTCTTGGGTGGTGGTTTTCCAACTATTTAGAAAATTTTTATTGCGTCTGGTCATCAAATATTGATTTTGATCTTGTGGAAAAAGAGAAACCCGATCTGGTTATCTGTCAGACGGCTGAAAGATTTATGAATATAGTCCCACAATATTAAAGTTAATCAAGATTTTATCTGGGAATATTACGGTCATTCCAGCCTCTCTCGGCTGAGAGCGTAGAAAATCTTATTGTCGTGTTGGTTGAGTTTCAATCATTCCTGGTCTGCAAATAGATACCAGAGCCGGAAGACAACATTCTCGGAAAATCTCTGGCGTTTGAGGTTCTGGTATCTGAACAGCAGGCTCAGGCGCGCAGGAAATGTTTGTGCCGCCGCGAGATCCTGCAGAAGACGCAGAGCTGGGGGAGACAGGTTTTCCGGCTGGCCCAGCAGATGTGTCACGTTGGTGTGGAAGATCGTCATGAAGGCCTTGGGGCCGCGGCGGCAGGCTGCCACGGCACGTCTGATGAAGGAGCCGGTTGCACCGACCGTATTCTGAGCGTGCTGCCGGTAGTAGCTGACGCAACGGTTGTCGAAAATGATCTCGCCGCCTGCGGCGGCTGTCAGGAGATAGGCCCACCAGTCATGCAGGATCGACGGCGGCGGAGAGTTGTTTCGCAGCAGCCTGTGTGTTGCGGCGTTCAGCAGAACCGTATGCCCTGTTGCGATGTTCTGTGTCAGGGAGGCCGGGAAGTCGGGTTTGCGTCGCAGGGTCGGGGATTTCTGGAGAATGGTGAGATTGGCATTCGTCAGATATTGCCGGGCACAATACAGGAGTGGTGTTCCGTTCGGGTATCGGCGGGCCGCGTCTTCGATTTCTTTCACGGCCCATTCGAGTTTCTGGTGTTCCCAGATGTCGTCCTGATCGGCGAAGGAGACATAAGGTGTGTCCGGGACGGCGTCGAGCAGATGGGCATAGGACCCGGCGACACCAAGGCGCTCATGCCGGTTTGCGATCTCGACGCATCGTCCCTGTCCGGGGCCTTCTGCAAAAGCGCGCATCCGGCTTTTGGAGCCGTCAGTGGAGGCATCGTCGCGCCAGTACAGGGTCCAGTCCGTATGGGTCTGGGCCAGGATGCTGGCGAGTTGCGCGTCCAGATAAACGGCACCGTTATATAATGACAGGAGGATGGCGACGTGGCGGGAAGGTTCGGCCCTTTTCTGTGTCATGTTTCGGCACCCGGGCTTAAGGCCGAAAGATGGAGAAAGGGAATCATTCGAACGCAACGCCAGAGAGAGACAGGCGGTTGCCCCCTGCCGGGAGAGGGCAACAGTCGGTCAGGCTTCAGAAAACAGCTTGTGAACGATACGCGTCACGCTGTGGCGCCAGTCTGGCATCTTTACGCCGAAAACGCGATGGAGCTTGTCATTGTCCATCCGGGAGTCCTGCGGACGCTTGGCGGGGGTAGGCCAGTCTTCGGTGCGGATGGCGTTGACCTGCGGCATGGTCTGGCCGTGTTTCGCGGCTTCTTCCAGAGCGGCGACGGCAAGGCCGTACCATGTGGTTTCGCCGGAGCCGCTGGCGTGGAAAATGCCCCTGTACTGCGGTTTCCAGCCATCGCGTTCGATCAGGGCGATGATGGCGAGAATGGCTTCGGCCAGATCGTCTGAACTGGTCGGATTGCCGCTCTGGTCTCCCACGACCTTAAGCACAGGGTTTTTGGCGCCTGCATTGATCATGGTGCGGACGAAATTTTTACCATGGGCCGAATAGACCCATGACGTGCGCAGGATGATACTTTTGATGTTCGCGGTCAGGACGGCCTGTTCGCCTTCGGCTTTGGTGCTGCCATAGACCGTCTCGGGAGAGGTGGCGTCGTCTTCGGTATAAGGCGCGCCCTTGTCGCCGGAGAAAACATAGTCCGTCGAGACGTGGATGAACGGAATGTCTGCCTGTGCACAGGCAGCAGCGAGTGCCGCCGGGCCGGAATTATTGGCGCGGGCAGCGCCCTCTTTTTCCGTTTCGGCCAGATCGACAGCCGTCCAGGCGGCAGCGTTTACGACGACGGAAGGTTTGTATTTTTCAACGGCGGCGGGGATCGTTTCCGGGTGGTCGAAATCAAATTCCGGCCGTCCGATACGGATGACGCGGCCATTGCCGAGCGTTTGGAGGGACGTGGCAAGCTGACCGTTGCCGCCTGTGACGAGAATGGGACCTGTGCCGGGCATGGTCATGCTCACTTTTCGTACTGGAACCAGCCTTTGGATTCCGAGAAATGCGGTGCGACCAGATCCTTGTCGGACAGGACGGCATCAGCTTCGGAAACGGGCCAGTCGATCTTCAGTTCCGGGCAGTTCCAGATGACCGCGCGTTCTGATGCCTTGCTGTAGAGCGCGGTGCATTTGTACTGGACTTCGGTATTTTCCTCGAGTGTCACGAAACCGTGCAGGAAGCCAGGCGGCACCCAGAGTTGGGACCAGTTTTCTGCGGACAGTTCAGCGGCTGCCCATTGGCCGTAGGTTGGCGATCCTGTGCGGACATCGACGGCGACGTCCCAGATAGCGCCGCGTGTGACGCGCACCAGTTTGCCCTGCGCATAGGGGGCCAACTGGCAGTGCAGGCCACGGACGACGCCTTTCTGGCGCGACAGGCTCTGGTTGTCCTGAACGAAGGGCAGGGTAATGCCAGCGTCGTTCATGCGATCAACATTGTAGGTCTCGGAGAAGAAGCCGCGATTGTCACCAAAACGGGGAGGCGTAACGAGAATGACCTCTGGAATGGAAAGACGTTCGACCTTCATGCTGAAATCCTGCCGTGAAAATTTCTAAAAAAGGGTTCCGGCCGCGTATTTCAGCGGACCAAGAACCCTGGGAACAAAATCAGCTGTTGGCCAGTTCCAGAAGCAGGCGGCCCAGTTCGGTTTTGCCCATCTTCTTGGCGTGATCGCGAAGCTGATCGGCATTGATGAACTTGTTGCGAAAGGCGACCTCGGCGGGAGAGCCGACCAGCATGCCTTGGCGGGACTGAATGGTCTGCACGAAAGTTCCGGCCTGCATCAGGCTGTCGGGCATACCGGCATCAAGCCAAGCGCAGCCGCGGCCCAGACGGTCCACCTGAAGCGTACCTTCTTCGAGATACATGCGGTTGAGGTCGGTGATTTCCAGTTCGCCCCGGGGGCTAGGCTTCACTTTTTTGGCGAAATCCACGACGCGGTGATCGTAGAAATACAGCCCCGTGATGGCCCAGTTGGAGTCTGGATGGGTCGGCTTTTCCTCGACCTTGAGGGCGAGGCCGCTCTCGTCGAAGGAGACCACGCCATAACGCTCAGGATCGCGGACCTGATAGGCGAAGACGGTGGCACCTTCGGGGCGGTTGGAGGCTGCGCGCAGCAGGACGCCGAGATGTTCGGAGAAAATCAGGTTATCGCCCAGCGCCAGCGCGCAGGGTGCACCCTGAATCCAGTCTTCGGCGATCAGGAAGGCCTGTGCCAGACCATCCGGGGAGGGCTGGACGCGATATTCGAAAGTCACGCCGAACTGCGAGCCGTCGCCTAGAAGACGCTGGAACTGGGGCATGTCATGGGGCGTCGTGATGATCATGATGTCCCGGATTCCCGCCAGCATCAGCGTGGAAAGGGGATAGTAGATCATCGGTTTGTCATAGACCGGCAGCAGCTGCTTGGAGGCTGCCATCGTCATCGGATACAGGCGTGTGCCCGAACCGCCGGCGAGGATGATGCCCTTCATGGGCTTGGTCTCGATGGTGCTCACTTGCTGGCTCCCAGTCTCTGGCCTGTGTAGCGCTTGGAGCGGATACCTTCCCACCAGGCGCGGTTGTCGAGATACCACTGGACCGTCTTGCGGATGCCGCTTTCGAAATCGTGCGTCGCTTTCCAGTCGAGTTCCTTCTCGGCGTGGGACGGGTCGATTTCGTAGCGGAAATCATGGCCGGGGCGGTCGGTGACGAAGCGGATCAGGCGTTCGCGCGGGCCAGCCGGGTCCGGCTGAAGCTCATCGAGGATGGCGCAGATCTTCTTGACGACTTCAAGATTTGTGCGGGGCTGGCGGGCGCCGATGGCATAGGTTTCGCCCGGTTTGCCGGTTTCGACCGCCTTGACCAGAGCTTCGGCGTGGTCTTCGACAAACAGCCAGTCGCGGACGTTTTCGCCTTTGCCGTAAACCGGAAGGTCGCGGCCTTCGATCGCATTGATCGTGACCAGCGGAATCAGCTTCTCGGGGAAGTGCCAGATGCCGTAATTGTTGGTGGTGTTGGTGACGAAGGTTGGCAGGCCGTAGGTATGGAACCAGGCGCGGACCAGATGGTCGGACGACGCCTTGGAGGCCGAATACGGGCTGCGGGGATCGTAGGGGGTTGTTTCGGTAAATGGCGGATCGTTCGGCTCCAGATGGCCGAAGACTTCGTCCGTGGAAATATGATGAAAGCGGAAGGCCTTCTTTTCAGCGTCTCCCAGCGTGTTCCAGTATTTGCGTGCCGCTTCGAGGAGGGAGTAGGTGCCGACGACGTTCGTCTGGATAAAAATGCCGGGGCCGTCGATTGAGCGGTCCACATGGCTTTCCGCCGCGAGATGCATGACGGCGTCGGGGCGATATTCCTCGAACAGGCGCTGCATTTCCACACCGTTCACGATGTTCGCACGCGCATGGGAGTAGCGGGGGTCGCCTGCGACTTCGCTGATGGTGTCTTCCGAGGCTGCATAAGTCATGCAGTCAACATTCAGGACCGAGTGGTCCGTGTTCCGGATCAGATGGCGTATAACGGCCGATCCTATGAAGCCGCAACCGCCTGTCAGCAAAATCCGCATTTGAACCTCTTGGTTAAAATCAGGGTCTGGACCCCTGCAGAGTCATTTGATCTTACAGTGTTGTTGGAACAGCGCAAATAACGCTGCGGGAGCTTCTGTAAAATCATGAAGATGATTTTCACGGACTGTTTTCGCCTCTCGCGCTGGCCGGGCTGATGGGCTAATCCCACAGTCGTGCGGAGGCAGGAGAGGCAGGCATGCTGGCTGATACTTTGACACGCTCTTTGACGGATGTTCTGGAGCGGCCCGATCTGCGGGTGATTGCGGATGGGCTGGTGCCGATTCTGGATGTGTCACTGCCGCTTCCGTTCCGGATCGAGGGAGAGTTGGTGCCGGGGCAGGCTTTCTGCCTGCGTACAGCGACGCTCAAGCTCGGCGGACTATGTCTTGAGGCCCCGCGCCTTGCGCCGACTTTCCTGCGGCATGCCATTGAACTTATGCGGTTGCTGGAGCCGGGCGCCAATCCGTTTCTGGCCAGCTTTGCTGCGGCGCGCGTGGCGGCGTTGTTTCATGCGCTGGATACTGGTGATGTTGCGCCGCTTCCGGCTTGGTTGGCCGTGTTTGCGGGCGACGTGCCTGACGCTCCGGCCCTTTTGCAGAGCTGGGAGACGCTGAGCGCGTTTTTGCCGGATCTGCCGCCTTTCACACAGTCTGAAGCCGAGCGTCTGCAAGGGGTTCTGAGCCGGTTGTGGCCCGTTCTGGCACCCGCCGAGAGCCTGATGAGCGGGGGCGGGGATTCCCGGCTGGCCGTTGATCCGCATACCGGGTTGAACCGGTATTCCAGCTCCCATCGTCCTCGGCCCTGGGCGATCACTTTTGGTTCATCGACGGCGTCTTCGCTGTCCGAACGCGGTTTTGGAGGGGCTGAATCCGCTCGACGCACCATGATGAGTGCGCTGCTTGCCAAGCAGGACCCGGATCTGGTTCAGGAAGGTGTCGTGCGCCGGGCTCGTGCGGCGATCGGGGCTCATTATGGTCTGCCGGAGGATGCGGTTCTGCTGTCGGCATCCGGGACGGACTGTGAACTGGCGGTTCTGGCGCTTGTGGCGGCGGGAACGCAGCGTCCGGTGACGTCCATTCTTCTGGCCCCGGATGAAACGGGCAGCGGGGTGCCTCTGGCGGCTTGCGGTCGACATTTTGCGACGGACAGTGCGTGCTCCACGCTAGTGGGCAAGGGCGAGGTGATCGAAGGATTTTCGCCGGAAACGCGGCTGATCGGTGTTGATATCCGTGCGGCTGACGGGACGGCGCGGCCTGTTGCGGAGATCAATGCGCAATGTGCGGCTCTTGTGCGACGCGAAGCTGCTGAGGGGCGTCATGTGCTGCTGCATCGGCTGGATCAGTCCAAGACCGGGCTTGCGGCACCGGACATGGATCTTGTCTGGGAATTGTGTACCGAGCTGGGCGATCAGCTCAGCGTCGTTATCGATGTCTGTCAGGCGCGCCTGAGTCCGTCGCGGGTGGCGGACTGGGTGGAACGAGGAATCATCGTCATGGTGACCGGCTCCAAGTTCTTTACGGGCCCACCTTTCTGTGGGGCCATTCTTCTCCCTCCTGAAATCCGCAATCGTTTACCGTCCCTGTCGCTTCCGAAGGGATTGCGGGCTTATGGCAACCGCGATGAGTGGCCGGAAGGCGCGGATGCGTCGGCGCTCAATAACGGTCACAATATCGGGCTGGCCCTGCGTTGGTATGCGGCGCTGGCCGAAATGGACGCGCTGTTTGCGCTGCCCGATCCGGTCATTCGCAGTCGTCTGACGCGGTTCATGACGGAGGCCGTTGCCATGGTGCGGGCCCGTCCTGTCCTGACTATGCTGCCCATGGGGACGCCTTTTGATGACGGGCGCTGGGATGCCGTTCCGACCATCCTGTCGTTTCTGGTGGAGGACCCGCATGCGCCCGGCCAGCCCCTTGCGCTGGAAGATGCGCGACGGCTGCATCGCTGGCTGAATGCGGATCTGTCGCCCTGGGTGGCGGAAGGAGAGGGCAGTTTGCTCTGTGTTCTGGGTCAGCCCGTCCCAGTGCCGCATCCGATGCTGGATGGACCGGCGGGCGCGCTGCGTCTGTGTGCGGGGGCGCGGCTGGTTTCGGGTGAGCCGTCGCATGAAGGGCTGGACGAGGAGCGCCGCTTACAGCGCGAATGCATGGATGCGCGCCGGGTGCTTGGAAAACTGGAACTGATCCTCAAACACTGGGATGTTCTGCTGGACGCGAACCCCGTCCCTCGTTACGCCCCATTAGCATGACCCAGACAGATAAAGCGGTCCCGCACGGGCATTTTCTCGATACGCCGGAACTGCCGAAGGGCGTGACCCGGTTCTGGATGATTCGCCACGCGGTCGTGGAAGCCAGTGCGCGCAAGACGATGTATGGGGCGCTCGATGTGCCACTGTGCCGGGAAGCAATGGCAAGCCAGCAGGGCGGCTATGCCACGCTGGCGCGACGTCTGCCGACTGATGCGCTGTGGTATAGTTCGCCGCTCCAGCGCGCGCGTGATACTGCAAGCGAGATCCGTAAGGCAGGGGCGTTTTCGCAGGATGTGACGATTGACGGCCGTTTCATCGAGCAGTCGATCGGGGAATGGCATGGAACGCCGCATACGGAGTTCATGTCTCTGCTGCGACTGCCACCCAATCCGTTCTGGTCCATTTCCGCGTGTGAACTGCCGCCGGGCGGAGAGAGCATGCTGGATGTCTGTGCGCGCGTGGCGCATGGTCTGGAGGATCTGGCGAACGCTCATGAAGGTGAAGACATGGTTGTCGTCAGCCATGGGGGAGCCATCCGCGCGGCTCTGGCGCATGCGCTGGGCGTGCATCCCGATACGGCACTGCGGTTTTCGATCCAGAACCTGTCCATTACCATTCTGGAGCGTATCGACTGCCTGTGGCGTGTCGTGACGGTTAACGAACTGCCAGATTTCCGGGGCTAAACTTACGCGGTAGTCTCTGGATTTCAGAGGCTGCCGAAAAGCACGAAAAGAGCCTTGGCGGGCTTCGGAAATTCAGCATGAAATTTTTGGGAAATAACCGGAGACGGGCATGGTGGGCACACAAGGGCTCGAACCTTGGACCCGCTGATTAAGAGTCAGCTGCTCTACCAACTGAGCTATGTGCCCATGGCCCGTCTACCGGTGGAGCGGCTTATAGCGGGATTCGGTGGGAAGCTGCAAGAGGTTTTTCTTCTTTTCTTCGTGGCTGGTCTGAAAAAGAAGAAAAACCTTATTTTTCAGTGTCTTATTTGCGGTTGAGGAGGCGCATGACGCTTTCGAACTGCTCCAGAGACGTATAGTCGATCTTCAGGGAGCCGCCTTTTTTGCCGTTATAGGAAATATGGACTTTCAGGCCGAGGCGGGAAGAGAGATCGTTTTCGATCTGGAGAATTTCCGCGTCCCGCGATTTTTTGGCCGGGGTCGTGGTTTCTTTGCCGCTGGTGAGCGCTTCTGTCTGGCGGACGTTCAGGCCGCGGGCGATAACGAGTTTGGCGGCAGCGACCGGATCGGGATGGGTCAGCAGGGCGCGGGCGTGACCGGCTGTGAGGTCGCCGTTGCGGACATGCGCGCGGACTTCCGGCGGCAGGTTCAGCAGGCGCATGGTGTTGGTGATGTGCGGGCGGGACTTGCCAACGGCGCCGGCCAGTTCTTCCTGCGTCAAGGTATAGTCCGTGACCAGACGTTGCAGGCCTTCGGCTTCTTCGATCGGGTTGAGATCCGCGCGCTGGAGGTTCTCGACCAGAGCAGCGGCCATCGCGTCCGTGTCGTCCAGTTCGCGGATATGGACGGGGACGCTGTGCAGGCCTGCGAGCTGTGAGGCGCGCCAGCGGCGCTCACCGGCAATGATCTGGTAATGACCCTGCTTTTCCGGATCGGGGCGGACGAGCAGGGGTTGCAGGACGCCGCGTGAGCGGATGGAATCGGCCAGTTCGGACAGGCGTTCGGGATTCATGTCCTGTCGTGGCTGGAAGGGGCTTGGGGCCAGAACATCCACGGGCAGGGAGGAATGCTGCTGCGGCTGGGCGTTTGCGCGTGTGGCGCGGGCCAGTTGCGGCGCCTGATCGCCCAGAAGGGCTGCGAGGCCGCGACCAAGACGCGGGGAACTGTCCTTTTTGGCCATCGCCGGTTACGCCTTTGTCTTGTTCTTGTTGCGTTTGATCAGTTCGTCCGCCAGCGCCAGATAGGCGATGGCTCCGGTGGACCTGGCGTCGTAATCCAGCACCGGGCTGCCGTGGCTCTGGGCTTCGGAAATGCGGATATTGCGCGGGATGATCGTTTCGAACACCTGATCGCCGAAGAAGCCGCGCGCATCCTGCGCCACGAGTTCGGACAGGTTGTTGCGTCGGTCATACATCGTCAGGATGATGCCTTCGAGATGCAGGTCTGCGTTGAAGGCGCGGCGGATGCGGTCGATGGTGCGGACGAGCTGGCTGATACCTTCGAGCGCAAAGAACTCGCATTGCAGCGGCACGATCACGCTGTCGGACGCGACCAGAGCGTTGAGCGTCAGCAGACCGAGGCTGGGCGGACAGTCGATCAGGATCGTGTCGTAATCGCCTTCAAGCGCATGCAGGGCATCGCGCAGACGGTATTCACGGCGCTCGTCCCCGATCATTTCAAGCTCTGCACCGGCCAGTTCGTTGTTGGCCGTAATGATCGAGAGATTCTCGAACGCGGTCGGCTGGGGCAGCGCATGAGGTTCGGCTTCAACCATCAGCGCGGCATAGGTACCGGTGTTGCGCTGGTCGTAGTCGATGCCCAAGCCGGTTGAGGCGTTGCCCTGCGGGTCCAGATCCACGAGCAGAACGCGCTGTCCCTGACGGGCGAGGCCTGCTGCCAGATTGATGGTGGTGGTGGTCTTGCCGACGCCTCCCTTCTGGTTGGTGACGGCAATGATCCGGGTGGTGGGGGATTCGGTTTTAGACGACACGCTTGAAATCACTGACCTTGATGATGGCTCCGCCGGGGTCGGTGCGGCTGGGAACAATGGTGTGGCTCATGTGCCAGTCGGCGCTGGCCTCGGTCAACTCGGCCTGCGCCTTCTGACCTTTCAGAAACAGGCAGAACCCGTCTTCTTTCAGCAATGGCCGTGCCCAGTCCAGGAGCCTGTTGAGGGGGGCCAGCGCCCGGGCCGTGATGATGTCGGCCGGAGGGGGGCTGGCGGCTTCGATACGTTTGGCAATGACCGTGACCTTCGCGTCGCAGATGCGTCCGGCTTCCCGCAAGAAGGCACATTTGCGCTGGTCCGATTCGATCAGGGTGACCGGGTTGCCTGTGGCGATGGCCAGAATGATGCCCGGAAAACCGCCGCCCGACCCCAGATCGGTGATGGTGGCCCCTTCGGGGATCAGCTCGGCAAGCTGGAGGCTGTCCTCGATATGGCGGGGCCAGAGCTGGGCAATGTCCCGCGGGCTGACGAGATTGATTTTCGCGTTCCACTGCACGAGCAGGTCGGCGAAGCGCTCCAGCCTTTCGTGTGTTTCACGTGAAACGGTGGTCATGACAGGGTCCTTACATGGGCCAGCAGGGCGACCAGCGCGGCAGGTGTAACCCCGCGCACGCGCTGTGCTGCGGCGAAACTGGTCGGGCGGGCCTGAGAAAAACGCTCGCGCATTTCGCTGCTCAGGCCACCGATGGCAGTGTAATTCAGATCGGCCGGAAGGGCGATGGCACTTTCCGATGCGAGCTGTCGAATTTCACGATCCTGCCGGTGAAGATAGCCGCCATAGCGGGCTTCGGTCTCGACATGACGGCGCACACGCAGCGGAAGTTCGGCGAACCACGGGGACAGCGCGTTCAGGATCGTATGGTCGCCGTTACTGGCAAGGACGTCCAGAACCGTGCGCCGACGACCATCCAGAGAGACTTCGAAACCGACATCGCGGAGGGCCTGCGGCAGGAAGGTTGTTCCGGCTGCGCGGGCCATGGCGGCGTCGAGTTCGGCTTTCTGGGCGGTGAAAGCGGCTTCGCGTTCGGGCAGAACGCAGCCTGCGGCGATGCCTTTGGGCGTCAGGCGTAGGTCAGCGTTGTCGGCGCGCAAGGTGAGGCGATACTCGGCGCGGGACGTGAACATGCGATAGGGTTCACTGATGCCGTGCAGCGTCAGGTCGTCGATCATGACACCGAGATAGGCGTCGCTGCGATCCAGCGTGAGGGCCTCGTTTCCAGCCGTGGCGCGGGCGGCGTTCAGGCCTGCGAGGAGGCCCTGTGCGCCGGCTTCTTCGTAGCCGGTCGTGCCGTTGATCTGTCCGGCAAGATACAGGCCCGGCAGGCGGCGCAGTTGCAGGGACGGCAGAAGCTCGCGCGGGTCCACGTAATCATATTCGACGGCATAGCCTGCGGTGACGATGCGGGCGTTTTCCAGACCGGGCATGGTGGCGATCATGGCGGCCTGCACGTCGGCGGGCAGGCTGGTGCTGATGCCGTTGGGATAGACCAGATCGCCACCCGGATTGCCGGGCAGGGCTTCGGGTTCGAGAAAGACCTGATGCGAACTGCGGTCGGCGAAGCGGACGACCTTGTCCTCGATGGACGGGCAGTAGCGGGGGCCGCGTCCGGCGATGGCGCCGCCATACATGGCCGAGCGGTGCAGGTTCTCGTTAATGATCCTGTGGGTCTCGGCGGTAGTCTGGGTAATGCGGCAGACGACTTGCGGGTTGGTGATGGCCGTCGTCATGGGGCTGAAGGCCTCGGGTTCGGCATCGCCGGGATCGGCCGGGAGGTTTTCCCAGTCGATGCTATCCTTGGCCAGACGGGGCGGTGTGCCGGTCTTGAGGCGGCCCATCTGGAGGCCGAGCGCATAAAGCCGTTCGCCCAGACGCTTGGCCGGAGCTTCGCCGATGCGACCGGCCTCCGTCTGGGTGTGACCGACATGGATGACGCCGCGCAGGAAGGTTCCGGCGGTTAGTACTACGGCGCCGCAGTGGAACGCGCGGCCGTCTTCGCAGATGACGCCTGTGATGTGGCCGTTCTCTTCGATCAGGTCTCCGGCAGCGCCTTCAAGGATCGTCAGATTGGGGGTAGCGGCGAGTAGATCCTGAATGGCGGCGCGATAGAGCGAACGGTCGGCCTGCGCGCGGGGGCCGTGAACGGCTGGACCCTTGGAACGGTTGAGCAGTTTGAAGTGGATGCCTGCGCGGTCTGCGGCTTTGCCCATCAGGCCGTCGAGCGCGTCGATTTCGCGCACAAGATGGCCTTTGCCGATCCCGCCGATGGCGGGGTTGCAGGACATAGCGCCGATCGTTTCCAGCCGATGGGTGAGCAGCAGGGTGCGCGCGCCGAAACGGGCCGATGCCGCTGCAGCTTCACATCCGGCATGACCGCCGCCGATCACGATGACGTCGAAATCGCTCACAACCTACTTCCCGATACAGAACTGCCCGAAAATCGCATCGAGCAGGGATTCAACATCTACACGTCCGGTCAAACGCCCGAGAGCCAGCATGGACAGCCGGAGTTCTTCGCCCCGCAGTTCCGGCCATGTCGCGGTCCGGGCATGGTCCAGATGGTTTGCGGCCTCCTGGATTCCGGCGCGGTGTCTGGCGCGGGTCAGAGGAGGCGCGGCCGAACCGGCCATGAGAGCGGACACCCGTTCGGACAGAACCTGACGCAGCGCATCAAGTCCTTCGCCGGACTGCGTGCTGATCCCTAACATGCGGGGCAAGGCTGGTGCGATGTCGATTTTCGTCCGGATGGGGATTTCCTGTCCGGAGAGGGTCTCAAGGCTCTCATCCGGGCCGATCAGATGCAGTACGACATCCGCCTGTTTCACGTGAAACAATGCGCGGCGGATGCCTTCGGCTTCGATTTCGTCTTCCGTCTCCCGCAGGCCCGCCGTGTCTATCAGGCGCAGGCGGACGCCATCCAGAATCCAGTCTAGCGCAATGGCATCGCGGGTCGTGCCGGCGCGATGCGTGACGATTGCGGCGTCTGTTCCGGATAACGCATTGAGAAGGCTGGACTTTCCGACGTTTGGCGACCCTGCGATCACGACGGTCAGGCCCTGACGCAGGAGTTCGCCGCGATTGTCCTGAAGGTGGGCGGACATTTCGGTGTGGAGCTTCGAGAGTTCCTCGACCAGTCCGTCTTCCACGTCCTGCGGCAGGTCTTCGTCCGGGAAGTCAATCAGGGCTTCCTGATGGGCGAGGACGAGGCGCAGGCGCTGCGCCCAGTCGTCATACAGGCGGCTCAGGGCGCCGTCAGCCTGACGCAGGGCCTGTTTGCGCTGGCTTTCGGTTTCAGAATCCACGAGATCGGCGATGGCTTCGGCCTGAAGCAGGTCCAGCCGTCCTTTCTGGACGGCGCGCCGGGTGAACTCGCCCGGTTCGGCAGGGCGGGCTCCGAGATCGGTCAGGGCGTCGGCGACGCGGGCGATGATGGCAGGACCGGCATGGAGGTGCAACTCGAAGCCGTCTTCCCCGGTATAGGACTTCGGGCCGGGGAGCCAGAGGGCGACGGCATGGTCGAGCACCTCTGCGTTATGGCGCAGGGTTCGCAGGCTGGCGCGGCGGGGTTCGGGGAGATGTCCGTTGCACAGCGCGCGCAGGATTGTATCGCTGCCGGGGCCGCTGGCGCGCATGATCGCGATGGCGGCGCGGGAGGGACCGGTTGCCAGTGCGAAAATGACCTGCGGGGTGTGGTCCGGGCGGGAGGAGCGCGTCATGGGGTTCTATGTAGTGCAGGAGGCCCCGTGGTGAAAATGGTTAGCTTGCAATGATGGGCGTGCGAGCATGAAAAAAGGGCGGATCGTTTCCGATCCGCCCCTTTTATTCAGACTGTCAGAGAGTGGGAAACGCTTACTGTGCGTTGTCCACGCCCGTGTGGGTCTGCGGAGAGAAGGTCCAGCCTTCGCCGTAAGGCTGCGGCATGTAGGCCATCCAGCCCCTGCTGGAGACGTTCCAGCCAGCCGTGGAGACCGGTGCTCCCGTCGTACGCAACTTCTGCATATCGGCAGCGGATACGGTTCCCGGTGCCTTGTTGCCCCAGCCCTTGCGCATGAAGTTCACGACATCGGCCATCTGCTGGTCGGTGAGGTGGTTCTTGAAGCCGGGCATGGCAATGGCGGACGGTGCCGTGTTGGTCGGGGGCAGGATGCCACCGAAGGCCACGACATTGGCGAGCGACGTCGGATCATCCGTCAGGACGACCGGGTTGCCAGCCAGCGGCGGGAACATGCGGTTGACGCCCGTACCATCGTTCATGTGGCAAAGGGCGCAGTTGTGCAGATAGACTTCCGCACCGGCGTTGCCCTGAGCACCCTTGTCCAGCAGGGCGGTCGTCTGACCGTCATCCTGGCCGAGGTTATTGCCTTCCGGAACGGCCGGCATGCTCTTCAGGTACTTGGCCGTGGCGCGCAGGTCGTCGTCTGTCCAGTGCTGCGTGCTGTAGGCCACCACGTCGGCCATGCCACCGAAGACGGCGGAGTGGTCGATACGGCCGCTCTTGAGGAAGGTGACGATGTCATCTTCAGACCAGCGACCCAGGCCTGTGTCGCTGTTGCTGCGCAGGCTCGGGGCGATCCAGTTGTCGATCGGTGCACCGCCGGACAGATAGACGTTGCCGCCGCTCGTTCCGTAAGCCTTGAGCTGCATTGCGAAGCCGCGGGGCGTATGACATTCGCCGCAATGGCCCGGACCGTCGACGAGGTATTCGCCGCGTGCGACTTCCGGATCACTGATGCTCTTGTCTTCGCCCGGCGTCATGCTCGGAACGAACATGGCGCGCCACAGGGCCAGCGGCCAGCGCATGGAGAGCGGCCAGCTGATGTCCGGTGCCTTGTTGGCAAGGGCGACCGGCTTCACGCCATGCATGAAGTAGGCATACATCGAGCGGATGTCGTCGTCGGACAGACGCGCGAATTCAGGATAGGGCATTGCCGGGTAAAGCGTTGCACCATCCTTGCGGATGCCCTTGCGGATGGCCTTCGTGAAGTCCTCAAGGGTGTAGCTGCCGATCCCGTGTTCCGGGTCCGGCGTGATGTTGGTCGAATAGATCGTGCCGATCGGGCTCTTGATTTCCAGACCGCCCGCATAGGGCTGTCCGTGCAGAGCCGTATGGCAGGCGATGCAGTCTGACAGGCGGGCGACATATTCGCCACGCTTGATCAGGGCTTCATCAGCGTCCTGGGCATGGGCGGCGCCGAACGACACCGCCATGAGGCCGATTGCGGCCGCGAATTTCCATCCCTGTTTCATCTCAGATACCAGCCTGTCGCGAATTGATGCATTGAGCATGTCACGTGCCTCCTTTTACCGTAACGGTCGCCCGTTACGGATGGTCCGCCGTTGCAGGCTCAACCGGACCCTGGGGTACGTTGAGGAACTGGTCGTTGGGGACGCCCTGCTTGTTGTCGCGGGCTTTCACTTCGTCCTCATAGGACTCGTTGGACCGCTTCACGAGATAGTTACGGATGTCTTCAATCTCGGCCGGGGACATGGACGTGTCGAAGCGATCCATGCCGTAGGCGGTCAGAGCGCCCTTAGCGACGAGCTTGTAGAACTTCTCCTGTCCGCGGATCGCACCGGACCAGCGCAGGTCAGGCAGAACGCCACCCGAGATGCCGTTGTCGCCATGGCAGGCGGCGCAATACGTCTGGAACTGGAAATAGCCGTTCTTCGTACGGGCTTCATCCCACTTCTCAGGCGGCTTGACCGGCAGGAAGCCGAGTTCGTTCTTCGGCGGCAGTGCGTCCTTGCCGTCCAGCGCGAAAGCAATCACGCGGGAATGGTTGACGGTCCAGCCGGATGTCCGGGCCACGCCACCGAGGAAGAACGGATAGATGCCGCCCCAGCCCACTTCCACCGCGACATACTGCTTGCCGTTGGCGGTATAGGTGATGGGAGGCGCGATGATGGCGCTCTGTGCCGGGAAGCTGAAGAGATCCTTGCCGTTCGTAGCGTCGTAGGCATGGAAATCGCCGGTTGCGAGGCCCTGGAAGAGGAGACCACCACCCGTTGCGAGCAGACCGCCGTTCCACGGACCCTTGTGGTCAACCCGGAAGGCTGCCTGCTGCTTTTCCGGATCCCAGGCCAGAATCCAGCCCTTCAGATCCTTCAGGAACTGTGCCTTGTCGGCCTTGTGCTGCGGATCGGCGTCGTCGAACAGGCCGATCTTGTTCATGTCCAGCCCAAGATTCCAGCTGTCATGATGGGCCTTGAAGCCACCCTTCTGCGGATCGTAGAGGAACGGAACCTGCTGGGCGGGGATGTAGACCAGCTTCGTCTGCGGGCTGTAGGCCATGGAGGCGAAGTTATGGCCGCCCAGATCACCCGGAATGCCGTACCAGGCCTTGCCCGTCAGCGTCCACAGAGCGTCAGGCACGTAGTTCGGACGGCCCGTGACAGGGTCCAGACCATTGGCCCAGTTTTCGTAGGTGTAGGGCTTGCCCGAGATGAATTTTCCGGTCTTCGCATCGATGATGTAGAAGAAGCCGTTCTTCGGGGCATGGACGATCACATGGCGCATTTCGCCGTTGACCGGCATGTCGAGCGTCATGATCTGCTGGACCGAGGTGTAATCCCACTGGTCCATCGGCGTTTCCTGGAAATGCCAGACGTACTTGCCGGTATCCGGGTTGATCGCGACGATGCTGCCGAGGAAGAGGTTGTCGCCCTTGCCTTCGGAGCGGAACTTGTAGTTCCAGGGCGAGCCGTTGCCGACGCCGAGATAGACGAGGTCCGTCACGGGGTCATAAACCAGCGAATCCCAGACGGTACCGCCGCCGCCCTGCTGCTTCCAGGCGCCGCCCTTGCCCCAGGTCGGATAGGCCTTGGACATCAGGATGTCGTCGGAGGCTGCGCCGTCGGGCTTGTTGTCGGGGTTCGGAACCGTGAAGAAGCGCCAGTCCATCTTGCCGGTTTCGGCGTCATAGGCCGTCACGAAGCCACGGGCACCGAATTCGGCGCCGCCGTTGCCGATGATGACGCGGCCCTTGGCGATGCGCGGTGCGCCGTCAACCGTATAGGAGCGCTGGTGGCCGAGCTGGGCTTCCTTGGGGATCGTGTAGACGCTCCAGACCAGCTTTCCGGTCTTGGCGTCGAGAGCGATCAGACGTCCGTCGAACGTGCCGAAATAGACTTTGCCGTTCCAGTAGGCAGCACCGCGGTTGACGGAGTCACAGCAGCCGCGATCGGCGATGTTACCCGGAACCTTGGGATCATAGGCCCACAGGAGCTTGCCGGTCGCTGCATCCAGCGCCTTCATCTTGCTCCAGTTGGTCGTGGCGTACATGACGCCGTTCACGACCAGAGGCGTGCCTTCCTGACCGCGGTTCGTATCCAGATCGTAGTGCCAGGCGAGCTTTAGCTGGCCGACATTGTCCTTGTTGATCTGGTCGAGCGGGCTGAAGCGCTGCTCGGAATAGGAGCGCCCGTAGGACATCCAGTTTCCGACATTGCCGCCGTTATCGGCACTTGTAATTGCTGCGCCCGTATCTTCCTGCGCAAAAGCGACGGGAACAGCAGCTGAGAGTGCCAGTACGGCTGCGCAGCTGAGAAGGCGCTTTTTCGTAACCTTGATCGGCGTCAGTAGACCAGAAGTCATGATCCAACTGTCCTTTTTGTAAAGACTGTTTCCGCTGTGATATTCTGGACCTATGCAGTCTTGAAAGGGGCAGGGGAAAATCCTGTCCTCTCAATCCAACGATCAGTACCAGACACCGCCAGCATGAGAACTTACTGACCCTATTTTATTGTTTAAGACAAACACGGCTTCTGACGTTTCCGTGAGGGATGGGGCGTAGTGATCCTGAAACGGGCTATGATGTGGTTCGGGGAATGATTACACAGGCGTTCCGGATAACGTCCTGTCGCGTTTCTGATACAAAAAAGGGCAGTTTTCCAACACATTACAGAGTATTGCTGGAAAGCCTACTGAAGTGGTACAATATGTTTATTTTGCATATTGGGGTTAATCGATATGCACAAATCGCATGGCTAAAAAGCATCGGTCTCAATGGCAACACTGCCGGATTGACGGTTTTGAGCCGCTCGGGCACCGTGTCGTTCATGCCACAGCTATCCTGCCACTCACCTTTCGGGGCCCTTACCATCAGTGAAGATGAGGGCCAGATCGTCGCTCTGGACTGGGGTTGGGGGCGCGATCAGGAGGAGACTCCACTTCTTCTGAAGGCCCGCGATCTTTTGGAGCGCTATTTTGATGGGGAATCGGTCGATTTCGACACGCTGCCCTATCGTCCTTACGGGACTCCGTACCGCCAGAAGGTCTGGGACGCGTTGCGCCGGATTCCCTACGGCAAGACCCGGACTTATGCGGATATCGCGGCCGAGGTCGGCGGGTCTGCGCGGTCGGTTGGTGGGGCGGTTGGAGCGAATCCGATTCCGATCCTGATCCCCTGTCACCGTGTTGTTGGTCGAGCGGGGCTTGGCGGATATTCGGGGCTTGGCGGCACCGCGGACAAGCATGCCATGCTGCATCTGGAAGGCGTGCTGTAACCGGCAGGTTTTCCCGTCATTCCGATAGACCGGACAACAAAAAAGGGGAGCCGGAGCTCCCCTTTTTCATGTCGGCCGTGCTGATTCGGGATCAGTTGTTCATGGCGTCGAAGAAGTCCTGATTGGATTTGCTGTATTTGAGCTTGTCCAGCAGGAAGTCCATGGCGTCCATCGTGCCCATCGGGGCGAGGATGCGGCGCAGGACCCACATCTTGGACAGCTCGGCGCGATCGACCAGCAGTTCTTCCTTACGCGTGCCCGACTTGGTGATGTCGATGGCGGGGAAGGTGCGCTTGTCGGCCAGCTTGCGGTCCAGAATGAGTTCGGCGTTACCGGTGCCCTTGAACTCTTCGAAGATCACTTCGTCCATTCGCGAGCCTGTGTCGATCAGGGCTGTTGCGATGATCGTCAGTGAGCCACCTTCCTCGATGTTACGCGCGGCGCCGAAGAAGCGCTTGGGGCGCTGCAGGGCGTTGGCGTCCACACCGCCGGTCAGTACCTTGCCCGAGGAGGGGACGACGGTGTTGTAGGCGCGGGCGAGACGGGTGATGGAATCCAGCAGGATGACCACGTCGCGCTTGTGCTCGACGAGGCGCTTGGCCTTTTCCAGCACCATTTCCGTCACCTGGACGTGGCGGGTTGCCGGTTCGTCGAAGGTGGAGGAGACGACTTCGCCGCGCACCGAGCGGGCCATGTCCGTCACTTCTTCCGGGCGTTCGTCGATCAGAAGGACGATCAGGAACACTTCGGGGTGGTTGGCGGAGATGGACGCTGCGATGCTCTGGAGCATCACGGTCTTGCCGGTGCGGGGCGGGGCGACGATCAGGGCGCGCTGGCCCATGCCGATCGGCGTCACGAGATCGATCACGCGTGGGGTGTAGTCGCGCTGGTCTTTCTTGCCCTTGCCGCGCGGAGAGGATTCCGTGACGGCGGCTTCGGGCTGTTCGACTTCCATCTTCAGGCGACGCTCGGGGTAGAGCGGCGTGAGGTTGTCGAAGTTGATGCGGGTCCGGACGGTTTCCGGCGCCTCGAAATTGATGGTGTTGACCTTCAGTAGCGCGAAATAGCGCTCGCCGTCGCGCGGGGCGCGGATCTGGCCTTCAACCGTGTCGCCCGGGCGCAGGCCGAAACGGCGGACCTGCGTGGGGGAGATGTAGATATCGTCGGGGCCGGGAAGATAGTTGGCTTCCGGGCTGCGCAGGAAACCGAAGCCGTCCGGCAGGATTTCGAGCGTACCTTCGCCGTAGATCGCCTGATCGCGCTCGGCAAGGGCCTTGAGGATGGCGAACATGATGTCCTGCTTGCGCATGGACGAGACGTTCTCGATCTCCAGTTCCTCTGCGTAATCCAGAAGGTCGGCTGGGGATTTTTTCTTGAGTTCGGCAAGATGCATGAAAGACGCGCCTTGATGTGCCGGTAGTGGCAGACCTGATAGGGGGAGGGATGCGCGACCGTACAGAAGGCGGGGCTACTGAACGGGAACTGCTTGTGTCAGGCGGTGATCTGTGAGGATTTCGCAGGACGATGGAAGCAGGAAGCATCCGTAAGGAAAGGGAGACCGGGTGACAGGACGCCACCGGAAAGTCGTCCTTCGCTTACCGGAGCGCGCAAAGCAGTGTCAAGACTGCTGAGCATGCTCCGGATCACTTTGATCTATGTCAGATTTCAATCAGGCCTTCAGCATGGCCTCCGCAGTGCGGAGGGAGAGCGCCATGATGGCCAGGGCCGGGTTGGCGGCGGCGGCGCTTGGGAAGATCGAATGATCGGAGATCCACAGATTGTCGATATCAAAACTGCGGCCCACCGGATTGACGACATTGCTGTCGGCGTCGGTGCCCATGCGGCAGGTGCCGATCATGTGGGCGGCGCGGTCGATGACGCGGATATCCTTTGCGCCGACGGCTTCCCACATCTGCGTCAGCAGGCGGGCGGCATGGTGGTGCATGGCCCATTCATTGGAGCCGTAGGAATGTTCGATCAGCGGTTTGGGAATGCCGAAAGCATCTTTTTCGTCCGAGAGCGTGACGCGGTTTTCGGGGCGGGGCAGGCATTCGCCGTTAATGCCCATACCGGCGGAGCGGTTGTATCCGGCGAGCGCACGCGCGAAGGCCGGGCCGCGTGTTGTGGTGCTGCGGGCGAGGTTCTGGCCCCATGTTGCGGGCATCATGCCCAGCGACTGAACGAGGTAGCCGCCGACGAAATCCGCGTCTTTGGGGCGCATCATGTCTTCGGTGATGGTCAGGGACGGGTAGCCGCGATTGGGGCGGATATCTTCGTCGAACTCGCCCCAGACCTGTGTGGAGACATGGGTCATGTAGTTCTGGCCGACCTGACCGGAGCTGTTGGCGAGGCCGTTGGTCAGGAGCAGGCGCGGGGTTTCGACGGCACCGGCGGCGAGGACGAGGGTCGCGCATTTCTGGCGGTGTTCGACGCCGTTCTGGCGATAGACCACACCGGTCACGCGGCCGGAGCTGTCGCGTTCGATTGTGTGGGCGAAGCAGCCGGGGCGGAGTTCGGCACCATAAGCGACGGCCATGGGAAGCCATGTGTTGTCCGTGCCTGACTTGGCGCCGTTGCGGCAGCCCTGATGGCAGGCTCCGCAGTTTGCGCAGGCATGGCGGGTGCCGAAATGCGGCTGTTCGATATCGCGCGTGATGAGGGCAGCGGGGCCGTCTGCGTGGCGGAGGCCGAGTGCGTCACAGCCTTCGCGCATCTTGAGTGCGGCGGAATTGGCTGGCGGTGGGGCGTAGGCGTAGCGGCGCTCCGCGTCCCAGGGGTAATGGGCGGGGCCGGAGACGCCGATGAAGGATTCCACGCGCTCGATATAGGGGAGCAGTTCGTCCAGACCGAAGGGCCAGTCCACGCCCTTGCCGGTTTCGGTGTGCAGGTGGAAGTCGCGGGCGTCCATGCGCGGCATGAAGGCACCGTAATGGAGCATGGAGCCGCCGAGGCCGGTGCCGCTGTTATTGCCACCGAAAGCCTGCGGGTTTGTGCCTGCGGAGAGGCGTTCGTGCAGCCAGTACAGTTCGCGGGCAGCCACTTCGTCGGGCGTGTGTCCCGTGGCGGGGAAAGCGGGGCCGGCTTCCAGCACCACGACGCTTTTGCCGTTGCGGGCGAGTTCTGCGGCCAGCGGCGCACCACCGGCACCGCTGCCGATGATGAGGGCATCGACGATGTCCGTTTCGGCGAATGTCTTCATGACGGTCGTACTGCTCATTCGCTGGAGTCTGCCATCTGGAGAAGGGGGGCGGTGGCTTTGGGTTCAAAGGACTCGCGGCTGTCGGGGCCAACGTTGGTGAAGCCCTGAAAGACGGCATCTCCGCCGGTGAGGCTGGAGGAAATGCCGAGGGCCTGCTGGATGCGCGGGTCGCTCATGAGGCAGTCCACGACCTCGCCACGCAGGTCTCCAGACCAGCGTTTCATCTGGGAAGCCGTGAGGCGGCCGTCGCGTTCGAGACCGATCTGTCCGTCCATGACGGCGTCAAGCAGGGTGCCGCGCAGGTCCGCGGCCAGATGGATGAAGGCGAGTCCGTGCTGTTCGGCTGCGACGTCGTCGAGCGTCAGGAGGGCGGATTCCCAAGCTTCGGCATCGGGCGGGAGGTCCGCGAAGCGCCAACCGTCGCGGGGGCCGGAGAGCGCGGCGTCGATCCGGGCTGTCATGGCGATGTCGGTGGCGGGAGGCAGGATCTCGTCCAGTGGGAGCAGGACGGGCAGCAGCGCGTCTAGGACGGCATAGGCCCGAAGCGACAAGGTGCACGGCTGTGCGGTGGAGACCGAAAGCCGCGATGTCAGGATCTCGCGGGTGCGAGTGGAAAGATGATCGGAGTCCAGAATTTCAGGACGGTCGGGCGGGTGGGACATTGCGGCCTCCTGTGTTTTGGTTTCAAAGTCCGGCGACGGGGATGGTTCCGCCTCCCGCTGGGAACGAAGATGCAGTATCCTACATTCTTAACCTTTTCCGGACAGAGTGCCGGGTACGGCACAGACATTTCCCCGCTTCGCGGCGGGACGCAAGACAGGGAAGCAGCATGACGGTCGAAATCAGGGTTCCGGCGCTTGGAGAAAGCCTGACGACTGCGACTGTCGCGCGGTGGCTTAAAAACTCCGGCGACTATGTGCAGCACGACGAGACCATCGTGGAGCTGGAGACGGACAAGGTCAGTGTTGAAGTGACCGCGCCGTCCGCCGGGCGTCTGGAAGACTGTGTGGCGGTGGGCACGGAAGTCGAGATCGGCGGGTTGCTCGGGGCTGTGGATGAGACGGCGGAGGCACCGGCTGTGCCTGAACCTGTCGCGGCTGAACCGGCTCCTGTTCCCAAGGCTGCGGCTCAGGAACCTGTCGCATCCCCTGCGCGCGTCACGCCTCCCGCTCCGGAAGCGCCGAAGCCCGTTTCTGTCGCACCGGCCCCCAAGCTGTCTTCGCATGAGGCGCGGGAGCGTCGGGTTCCCATGAGCCGTCTGCGTCAGACGATCGCGCGGAATCTGAAGGCGGCGCAGAACACCGCGGCCATTCTGACGACGTTCAACGAGATCGACATGTCCGCCGCCAAGGCGCTGCGGGCGGAATACAAGGACGAGTTCGAGAAGAAGCATGACGGGGCGCGTCTGGGCTTCATGTCCTTTTTCGCGCGGGCCGTGGTGGGTGCGCTGAAGGATTATCCGGCGATCAATGCGCAGATTGAAGGCAATGAGATCGTCTATCGCGATTTCGTCAATCTGGGCATTGCGGTGGGGACGGAGCGCGGGCTGGTGGTGCCGGTGCTGCATGACGCCGATCAGATGAGCTTTGCCGAGTTGGAGCGTCGCATCGCGGATTATGGCAAGCGGGCGCGGACGGGCGGGCTGAAGCTGGAGGAACTGTCGCACGGGACGTTCTCAATCACGAATGGCGGGATTTTTGGATCGCTGCTCTCCACGCCGATCCTGAACACGCCGCAGTCGGGCATTCTGGGGATGCATGCCATTCAGGACCGTCCGGTCGTGCGGGACGGGCAGATCGTGATCCGGCCGATGATGTATGTTGCGCTGTCTTACGATCACCGGATCGTGGACGGACGGGAAGCGGTGAGCTTCCTCGTCCGAATCAAGCAGCTTGTGGAAGATCCGAGGCGCCTGCTTCTGGATCTGTGATGCCTTTTGCGTGGCTGCTGCGTTGAAGACGTTCCAGTCATGCCGAACGCCGGACAGGTTCCTGTTCCCTCGCGTTCTGTCTGTTGTTCCGAACCCGAGGATGGTGCCCTGAAGATGCGTGATGTTTCCAGACTGACGCGGTTTGCAGTTCTGTTATGTGCGTCCACAACAATGATTGTGGGGTTGGCACCGCTGGCGGCCTGTGCGCGGCCGGATGGCGCGGGCCCCGAACTGTCCGGCCATCAGCCGGATACGACGCCGTCTCTGGGGGTATCGGTTCCGCCGCCAGCCAGCAATCCGCCGACCGATACACCACCACGGCCCGATCTGGCACCGCCGCCTCTGGATATTCCGGATCTGCCGGTTGTGTCCGATGAGGCCGCGCGGGAGGAGGCGTCGCGTCTTGCTGTGCTGATGAAGCATAATATCAAGGGGTTCAGCACCTATACGCCCGAACGCCGCCGGGCGTTCCTGACGCTTGCAAAGGAGCAGGTGACACAGGCGAACATGCCTATTTCGCGGCCGCAACTCATTATGGTTGTGGATCGCAACGAGCAGATCCAGCATCTGGATTACGTTCTGGCATTACCGGATGCGCCGTGGGAGTCTCTTGGGGGGACGCCGGTTTCAACCGGGACGACGGGGCGTAAATATTATTACATTACCCCGGTCGGTGTTTTTCAGAACACGGCGGACCGTCTGGGCTACCGGGCGGAAGGCACCAAAAACAAGAACGGCATCCGTGGCATCGGCGCGAAGGGATCGCGCGTGTGGGACATGGGGTGGCAGACGGCGATGAAGGGCTGGCTGCCGCGACATGAAACCGGGCAGATCCGGCTGGAGATCCATGCGACGGACCCGCAGTTTCTTGAATGGCGTCTGGGGCATCCGGCGTCGGAAGGCTGCATTCGTATTCCGGCGACCATGAACAAGTTCATGGATCATTATGGCTTGATTGATGCTCTCTATGAACAGGCTGCGAGCTACGATCAGCGTTTTCAGGCATTGCTGCCTAAAGATCGGCAACCCACGCCGATTGCGGGAGATTTGGTGGTTGTGGTGGATTCAGGACCACTAACTGAACCGAAGATTGACCCTATTGCAGATAAAAGGCCGTTACCGTAAATATAAAATAAGAAATATTTCAAAATAAGTATGAAGATTTGAAGTAAAACGTGTGAATGTTTTATTTCAAGAACGGTAAAGCGGTTTTCCTGACCTGAAGCCTTCCGTATGGAGTGCGCGCCAATCACTGGAGCCCACTCCCCATGACGTTCAAGATGCGTAACCATATCCTGCTTTCCGGGTGCTTTGCCGGTGCCCTGTTTCTGGGAGGAGGCGCGCAGGCTGATGTTCCTGATGCAAAACAGAAAAAGCATGAGGAGCATAAAAGCAGAAAAGAAAAAGACGCGATGCCCAGTGTGGAAAATCTGACCGTTCTGGGTCATGCGGCGCGAATTGCGCCTGCGACAGTTCCGCTGGACATTACGGAGCCGACATCAAAAATTCAGTCCGGCTTTCTGAGCAACAACATTATTCCGCTTGCCAGCATCGACGACATTATCCGCTTTCAGCCGAGCGTTTATTCCCAAAATCCTAACGGTCCCGGAATGGGTAAGGCAGAGGCGATGAGCCTTCGTGGTTTTCAGGACGGTCAGTATAACATGACGTTCGACGGCATTCCGTTTGGCGATGCTACCGATCTGCATCACACGACATCGTCTTTGTTTATTTCGCATTTCCTTGGAGAGGCGCAGATTGATCGCGGTCCGGGAACGGGCTCGACGATCGGTAATGCCACCTTTGGTGGCACGATGGGTTTCACGTCCAAGATGCCTCCGGCCAAGAGGGGGGTGTCGCTGTATGGGACCTATGGCAGCTTTAATACGCGTGCAGGCGGTATCGAATTTGATAGTGGCAAGACGCGCTTTGGTCGTGCATTTCTCGATATGCAGCATGAGGAAACGAACGGATATCTGACCAATTCGGCAGAACGCCGGAGCAATCTGATGTTCAAAGACGTGATTGACCTTGCGCCTGAGACGACGCTGACATTGGAGACGACCTATAACAAGGAATGGCAGTTTACGACGCAGGGCGCGACGCTCGCGGAATATGCGAAATACGGAAAGAATTACGGGCTGTGCAACGACTCGTCTAAGCAGTGTTATTATGGATATAACCCCAGCACCTACACGTCCGATTTTGATTACGTCAGTCTGAAAAGCCGTCTTGCGTCGTGGCTGACGATGGAGAACCAGCTTTATACGAGCGGTTTTGAGCATGATTATACGGAAAGCACGGATGCCAGCCAGACGAGCACGGCTGCGAACGGGGTGACGTTCTATAATACGGCCGGGAAGAAGGTGGCGACCTATGCCAATGATATTCCCGGGAAATATGCGGACGCCAAATTCCGTTCCTATGGCGATACGTTACGATTTAAAGCGCATACGTCTTACGGGGATGTTCTGTTCGGTGTGTGGGCGGATGTGCAGAAGGATCGCCGATACACCTATGCACTCGATCTGAGTAAAAATGCGATACCGGTTCCGTCCAAAACAGGGTCGGCTTACAGTTATGATATTTCGGATCTGAACACGACCATTCAGCCCTATCTTGAACTGGATATTCACCCCTGGAAAGGGGCAGTTATCAAGCCGGGTGTGAAATATTCCATGTTCACAAGGGACTATGATGCAGCCATTAACAAGTCCACGAAGGTGCCGCTGAATGATACGCAGCATTATGGATCCTGGCAGCCATCCATTGCGATCAATCAACGGATTATGAAAAACTGGAGCGCTTATGCGCAGATCGCGCGAGGCTTTCTGGCACCTCCAATGTCGGTTTTCCAGGTGAAGTCGGTTGGAAACGTGAAGCCCGAAACGACACTGAATTATCAGGTGGGGTCGGTCTATCACGGCAAGAACTGGATGCTGTCACTGGATGGATATTATATCGATTTTTCCAATTATATCGCATCCGCACAGATCAAGGTTGATGGTATCGGAACCACGTCTACATACGTGAACAGTGGCGGCGCGATTTATAAGGGGATCGAGCTTGAGGGGCAGTATGTCATTGGATATGGCTTCTCGCTTTACGGCAATTACAGCGTAAATGATGCGCGCTACAAACATAGCACCGTGCGCGTTGCGACGACGCCGGATTCACTGGCATCGTTCGGTCTGCTTTATGAAAATCCGAAGGGGCCGTATTTCTCGCTGATGGGGAAATATGTCGGGCATCACTGGGGGCTGGACAGTACCACAAATGCGGCTGGAAATGCTGTGTTTGAAAACCAGTACAAAATCCACAGCAATGTGACTGCGGATCTGGCACTGGGGTGGCGCATTCATAATATCGGTGGTTTCATGCGCGACGTGACGCCGAGCCTCAAGATTTCCAACCTCTTCAACAATCGCTCCATCAGCGATTTTGCGGGCAACCAGTCTTATGGTGATGCGCCGCTTTACTGGCGCCTGGCCGGGCGCAGCGTCTTCTTCAACATGACGGCGACCTTCCCGTGAAAAAGACGCATTCTATTCTTCTGTGGGCCTTGTTCCTGACGGGATGTTCGGGGAGTGCTTCCGTGCCGTCGGGGCCTGTTCTGGAAAAAGTCGTGCTGCTGTCGCGGCACGGGATCCGCAGTCCGACGGCGTCTGCAACGGCGTTGCGGGAGAAGACCGGTTTCAACTGGCCTGAATGGTCTGTCGCGCCCGGAGAAATGACGCCGCATGGGGCTGTGGCGCTTGGGGCCATGGTTCAGGCTGTCCGGACGCATTATATGGGTCTCGGGTTTGATCCGTTACGATCCTGTTCCAATAGCGTGCGGATCTGGGCGGATGGCGCGGATCATCGGACGCAGCAAACCGGGGGGGTCTGGGCGCGTGGTTTGGCTCCGGACTGTCATGTTTCTGCGCAATGGCAGGAGCATGGGCCGGACCCAGTGTTCAATGCCATTTCGGCTGGACGCGCGGTGCCGTCGAAGCAGGAGACGGAGCAGGCGTTTGCCTCCATGCTGCCTGTCTCGAAGCGTTCGGATGTTCGGGGTGGTTTGCAGGCTTTGCAGACACTGATGGCGCCCGGCGCGTGTGATGGTGTTGCGCATACGGCGTGGTGTCTGAGCGACGATGCGGTGCTTGAATGGAAGAAAGGCGCGCCGCGTCTCTCGGGAGGGGTGGCGACGGGTGGCATGGCGGCGGAAAGTCTGCTGCTGCTGTATTCAGAGGGCTTTGCAGAGGGTGTTTTCGGGTCTGCGAAAGCGGATGTTCCGGGGCTGCTGAAAACCGTTCTGCCGGTTCATGAAGCAGAGAGCCGGATGTTGCGACGTCTGCCTGTTGTGGCGGCGGCGCGTAACGGGGTGATGGCCGAGAGCGTCCGGGCGTTTCTGGCGGACCGTTCGGTGACGGAGATTCCGGGTGTGACGGATTCCACGCGGCTTCTGGTTCTGGCGGGGCACGATACGAACCAGGATGCGCTGGCGGCGATTTTCGGGCTGTCATGGACGTTTGACGATCAGCCGGACAGCACGGCGCCGGATACGGTTCTGGCGTTCGAGCAGTGGCGTTATCCGGACCGGCATATTGAGGTCAGGGTGCGGATATTCCATCAGTCTCTGGAGGAACTGCGTGCGGGGCAGGCGTCCTGGGTGGAGCGTTCGATGCAGACGCTTGAGCCGGGGAATGCGATCCTTCCCTGAGATCAGCGTTTCATAAAAAAAGCCCGGCTGGTGACAGCCGGGCTTTTTTTATGGTGTCCGTGCGGACTGGACGCGGATCAGTGCGTCCAGTCAGCCGGAACCTTGCCGCCATTTTTGGCCAGCTCGGCATAGACCTGCTTGATGAGCCAGACGTTCATCGTCGCGGTGTCGTCCGTGCTGCCCGAATAATGCAGCTCACCGGCCAGTTCCTTGCGGGACTGGAGCGAGCTGTCGAGGCCGAGCAGCTTCAGGAGGTCCACGATGGAAGTCTTGTAGTTCAGCGGCTGGCCTGCATTTGCGGCCAGACCGGACAGGACGGCGTCCACATCCACGGGCGCTGCTGCCGGGGCTGCTGCTGCGGTGGCCGGAGCTGCGGCTGCTTCAGCCGGAGCGGCTGTGGTGGACGGTGTGGCGGCTTCTGCATGTCCGAAGATCTTGGACATGATCGTGCTGAAAAGACCCATGAGTGTAACTCCTGTTGGTTAAGGAAATCCGGAAAGGGCGCAACCGGGGTTCCGCCCTTCCTGATCCGCCTCGTCTTAGTAGCGGTATTCTTCGTGCTTGAACGGACCGTTGACGGGAACGTCGATGTAGTCCGCCTGTTTCTGTGACATTTTGGAAAGTTCTGCGCCGACCTTCGCGAGGTGCAGGGCAGCGACCTTCTCGTCCAGAGACTTCGGCAGGGTGTAGACCTTGACTTCGTACTGGCCGGGCTTTGCCGTCCACAGTTCGATCTGCGCCAGGGTCTGGTTGGTGAAGGATGCGGACATCACGAAGGACGGGTGGCCCGTTGCGTTGCCCAAATTCACCAGACGGCCTTCGGACAGAAGGATGATGCGGCGGTTCGGAGCCAGTTCGATCTCGTCGACCTGCGGCTTGATGTTGTTCCAGCGATAGTTGCGCAGGGCTTCGACCTGAATTTCGCTGTCGAAGTGACCGATGTTGCAGACGATCGCGCGGTCTTTCATCTCACGCACATGGTCGATCGTGATGATGTCGACGTTGCCGGTGCAGGTGACGAAAATGTCGCCGCGAGGGGCTGCGTTTTCCATCGTGACGACTTCATAACCTTCCATGGCGGCCTGAAGAGCGCAGATCGGATCGACTTCTGTCACGAGCACGCGGCAGCCTGCGTTACGCAGGGAGGCAGCGGAGCCCTTGCCCACGTCACCATAACCGGCAACCACGGCGACCTTGCCAGCCATCATGACATCCGTGCCGCGACGGATCGCGTCCACGAGGCTCTCACGGCAGCCATACAGGTTATCGAACTTGGACTTCGTGACGCTGTCGTTCACGTTGATGGCCGGAACCTTCAGCGTGCCCTTCTTGGACATTTCCCACAGACGATGCACGCCGGTCGTCGTCTCTTCGGAGATGCCGCGCACGTCCTTGAGCATTTCGGGGTACTTGTCGTGCATCATGATGGTGAGGTCGCCACCATCATCGAGGATCATGTTCGGCGTCCAGCCATCGGGACCGTGGATGGTCTGCTCGATGCACCAGTTGAACTCTTCTTCCGTCAAGCCCTTCCAGGCGAAGACGGGGATGTTCGCTGCGGCGATGGCGGCGGCGGCGTGATCCTGCGTGGAGAAGATGTTGCATGACGACCAGCGGACCGTGGCGCCGAGGTCGATCAGCGTCTCGATCAGAACGGCGGTCTGGATGGTCATGTGCAGACAGCCGGCGATGCGGGCGCCCTTGAGCGGCTGTGTGTCCTTGTACTCTTCGCGAAGAGCCATCAGGCCCGGCATTTCGCCTTCGGCGATGGAGATTTCCTTGCGGCCCCAATCTGCCAGAGTAATGTCGCGAACCTTGTAATCCTGCGTCGTCATGAAATGGCCCTTGCTGCCCATCTTTGGATGGCTGCCTGTATAAAGGCTTGGTGGACCCGCGCAAAGGGCGGGCCCGGCAATAGGCTTTTACCTCTTATTCCGGCGCGGACGTCTTGCTTGGGGCGGACGTCTTTTTATGCGTGTGATGGTGCTTGCCGGGAAGCGTGTGTACGTCCTTCTGGTTCGACGGGACGGGACCGGTTTCGTTCGTGCTGCGGGTCATGGGGCTGGGGGCTGCGGGAGCGGGCTGGTCCGGCTGTTCCGTTATGGTGCGCGGGTTGGTCGGCAAGGCGTTGTTCGGCTGGCTGATTGTGGAGTTCTGCGCTTTCTGGATCGCGGAGGTTGAGGTCTGTGGCTGATCGTTGCTGGGTGCGCTGACAGCCTGAGCCATTGCAGGAGCGGCGATTGCGGTGCCGAGCAGAAGGCTTGTGGCGAAAAATGCTGTGCGGATGGACATGGATATTCCTTTCCGGAGGAGCGTGCCCGTATGTCGGGGCAGACTCATTGCGATATGGTGTTTTAACTGTCTGTTTGGGATGGAGTTGCATTTCCGTGACGGTTTGGGTGCGGAAATACGGGTATATTGCGTCTGTATGCAGGGCATGCGAGAAGCCGGAGAGGGCGTGTCGCCCTGTCGTTTCTGTTGAACCTGCATGCCGGTTCTGCCGGTCCTGAACCCCCTGAAAACAGGAGGATGTCGTGTCAGACAGCACTGCCTACAACTTCCCCTTCACGGTTCTGGACCCACAGCATCAGGAAACCGGCGCGCCTGCGTTCGCAAACGGGCTTGTCTGGGCGGTGCATGCCGTTCCGGGGCAGGAACTGCGGACGCTGGGATCGGCTGAGGTGGAGGCGCTTCTGGCGCCGGGACGTCCGCTTGAGAATGAAGGCTGGTACTGGCTGCATTTCGATACGGTGCACAGTTCGGCGCGGGGGTATGTCGCACATCTGCCGGATCTGCCTGAAGATGTTTGTGCCATGCTGGCCGAGACGGAATATGGCATTGCGCTTGAGGCGTTCGAGGATCTGATCTGGGGCGCGCTGCCCGCTTTTGACGATGCGCTGTCCGAAGAAGACCGGGAAATCTGTGCCTGGCGGTTTGCGATGCGCCCGGATCTGTTGATTACGACGCGACGCAATCCCATTCCGGTGCTGGGGGCGGCCTATCGCTCCCTGAGGCCGGATCAGATCCCTAGGACGCCTGCAGGGATTATTGACCGTGCGTTGCGGGAATTTACCGGAACCGTTCGACGTCAGCTCGGGCATCTGGATGATGAGCTAGATCGTGCGGAAGATGTGCTCCTGCTGATCGAGCATCGCTCCGATCTGGGGCATCTGGGTAGTATCGTGGGCAAGGTGCGCCGTCGTGCAACCGAGTTGCGCCGGGTTGTGACGCCAATTGACCGCGTTCTGAAAGACGAGGATCTGGATCTTCCGGACTGGGCGGAGGACGAACTCCGGGACCGTGCGGAGCGGCAGGTTCATGCGGCGCTGGACGATCTGATCGCGCTTCAGGACCGTGCGCGGTCGTTGCAGGACGAGCTTGGGTCTAATCAGGCGGAAGAGACCAACCGGCGGCTGTATATCGTTTCCGTCGGGACCACGTTGATGCTGCCCGCGACATTTGTAACCGGCTTCTTCGGGATGAATACCGGTGGGATGTTTCTGGCTCAGGGGTCTTTGGGGACCGTGGAGGCAGGCATTGTCTGTTTCGTCTTCATGAGCGTGACGTTTCTATTCATGAAGGTTGCGCGTCTGCTCTGATGGTTGTCAGGTTTTTATACGGTACAAAAGAAAAACCCCCCGTGTCTGACACGGGGGGTTTTCGTTAGAGACCTGCTTATGATCAGGTATTTTGGGGCTTGCGGGAGTTTGCGGCTGCAACAGCCTTGCCCCACTGGACCAGTGTCTTGGTGCAGTCCGTCCGGTCGAGTTTGCACTCGATGAGGGTCGGGCCGCGGGTGTTCTTCTTGGCCTGGGCGATGGCTTCGGCCAGTTCTTCGCCCGTCGTGGCATGCAGGCCGAGACCGTACTTGCCGCTTTCCTCGCCGGGGACGCCCTGATTGAAGCACTGCATCAGAGCGGCGTAATCCCAGTTCTGGATGTAGTTGTACGGGCCGTCATGGATGGCGATTTCGATGACGTAGCCGTGGTTGTTCACCAGGAAGATGATGACCGGCAGTTCGTAGCGGACCATCTGGGCCACTTCCTGCGCGGTGAGCTGGAAGGAGCCGTCACCGACCATCAGCACATGCTTGCGCTCCGGCGAGCCGGTGGCGTTGCCGAACATGGACGGAACGGACCAGCCGATATGGCCCCACTGCATTTCCGTCTCGACCTTCGCACCTTCGGGAAGGTGCATACGCATGGCGTTGAACCATGAGTCGCCGGTCTCGGCGAAAAGGGTGGTGTTGCCGTCGACCAGTTCGTTGATCTGGCGGGTCATTTCGTCGTTGGTTAGCGGTTTGGCCTGATCGGCCTTCGGCAGGATGACGGGCTTGTATTCGCCGGTCAGAGCTGCGGACTTCTTCGGGGCCTTCTCGCTCAGGGCTTTGACGAATTCCTTGAGGCGGAAGCCGTCGAAGGTCTTGCCGTTGACGGTCACGCGGTCCGGATCGATTTCGAGAACCTTTTCGCCGCGGATGATGCTCTTCCAGCCGCCCGAGGAGTAGTCGTTCCAGACGGGAGCAAGGCAGATCACGGCGTCGGCGCCTTCGATGATCTCCTGCGCACCGGGGCTGCTGACATCGCCCCAGTAAACACCACGGAAGCCGGGATGCGTTTCGGGGAAGTAGCTTTTGGCGGCGGCCATGACCGTCACGGGGCAGCCGAGCTTGTCGGCCAGCTCGACGGTTTCTTTGAGCGCTTCGGCGGCGCGCAGCTTGGTACCGACGAGGATGGCGACCTTGCTGGCCTTGTCGAGGAAGCTCAGGCTCTCGTCCAGAGCGGCCTTGAGGCTGGCTTCGTCGGGGCGTGGGTGGGCGTGCAGGGACGACACCGGACCCGGACGGACACAGGGTGCGGCGGAGAGGTTACAGGCGATTTCGAGATAGGCCGGCTTCTTCTCGCGCAGCATGGTGCGGATGACGTGGTCGATCTTTGCCGGAGCTGTTTCGGCGGAGGTGATGCTTTCGGCGGCGCAGGTGACGTGCTTCGCCATTTCCATCTGGTAGCTGTATTCGGTCGTGCCGATCGTGTGATGCAGGACGTGGCCCGAACCGTGATCGTTGGTGTTTGGCGCACCGGAAATCACGAGGATCGGCAGGTTTTCGGCGTAAGCGCCGCCCAGACCGTTCATGGCGGAAATCGCGCCGACGCTGAAGGTGATGATGGCTGCGGCGGCGCCATTGGCGCGGGCATAGCCTTCGGCGGCGAAGGAGCAGTTCAGCTCGTTACAGTCATAGATCTGCTTGGTGCCGCCCTGTTCGATCATCTGGTCGAGCAGAACGAGGTTGTAGTCACCTGCGACGGCAAAATGATGCTTCAGGCCGATCTGCGTCAGGCGTTCGGAAAGATAATGTCCGACAGTGTAGGTCATGATTTCGATACCTCAAGAGCCATAGGGACGGTCAGATGACTGGATGGTCTGGCGTGCTGACAGGACCATGCAGTCATCTGACCAGAGACAGGCGGATGGCAGGTTGCGGGCTGGTGTCTGAAGCAGGGTTGCGAGGGATGATGTACTGTCAAGGAGAGCGGAAAATTATAAAATCCGGGATAGCGATTGTCTGTCGTTAAATAATGGGTGGGGTAAGACAATAAACGGTCCGGTCCGTTGAGACGGTCCCTGAAAACGGCAAGAAAAGAACCAGTTGGCGACATATCTTCCCATGACAGCCGGAAAACAGACCGGCTTCGTATGAAATACCCGCCTGCTTCAGACGCACAAATGTTTAGAACAAAAATTCTGTCTGTGAAGGACATCGATCAAAAATTACAATTAATTGAAAAAACCCTTTCACGTGAGGGAGAATACAATACAGACAGACAATTTCTGTGAAAATGATAAGGACTGAAATGGTCTTGCTTAGGTATTTTAAATAGCAGAATTTGTTATGGTGTGTCGAATATATAGGAGAAATCTTTCCATATATTTCGTTTATGGGGATATTTTTATACTATTTCTGATTGGGTGGGTGTTTCGCGGGATACGGTAAAATTGACAGGTTGGGCGTCGGCATCCCATGTCAGTGCGATTTTGGCGATGGCGCCTGGCATGATCTGGCCGATCTGGATCAGGGTTGTCGTGTTCAGGAACAAGGGGAGGTTCCTGTCGCCAAACTGGAGCACGAATCCTTGCTGGAGGGTGGGGGTAGGCAGGGCATTCCCCGCGTCGTCTTGCAGTTTTACGGTGTTGGGTTTGAGGATCAGAGACAATCCACGCAACATTTCGACGGTCATGGGAAAGAAAATTTCCCATTCCCCTGGCTTAGGAGCCAAAAAATCTACGGGCTCTGGACCAAGAGGAGAGCTTCTTAGATAGGTGCCGGTCCGCGGAATAAAAAAAACCACGCGGTTTGGGGGGAATTCCTGCATTTCCATTTCTGGAAAAGGGCGGGGCATTGAAACCCGTTTTTCCAGAACCGGACGGCAGGGAAGCTGGAAAGGTAATGGAACGGCGATGCTGAGGCCCGGAAGGCGGCCTTCCTGAAAGGGGGTGCGGTCGAGGGCGTCCCTTACGGAATTATGATCGAGCATCCAGCCGAACCAGTCCATGAACCAGAGGCGGAGTGTCGGAGGGGTCTCAGTCATCATGTCTCCGAAGGCTGTTGGGTGAGGGCCAGACATTTCTTCATGACGCCGGGCAGGGCGGCGCGCTTCGTTGAGCGGAACGTGCCGAAAGAGGAATCGATCCCTGCATTATGGCCCTGTGGAAGGCAAGCCTCATAGACCGTGAGGAACAGGGTGAAATGAGTGAAGACATGGCGGATTTCGCCTCTGCGGGTCCAGTCGGTCAGGCCGGGGGCATGGGCGAGGGCTTCGTCTTCGCTCCAGGGTGTGCTGCGCCAGTCGGTTCCGGGGAGTTCGTCCATGCCGCCCAGCAGGCCTGTGGGAGGGCGGGTTCGCAGCAGGATCTGGCCGTTGGAATCGTGCAGGAGGAAATGTGCGCCGTAGCGGGTGGGGCGTGTCTGTTTGGGCTGTTTGGCCGGGAGTTGGGATGCGATTCCGCGGGCATGGGCGATGCAGGAGGTCTGCCAGGGGCAGGTCAGACAGGCAGGGTTGCGGGGTGTGCAGATCGTTGCGCCGAGGTCGAACAGGGCCTGTGCGAAGTCGGAGGGACGGCTTTGTGCGATAGGATTGGCGTTCAGGAGTGCGGCCTGTTTTGCCAGAAGCGGGCGTGCAGCCGGGAGCGGCTCTTCGGTTGCGTTGAGGCGGGCCGTGACGCGTTCGACATTGCCGTCAACGGGGACGACGGGGCGCCCAAAGGCGATGGCGGCGATGGCGCGTGCCGTGTAGGAACCGATTCCGGGAAGGGTTAGCAACTCTGTGACTGTGTCTGGGAAACCGCCGCGTCCGGAGACGCGTTTTGCACAGGCATGGAGATTGCGGGCACGGGCATAGTAGCCGAGGCCGGCCCAGAGGTGCAGGACGTCTTCGAGCGGAGCCGCCGCGAGGTCCTGAACTGTAGGGTAATGCGTGAGAAAGCGCTCGTAATAGGATATGACGGCTTTGACGGTTGTCTGCTGGAGCATAATTTCGCTCAGCCAGACGGCATATGGGTCTGGACGCTGGCCGGGCAGGCTGCGCCAGGGAAGGGCGCGGCGGTGGTGGTCGTACCAGCGCAGCAGGGCGGATGCATCAGGAGTCACGGGAACGGATATGACGAAGGATCGCGGTTCGGACAAGCGCCCGTTGCGAAATACGGCCCGAAAGAAACCAGCGCAGGAGCCTGATGGCTGGGTTCCCGCGCCTGATCGCAACTGGACGCCGCGCCGTTCGGGCACGAAGCAGATCGGGTCTTTCGTGCAGGCGCTGACACAGCCTGTCTTCAAGAAGAAGCCACCGGTTCTGGCGCGTCTGATGATGGACTGGGCGGATTTTGTCGGTCCGCGTCTGTCCAAACAGACTGAACCGCGCCGTCTGTCGGCGGGAACGCTGACGCTGGCCTGTGCGGGACCGATTGCCATGGAGCTTCAGCATCTGGCGCCGCAGATCATCGAGCGCATCAATGTGGCCTGTGGGCTGCGGGGCGAATATGGGATCGAGCGTTTGAAGATTGTTCAGGATCTGGTGGCGTTCGAACGGCCGACGCCGAAGCGTCCGAAACCGTTGCAGATTGAAGTGCCGGATATTGAGGATGAGGAGCTTCGTCTGGCACTGGAAAGCCTTGGGGGGCATCTGGGCGCGAAGCGGAAGCGAAGGTGACAGAAGTGTTTCACGTGAAACAAGTTGTTTCGTCATGGAAAGGCCCTCTTCCTACACGATCTGGTAATGCCGATATGGAAAACATGATCGGGATTTCCCGCAGGAGACTTGCCATGATCTTCACATACAAACCGGCCGCTGCACTGATGCTGGCCTTGCTGGCGTCCACGATTTCCGTTCCCGCTTTTGCCCAGCATGGGGGCGGCCCGGGCGGAGGTCCGGGTGGCGGAGCCGGTGGATTTCATGGTGGCGGAGGCCCCGGTGGGGGATTCCACGGTGGTGGCATGGGCCCCGGTGGTATGGGCAGGGGTATGAGGCCCGGCGGTATGGGGGGCGGCTTTCATGGTCCGGGCGGCGGCGGGTTCCGCCCTCCCGGTGGTGGCTATCATGGGG
>NZ_JAERLX010000032.1:170-643 GCF_018256135.1 Gluconobacter sp. Dm-74 | reverse complement strand
AATGCACCTAAAGGTTTCAGCGTCGATATGGCCAATGCCATAGCCCAACTAACAGGCGAGCCATATGTTACAGCGCCAAATAAATTTTCCGCCCAAGGTACTCTAGATGCCATGGTTCGCATGAGCGCAGCTTTGCGAGGCGTGGCCGTAGCACTCATGAAGATCGCCAACGACATGCGCTGGCTGGCTTCCGGGCCACGATGCGGGTTGGGNNNGTAGCACTCATGAAGATCGCCAACGACATGCGCTGGCTGGCTTCCGGGCCACGATGCGGGTTGGGTGAGTTGCGGCTGCCAGAAAATGAGCCCGGATCGTCGATCATGCCGGGCAAGGTCAATCCTACTCAATGCGAGGCCCTCGTCATGATCGCGATCCAGGTCATTGGTGATGATACCTCGGTCGCTTTCGCCGGCAGTCAGGGCAATTTCGAACTCAACGCCATGCGACCGATCGTCATCAATAACGTCCTGCAT
>NZ_JAERLX010000032.1:0-155 GCF_018256135.1 Gluconobacter sp. Dm-74 | reverse complement strand
CGTCAGTATTCTGTCGAAGGTACAGAACTTAATCTGAAACGTATTCGTGAAATGGTCTCACGGTCGATCATGCTGGTAACAGCACTAAGTCCTGATATCGGATACGATAAAGCCTCTGCCATTGCCCATGTGGCGATGGAGCAGGATATGACACT
>NZ_JAERLX010000031.1:779-1159 GCF_018256135.1 Gluconobacter sp. Dm-74 | reverse complement strand
GCTTCAAGGAAGACCTCGTCGGTGATGCGTCGTGCCTGTGTTGCCCAGACAGCCAGTGCCACGGCGGGGAAGATATAAAAATTATTGGCCTGTCCGGGGGTGAGCGTTTTGCCATTCAAAGTAACATCGTCGAACTGGACGCCAGCAGCGAAGAGGGCACGGCCGTCTGTCCAGCGATAAGCCTGTTCGGCGGTACATTCCGCCTTGTCGGTGGGATTGGAGAGCGCGAAAATAACGGGCCTGTCGTTGATGCTCGCCATGGTACGAACGACTTCCTCGGTGAAGCCACCCGCGTTGGTGCTAACGCCGATCAGAACAGTGGGCTTAATGGCTCTGACTGCCGCCGCAAGGTCTTTCGTCGCGGCATGGGAGTGGGCGAA
>NZ_JAERLX010000031.1:0-774 GCF_018256135.1 Gluconobacter sp. Dm-74 | reverse complement strand
GAACACTTTCTGAGACGGATTAAGATCCTGCCGCGAAGGTTCGATCAAACCGTTGATATCCATCATGGAAATGCGGGCGCGGGCGTCAGTTGCAGAAAGACCTTCGTCCTGTAATGCACTCACGATCATATTTGCGATACCGATCCCGGCAGACCCTGCACCGTAGAACAGGATACGCTGTTCTTTCAGCGCCTCGCCTTTGATCGACAGNAGGGCGGTGTCGAGGCCCGCGATCGTAATGGCCGCAGTCCCCTGAATATCGTCATTATAGCAAAGGATTTTGTCACGGTATCGCGCCAGTAGGCGGATGGCATCGTCTCCTTTCCAGTCTTCAAAATGTAAGCAGCAACGAGGATAAAGCTCTTGAATGGCTGCGACGAGTTCATCAACGAATGCGTCGAGTTCGTCTGACGATGGGGGTGCCTGCCGCAAACCGAGATAAAGTGGATCGTCAATCAATTCCTGATTGGTTGTACCGATATCCAGTAACATTGGCATCAGGCCCTGAGGTGGGATGGCGGCGCAGGCCGTATAGAGTTGCAGCTTGCCCACCGGAATGCCCATACCGTTGGCTCCGATATCTCCGAGCCCCAGAATACGGCCGCCGGAACTGACGCAAATGAAGCGCACATCTTTTTCGGGCCAGTTGGCGAGTACCTCTTTCACACGACCTTTGTGACGTAGCGAAAGATACATCCCCTGTGGTCTCTCGAAGAGACGGCTGTACTGAAGGCAGGCATCAGCGATTGTCGGATCGTAAACAATGGGAAGAAA
>NZ_JAERLX010000030.1:0-590 GCF_018256135.1 Gluconobacter sp. Dm-74 | reverse complement strand
AGCTTCTGGGCGCGGTCGCGGGCGAGGCCGGCATCGACGGAGGCCTGGTTCAGCTGCTCGACCAGTTCGGCATTATGCCGCCAGTCGCCCATCGCGTCCTCGACATCCGCAAACGCCTTGAGCACCGTTTTGCGGTAGTTCAGGCGGCTGCCCTCGGCCTCGGCCCGGGCCTGCGCGATCGCGGCGGTGTAGCGGCCGCCATGAATGACCGGCAGCGTCGCCATCATCATGAAGCTCCACGCCATGCCGCCCGCCTGGAACGCCTGATAGGCGGCGGACGCGTTCGGGTTGAACGTCAGCGGGATCATGAATTTCGGATAGAGGTTCGAGACCGCAATGCCCACGCGCGCAGTGTCGGCCGCGTATTCGGCCTCGGCCACACGGATGTCGGGACGGTTGGCCAGCACGATCGACGGCAGGCTGTCGGGGAAGCGCGGCAGATCGGGGATCGGACGGCGCTTTTCCAGCTCTTCCTCAAGCTGGCCCGGCATGTCGCCCACAAGGACGGCGATGGCATGCATCAGCCGCTCTTCCTGCTCGTGCAACGGCGCCAGACGGGCGCGTTCGAGATGTTCTTCCGTCTGGGCCTG